>CALFML010000089.1 GCA_937879845.1 uncultured Myxococcales bacterium
GGCCCCCGCCTCCGGTGCCACCCGCTCTTTTGGCAATAACTTCGGGGTTCAACTGAGGCGCGGTTTAGCCTGGCGTTCGATCCGGCTGCTCGCCGATGCCGAGCTGATCCCAGACCGCCTCCAGTCCTCCGCGCGCGCTCGCCCGCTTGAGGTTCGCGGCTTGGCTGGAGTTCAGGCCGGGGTGGTACTCGATGTGCGGACGGTCCTTGTGCTTCCAGTCGCCGCCCCAGGTCAGCCCCTGCTGCTTGGCGACTTCACCGTAGCGCGTCCACAGGCTGGCGTAGTCGCCTTTCTCCGGCCAGGTGATCTGTCCCTTGTCGTTGTAAAACGCCAGGTCGGCGGCAACGCCGTAGTTGTGATAGGACTCGCCGCCGCGCGCCTGCGTGACAATCTTTCCCGGCTTGGTGCGTCCCTTTGCATATTGATCGTCCTGATCGCGGAAGCTGCGATAGGAACCATCCGGAGCGGCGCCGATGTCCACGCCTTCATGGCGCAGCGCAGCGATGGTGGCTTCGGCCTTCCCGGTGAAGGTGTCGTTCATGTTGGGACCGGTGAGGCGGGCATTGGGATCCGCGTCATGCAGGCTGAGGAGAGTACGCTGATCTTTGCCCTCGCCCTCACGCAGGACCACGCTGGCGTGGATGTCTTTGTAGTAATTGGACGGCTCGGTCTGACCGTTTAGTTGGTAGTTGCCCAGGTTGTCGATAGTCCCCGCCGGCTGCCCCTTCTTGTCGAGGAGCTGCCCATCCTTGATGCTATAGGAGACTCCGCTCACCGTGAATGAGCCGCTGTCCGGCGTCTTGCGCTCGGTGAGCTTGTCCAGCCGCGCCTTTTCCGCCTGCGGATCCCCGCTCTTATCGGCGGCGACGCCTTGCTGGTATTCCGCCATGCCGCGCAGGTACTCGGTGGTCGCACTGTTGGGAGCACCGTGGAACTGGTTGAGAAGCGCGGTCTGCTGCTCTGGCGTGAGCGCCTGATACGACTTATCGCTGGTGAGGGAGTTCAAGCTGCGCAGGGCGGCCGGATTGTTCTTAAGCTCCGCCTTGAGATCCGCGGCCGTGGTCTGCTTGACGGGAGCCGCGGGCGCCTGCGGAGCCTGCGCCGCCGGGCTCTGTCCCGGGGCCGCAGCGGGAGCGATCGTGGGCGCCGCCGCCGTCTTGGTGTCGCCGAAGCTCGGACCAAACAAGGCGGCCAGGTCCTGGTCCTTGACCTTGCGCGCATCAAACCGGCCGGTGGCTCCGACCTCTTGCGCGTGCGGATCTCCGGCCGAATGCAAGCCAGCGGCCGCGTGATTGGCCGGCTTTTCCGCCGCTTCCCAGGGACTGCGCTTCAGTGTTTCTCGCTGATTCCGTTGGTCGAACATGCTGCCCTTCCCGGTCCTACGTCGTTTCGCACACCGCTGCGATAGAAGTTATCGGCACTTGTCCGGATAGGTTGTGGGGTCCTTTAGCCGGCCGCCTGCGCCACCTTCTTGAACTTCACAGAGTTGATGAGCGGATCAACAATCGGCGCTCTGCGCGCGATAGGCTCGCGCAACGCAGGCTCGGCCTGATTCGAGATGGAGGACCGGGTTTTCCGTCGAGAAGTAGGCGTTCTGCGAAACGGTCCGCAGATCATCTCCGACCGCATGCGGACAGTTTCCTACCGCTTCTCACTCGGGGCCGGCAGTCAGCCCGGCAACGTCATGCTCATCGCGGATCCGGCGCTGCCCGATGAGGACCGGGTCAAGCTTCTCGATTTCGGCATCGCCAAGCTGGCAAATGAGACGGTGGGGCCGACCAAGCAGCCTACCGTGACCGGGCGGCTCATCGGCACGCCGCGCTATATGTCGCCGGAGCAGTGCCGCGGGCAGCGCGATCTGGACGGCAAGTCGGATGTCTATTCGCTGGGCGTGATGCTCTATGAGCTGTTGTCCGGGGAGCCGCCTTTCGTGGGTGTGAGCGAGTACGACATTCTCGCCAAGCATCTGTACGATCCGCCGCGGCCGCTGGACAGCCTGCGACCGTCTCTGTCCAAGCCGCTTGTGCGGCTCATCCATCGCATGCTCAAGAAGAAGAAGGAAGACCGCCCCGACATGAAGGAGGTCTTCGCGGAGCTCAAGCAGCATCGCCAGGTGCGTTCGACGCTGTCCGAGATCGCCGAGATTCCCCTTCCCACCCCGACCGCGGTCGAGAAAGTGACGGCGGTGGAGTCCAGCGATCCGACAGACTCCGGGGTCGCGCCGGCGCAGTCCAGCGATCCGACAGACTCCGGGGTCGCACCAGCGGAAACGCCGCGGCCCGCCCAGACCTCTTCACCGGGCGCGCCGACGGTGCGCGCGCCGACGGTACGGCGTCAACCCGCGGTGCCGCCGGTCGGAAGCATCAAGGTGCTGCCGCCAACGGAAGGCCTCAAGGTGTTGCCCCCGACCGAGGGCCTCAAGGTGCTGCCGCAGACGGTGGTCGAGCCGACGCTGATCGGCGGCGGACCCAACGCCGCCACGGTGCCGGTCGCGGTGTTCTCCCGCGATGCGCAGGCCAAGTGGCTGGCGCGGCAGCGCCGGCAGCAGCTGTTCATCGTGTCCGCGGTGGTGGCGGTTCTGGTCGCCCTTATGGTTTATCTGGTACTCGGATAGCTCGGCGCCGTGCCGGAATCGGCTGGCGCCGGCGCGGCACGCCAAGCTCCGCAGCTACTGGCGCAGCTCTGGACCGGGATCTATTTGAACCTTGGTTCCCTGGGTCTTGACCAGCACGACGCCTACGACCAGCATTCCCAGACCCGTCACGCCAACGCCGGCGACGATCGGCAACGCCGCCGGCGACTGCAGCGGATCGGAAGGAAGGAAACGCAACCCCAGCGACAGGTCGATTCCACTTACGACCGCACCTGCGATAAGCAGGCCGAGTCCGGCACCATACTTCCGCTTGTCGCCGGGAGTCACAACCAAGCGGGTCGCCGCGCCGCCGATGTGGAAGGTGCTTGAAGTCGTAACCTTATTCCCTGCGATCCGGTACAAAAAGCGGTTGTCGACAAGCCCCTGGCAGGACTCAATACACGCCGTTTCCCAGCCCGAGTCCGCCTTCACGCGCGGATTCTGTCGTTCGAGCCGCAGCTCCATTCCGGAGCCCGGCTCCACTCGGATGCCGACGCGATGCAGATCTACCTGAGTCTGCACCGCGGCGAAAGCGTCGGGCGGCACGGCGGGCGCCGGTACGGGCGGATTCGCCTGGGATTGGGGAATCATCTGAATGATTTCCGAGCGCCCCAGGCGCACCTCCGCCCCATTTCCCAAAGTCACCACCAGGCCGTTCTGGTCGTCGGTGGGACGCCAGCTGCCGACATAGGTAGCGCCGCTTTGGGTGCTGATGATATAGATACCGCTGTCCGGTTGTCCCGGCAGGTTCGGTTGACCCGGCAGGTTCGCTGGTCCCAGCAGGTTCGGTTGACCCGGCAGGTTCGCTGGACCCGGCAGGTTCGGTTGACCCAGCGGGTCCTCCGCGCCGGCCAGAGCCGGGCCGCCGAGCGTCAACAGCCCCATCAGCGCGAGCGCTACGGACCGGCGCGCGGTCACGCCGAACCTCAAAATAAAAGCCCCGCTTGAGTGAGCCAGAGGCGATTGGCCAGACGCAGCTGGAGAGCCGCGGTACCGCCCGGCTGGGGAATTACCTTTATGTTCGTGGAGCTGCGAGCGAGCAGCACCGCCCCGCCGATCACAAGCGGCGTACCGGCGATAAAAAGCGGGGTACCAACTTTCCATAAATCCGATCCTCCTAAGATGGCCCCGATAAAATTGGCAAAGAGCACGCCGATTCCGGCGGCAGTCGTGGGTAGGCCGACGGCGAGCATCACAGCGCCGGCGGTGCGCGACGCTTGCGAGCCTACCCGCACCTGCACGCGGACCGCGGTGCCGCTGCTGGGGAGCTGAAACGTGCCGGCCGATAAGCCCTGACCATCGACGCGGTATTGGTACTCGCGAAAGAGGATGCGCTCACAGGGCAGATTGCAGATGGGCTGCCAGTCCGGGGACTCCCGTTCTCCGGTGCGTACGGACAGCCGCACTCTGGGCTCTCCCTCCACGCTCACGGCGACGGCCCGCGGATCGAAGTCCGGGACGGGCGCAGCGGTCGGCGGCAGATCGACGGTGCGGACCGCGACAAGCTCGCTCCACTCAAAGCGCCGCACTTCCCCGGTCGCCAGCTGCAGGAGGACATACTGTCCGGGGACCTCGGCCATGAGCCGGCCCGGCACCGCTTGGCCGTCCCGCAGCTCGACGATGCGCTCCAAACCAGCGATGGGCCGGGGAGCAATGTCGCGCGGTGCGGCCGGCGGGTCCAGGGCCCAAGCTTGCGCCGGCGATACCGCGGCGCTAAGGAGTCCGGTCAGACCAGCAGCGGCCAGACATCGGCGCGGATGCTGCAACTGCGTCTTTACCCGAGCCCCCATGCCGTAAAGATATCATGCTCGCGCTCGGGGGAAAAAGCGCCTCCGGCAAGCGCAGGAAAACTCGCCGCTTTGGGACTGCCGTCCGGGCGCGGAGTCCCACCGCACGCCGCGGTTGCCAAAGACACACCGCAGCGCAAAAAGGGAAACGACGGGAACGCCTGGAATTCAGACCGCGACGCTCACGACCGGCCGACGCGCAATCCAGGGGCTGGCGGCCTCGATCTGCGCCGCCAAAGCCAGGAGCACGTCCTCCTCACCATACGCCGCCGAGAACTGCACCCCCACCGGGAGACCACCAGGCCCCGTATGCAGCGGTAGGGAGATCGCCGGCTGCCCCGTTTGGTTGAACAGCTGCGTGTTGGGCATTTTTTCAAAGTTGTCCGCTGCCAGCTGCGCCAGCGCGGCGCGGATCGCCGCCTTGAGCGGCACCTTCCGCAGTACGCCAAGACCAATCTTGTCCGCCGGTTTGAGCCCCAGCTCGCCCAGCCGCACCGGTGGATGCGCCAGCGTCGCGCTCAGAAGAACATCGTAGCGCTGATGAAATCGCGCCATCTGCCGCCCCGCGGTCTGGATCGCGTCGCGCGCGCGCTGCAAATCCACGCCGTCCATCGCCAAGCCGACCTGGCGCAAGAACCAGGTCGACGGCTCAAAATCCTCGGCCTTGGGGGTCTTTCCCACCCAGCGGGCAAAGTCGCTGATCTCCGCCGCCGTGCCCACGCCCACTTGCGTGAGGTAGGCTTGCACCAGCGCGTCGCGGTCAAACTCGGGGTGCGCTTCCTCCACGTGGTGGCCCAAGTCGGTCAGCAGCTTGGCCGTGTTCTTTACCGCCGTCACGCATGCGGGATGGGTCGTCCGGCCGAAAAAGGATCGGGTCGAAAACGCGATCCGGAGCTTCTGCGGCGTACGCGCCATCGCGGCCAAAAACGTTCCCTCGTGCGGCGGCGCGGCATACGGATCCCCGGCCATCGGCCCCGCCAGCACGTCGAGCATCGCCGCCGTATCTCGGACCGAGCGCGTCAAGACGCCGAACTGCACGTATCCGCCCCACCCTTCTCCCATGTCCGGGCCCGTGGGAATGCGCCCGCGGCTGGCTTTGAGGCCGATAAGGCCGCAGCAGCTGGCCGGAATCCGCAGCGAGCCGCCGCCGTCGCCGCCGTGGGCGATGGGAACCGCCCGCGCCGCGACCAGCGCCGCCGAGCCGCCGGAGGAGCCGCCAGCCGTGTGCTCCAAGTTCCACGGGTTGTGCGCCGGACCGCGCCAAGCTGACTCTGTGGTGCCTAAAATCGCCAGCTCCGGACAGTTGGTCTTGGCCAGAAAAATGAGCCCGGCCCGGCGGAAGCGGGCGATGGCCTCCGCGTCGTGGTCGGGAACGAATCCGGCGAGAAAGCGCGTCGAGGCGGTAAACGGCACTCCTTTGACGAAGCCGTCAAAGTCCTTGACCACCATCGGCACGCCGGCAAACGGCGCGTCGGTCAGCGGCTGCTTTGCCTGCTGGCGCGCCGTGTCGTACATCTTGTGAACCACCGCGTTCAACCGCGGGTTGACGGCCTCGATACCGGCGATCGCGGCGTCGACCAGCTCGGCCGCTGACACCTCGCGGGTGCGCAAGCGGCGGGCGAGCTCGATGGCGTCGGCATCAAGAAGGTGCACATTATTCATGGGCAGAGGGTAGCGCCGATGCAAGTCGGCGTCGAGACATCGCGGTACGGCCGGGCCGCAGCGTGGGGCTGGGCGCGGCGCGGCTCAATCGGCACCGCCGCGGAGCGGCATAGCGGCAGCCTCTAGCGTCGACCGTGATGTGTCCGGACGCGGTTGCCCGCAGCGCGCGAGTCAGTCCGGCCAAAAGTCGGTAAAGGTGGGCAAGCATATGCCCCTAGCCCACCGCGGGCGGTCTTACTGCATCCACGGACAAAAAGAAAAGAAAAGATCGGGTGTTCTAAAAACGCGCCGTTCGCCCTAAATTAGATTATCGGTGGCTCGCGGCCCCGGCGCAGCGGGGGAGCTGGCGCGGCACGCGGCCCAAGTGCACTTTTTTTGGATTAGGCAGATGCTCGCTCGGATCAGGCGCATTCTTCCGTCGGGAATCGCGTTTCTTTTGTGCCTTTTGTCGTGGTTCTTCTGGCTGGACGCCCTGCGCGGGGCCTACGGCGAAGGGTTCTGGATGCTCGAAGAGCTGCTTCCTGCGGCCGTCGGCATCTGCGCTTGGCTCACCGGGGCGTGGCTTTTAAACAGCGTGCTCCAGCACTTCATCCTGGCGCCCGGCGTGGTCCGCAAGGGCAGCACGCCCATGCCGCGGCTGATGGTCCAGATCATCTTCCTGCTCGTGTATGCCGCCAGCATGATCGGGATCGTCGGCACGGTCTTTCATCAGTCGGTCACCGGCTTCATCACCGCCTCCGGCGCCATCGGCATCGTCGTCGGCTTCGGCCTCCGCCCGCTTCTGTCCGACGCCTTCACCGGCATCGCCCTGAACATCGATCGCCCCTTTGTCGATGGCGACTCGATCACGGTGCAGCGCGGCTCCAGCAGCATCACCGGCCGCGTCGTCGAAATCAACTGGCGCGCCACCCGTCTCCATTCTTCCGACGGGGCGATGATCATCATTCCCAACGGCGAGATGGGCGTGTCGATCATCACCAACCGCTCCCGCCCGCGGCTGGAGTCGGCGTTCGAGGTAAACTTCTCCTTCGACGCCAGCGTCGCCACCGACCGCGTGCTGCGCATCCTCAACGCCTCGCTCCTGTCCGCCATCTCCGATAAGGGAATCCTCGCCACGCCCACGCCCGAGGCGCGCATTTCCAAGGTGGAGATGGCCATCGTCGTGTATTCGCTCCGCTTCTGGGTCGATCCGACCAAGTGCAGTCCGTCCGCGGCGCGCCACATGGTCAGCAAGCAAGTGCTCGATCACATAAACCGGGCCGGACTCTCTTTGGCCGTCAACAAGCAGGACATGTTCTATTCCTCGCTACCGGTGCGCGAGCTTGACAGCAAAAATGAACAGCACCGCAGCGAGATCCTGTCGCGGGTGGAGCTGTTCAAGGGACTCGATGCGGAAGAGCTCTTGCGGCTCGGGCACGGCACCATCGTGCGCGTGGTGCATCCGGGCAAAACCGTCGTCCGGCAGGGCGAGCCGGGCGCCTCGCTGTTCGTTCTGGTCGAGGGACTGCTCGACGTAAGCGTCAAGGCGGAAGACAAGCCCGAGCCGGTGAAGGTGGGGCAGATGGGTCCGGGGGCCTTCTTCGGCGAGATGTCCCTGCTCACCGGTGAAGAGCGCTCGGCGACGGTGACGGCGGTCTGCGAGACGATCATCTACGAGGTGACCAAGGAGCAGCTCGGGGTCCTTTTGACCGCCCGCCCCGCGCTGGCGTTCACCCTCTGTGACGCCGCCGCGGCGCGGCGGCTGCGTCAATCCAACCGCTTCGCCGAGCTGGAGCTCGACCAGCGCGAATCGGAAAAGAAAGAGCTGGGGAATCAGCTCTTGGAAAAGATGAAGAGCTTCTTCCAGCGCTTCTTCCAGTAACCGCAAGCACCGCCTCCCGACCGCAGACCCATCGCTCCGTCTAGCGCCCGGGCCATCCGCGCGCCGATCACGGGCGCAATTACCGGAAATTGATCATACTGCATGGAGGAAACTCTGACGGAGAATGAAAATGCATCCCGCTGACCAGGCGGCGACCCGCCTGCCCGTCGTCTACATTCCGCACGGCGGGGGTCCTTGGCCGTTTGTCGATCTGGGCTTACCTGGGCCCGAGCTCGACGCGCTTGCGTCCTACCTGCGCCAGCTGTCCCTCCTGCCCAAGGCGCCGCCGCGCGCCCTGCTCGTCGTGTCGGCCCACTGGGAAGAGGCGGTGCCGACGCTCATGGTGGGACCAAAGCCGCCGCTCCTTTACGACTACTATAACTTTCCGCCCGCCGCCTATACGCTCAAGTGGCCGGCCCCCGGCGCGCCGGAGCTGGCGGCGCGGGTGCAGAGCCTCCTTGGGGCTGCCGGCTACAAGAGCGCTACCGATGCGCAGCGCGGATTCGATCACGGGACCTTCGTTCCGCTCATGCTGACCTATCCCCAGGCCGACGTGCCGACGCTGCAGCTGTCGCTCCTACGCAGCCTCGATCCGCAGCAGCACTTGCAGCTCGGACGGACGCTGGCGCCGCTTCGCGACGAAGGAGTGTTCATCATCGGCAGCGGCATGTCCTACCATAATCTGCGGAGCTTTTTTTCGCCGGCCGGGCAGCAAGTGTCGGAGACCTTCGATGCCTGGCTGACCGAGTCCGCGACCGCGGCGCCGGCAGAGCGCGATCGCCGCCTCGCCGACTGGGCCCAGGCGCCCGCCGCCCGTCAGGCGCACCCCCGCGAAGAGCACCTTTTGCCGCTGCTCGTCATCGCCGGCGCCGCCGCCGCCGATCGCGGCAGCCGCGCCTTTAGCGGAACCTTTGCCGGCAAGCGAATCTCCGCCTATCACTTCGGCTAAAGGCGCCGGCGCTAAGTTACGATTTCCTCCCCTAGCCAGTCCTTGGCCAAGCGGGCCGCGTGCTCGTTTTCGCTGACCCGGGTGAGATAGCGGCCGCGCCAGTCAGGAGCCGGTATGGAGTCGGCGCGCAGCTTGAGCTGGCTCAAGGTCTTTCGCAAGAGCGAGTGCGCCTCGTTCACGGCGCCGGCCGCCTGAGCCGCTTTTGCGGCAGCGAGATAGGCCTCGATTTCGATGTAGCCGCCGCCGCCTAGCCGCGCTATCGCCGCGGGTATTTCTGCGGCCAGCGCCCGCGCCTCTTCAGTCTGCGAACGATGAAGGAGGCTCCTGATGAGCAGGGTCAGAACCCACAACCGGCGCAGCGGAACGTGGCGGCACAGCTCAAGGGCCGCTCGCGACTCGCGCTCGGCGCCCAGTCCATCGCCTTCGTGCAGCAGCACCTGCGCCTGGATGCCGCGCGCCCAGCCGCAGTAACCAAGCCCGACGCCTTGGGTGCCGAGCACCTTGGTCGCAATCGCCACGGCCTCGGCGCGGTGATCGGCTGCCGGGCTCTTACAAAGGAGGGCGGCCAGATGAAGCTCCGCTTGCAGCAGCGCGAACGGAACGCGGATGCGCTCCGCCAGCGCCACGGCGCCCCGCAACGTCTGCTCCGCCGCGTCGGGATCGCCAAGCTCGCTCTGGGCCTGACCCAGGCGGCTCTGCGCCGTTACCAGGTTGCGGCGATCCCCTATCTGCTCGAAGGCCTTTACCGCATCGCGAGTCAGGAGCAGCGGCTCGAACGGGCTGCGTTCGAAGGCGCGCACGTAGTCGCTGCGTCCGACCGCCTGGGCGCCGACGATGTTGGGATCCACTTCGACCTCGTCGGCCAGCAGATCGGAGACCCGCGCCAGCAGGTCGCGCGCCAGCTCGCGGCGACCATAGGAAGTAAGCAGCGAGGCCGCCAGCGGACACCAAAGGAGATAGTCGCGCCGGGCTCCGGCATCGGGCTGCGCCGCTACGAGCTGTGTCGCCATGACGACGAAGTCGTCTTCCCGGCCCAGGACCAGCGAAGACCAGGTGCCGTGAAAAAGAACGATGCACTCCCATCGGCTGGTGCGCCGGATCAAAGGCAGCGCCGCCACGCTCATGCGATAACCGGACTCGATGTCGGAGCGCCAGCAGTGCGCCATGGCGGCCAGCGCCCGCAGGTTGCCGAGCGTCTCGCCCTGGGCCTCGCAGCTGATCCCGCGCTCGGCGCGCAAAAGAGCGCCCGCCAGATCGTCGTGCTCAAAGGACTGACTGCCGGCGCGCAGGTAGTAGCCGGCGGCGCGCTCCGGCAGCTGGCCGCGCTCGAAGTGCTCCGCCAGGATCAGCGCATCGGGCTCGCCGGCATCATCCAGGTAGTCTCCGGCCAGGCGATGGCCCAGGGCGCGATCGTCCAAGGTCAATAGTCCGTACGCGGCCTCGCGGATGAGCGCATGGCGGAAGCCGTACTCCGGCTCTCCCGCGAAGCGGCTGCCGTTATGGACCTCGATGAGCTCGGACTCGACGAGCTGACTCAGCGCCGCATCGAAGGGATACTTGCCGCGCTCGGACTGCATGAGCCGCGCGATGCCGCCGCGCCAGAACGTCAGGCCGAAGATGCTCGCGGCGCGCAGCACCCGGCGGGCCGGAGTGTCCAAGCGGCCGATGCGGGCCTGCAAAATAGCCAGCACGGTCTCCGGCAGCGCCGCTCCCTTGCCTTCCGCCTGGGCGCGGATCAGCTCTTCCAAAAAGAGCGCGTTACCCGCTGCCAGGTCGACGATGCGGGCCACCTCCTGGCTGGTCACCTGCTTGCCAAGGACCTGCTGCACCAGCCGCTCGCTCGCCTTGCGGGACAGACCGCGCAGGGTGAGCTCGCGCAGCCTGCACCCCGCCCACAGCTTCGGGAACAGCTCATGCACTTCCGGACGGGCGAGCGCGGCGATCATGAGCGGCTGATCATCCAGATCGCGCAGCGCCGTGGTGAGCAGCTTGACCGTCATCGCGTCGCCCCAGTGCAGATCCTCGAACACAAGCAGGACGGGAGCGGCGGCGCACTCGGCGCGCAAAAAAGCGATGAACGCCTCCGTGAACTGATCGCTCATGATCTTCGGATCGCTGCGCGCCGCGCGCAGCAGGGCGCTCTCCGCCACCGCGCACGGAATGCCGCAAAGCTCGCCGAGAAAATCGATCGTATGCCGCTTCAGCTCGGGCGGCAGATGGAGGCCCAGGCGCTGCGCCAGGCGTTCGCGCTGCACCGCGATCGGCTCCCCGCCCTGGATTCCGCACAGCTTCTTGAGCGCCCGGTTCAGCATCGCATACGGCGAGCCGGCGGTCATCTGCTCCCCCCAGCCGATCAGCACGGAGACCGCCTCAGCGCGGGCGGCGAGGCGGCGCATGAGCTCATGCCGCAGCCGCGACTTGCCCACGCCCGGCGGGGCGGTGATGAGCACGGCTTGCGCCTCCGACTCTTCGATGCAGCCGGTGAGCAGCGCGTCGAGCACCCCGAGCTCCTGCTCGCGCCCCACGCAGGGCGTCGGCCGGCCCAGCAGCGGCCGGCTCTCATCTTCGCTCAGCTCTTCACCGGACAGGAGCACGGTGCCGCTTATGGTCACCAAGGCGAACCGGCGCTGCAGCAGGCCGGCGCTCAGCTCGTCCAGCCACACTCCGGCCGCGGGCTGCGGGGTGGCGGGAGCGGCCACGTTCGTATCTGTATGACCGCGGAGGAGCTTGGCCGCGCGATCCGCTGCTTCGCCCACAGGCAGGGCGGCATGCACTGCGGCGCGGCCGGTCGCCAGCGCCACTTCGGCATCAGACCACGCTTCCTTGAGGATGAGCGCGGCGCGGGCCGCCTGGATCGCCTGATCCGTCGCGCTGCCGGCGCCGGAGAGCATCGCCAGCAGGGAGCCGTCAAAGAGCCACTCCACGCTGGCGCCAAGCCCGCGCAGGGTTCGGCTCAGCTCTTCCCGCCGCTCCTTTTCCAAAAGCCCCAGCCCGTCGGCCACCAGCGTCGGCAACGCGGTACTACTGGGGGCGCTGGCGAGGATCACGCAGAACAGGGCCTGCTCGTCATCGGCAAAGGTTGGCTGCTCGCCCCCTACCGCGGTCTGCGCCAGCGTGTGCCGCAGGTCATCGCCCAAGAGTCCCAGCGCATCGATCTCTTCGATGAGCTTATCGGCGCTCTCCGGACGCCGCGCCGGATCCTTGGCTAGGAGTTTTCCCAGTAGCGTAAGGAGCGGCTGCGGAGCCGTGGAGCCGCTGTCGCTAAGCCAGGGCGGCTCTTCGTGAAGAATCCGCATCAGCACGGCCGCGACATGCTCGCCGACAAACGGCGGCGTGCCGCACAGACACTCGTAGAGCACACAGCCTAGCGAGAACAGATCCGCCGCCGGACTGAGATCGCGCTCGCCGCGGGCCTGCTCCGGGGCCATGTATTGCGGCGTGCCGACGACCATGCCGGTGCGCGTCACGGCGTGCGAGCGCGTCACCTGCTGCGCGATGCCGAAGTCGAGCACCGTAACCCGCTCCGTGCGCGAGTCGGGCAGAAAGAGGTTCGCCGGCTTGAGATCGCGGTGTATCACGCCATGCTTGTGCGCCACGGCCAGAGCTTCCGCGACATGTCTGACCAGAAGCAGGCTCTCACAGATCGCCATCGGGCCGCGGCGGAGCCGCTCTGCCAGGTCTTCGCCTTCAAGCCACTGCATCGCCAGGAAGAGCTGCCCGTCCGGAGTCTGGCCGTGGGCGACATGGGCGACGATGCCGGGGTGGTGCAGCTGTTCCAGCACCAAGGCCTCGCGGGCAAAGCGGTCCACTTCGCCAGATGACGCTCCGGCGGGATGCAGGAGCTTGAGCGCGACGAAATCGCCGCTATACCGATCGCGCGCCTGATAGACCGAGCCCATCCCCCCGGTGCCGGCAAGCCGCTCGATCTCGAAGCGGTTGGCGACCAAGGACTTTTTCAGCAGTCGTGCAGTCATCGTTGGCGTCTCGGCCCGCGGGCTGGGCGGAGGCAGATCCGGCAAATCACAACGGGCCGCTATGTATCGTTGCAGGTTGGCGCGCGTTCGTCCAGCGCGAGCCCGATGTGCTCCTACGCCCTCGCTGAAGCTACAGGTGTTGCTGCGCCAGCATACGTAGCCGTACATGGGTCGGTACGTTGTGGAGGAAGCTCGCGCGCAGCTCGGGGTTGGGAATGCGGCTGGCGCGTAGCTGCAGCTGCTGCATCGCGCTTTCCAGGGCCGCCCGCGCTGCGGCCGTGCGCCCGGTGTCGAAAAGGACAGACACAAGCGCCAGGCGGAACATCAGCTCCGTGCGCCCGGTCCCGCCGAAGCCCTCGACCAAGCGGAGTCCTTCCAGTCCCAGAGCAAGGGCCTCCGCGGCCCGATTCTGCGCGCGTAAGCTCATCATCAGAAGCGCCTGGACCCGCGGCCGATACACCGGTGCGGCAACGATCATGTCCAGCGCCGCCCGCGCCTTCTGCTCCGCCTCTGCATGGCGCTCCTGCGAAAGCAGCGCCCCGGCCAAGGCGCTGAGCGCATGACCGCGGTATAAGGGAGTGATGCGCGCGTTTTCGATGACCGGCGCCACCAGGCTCTCGGCCTCGGCCCCGGCCGCGGCGTCGCCGCCGAGCGCGGTGTTCAAGGCTAGCGAGATCACCGCCAACAGCTCCACCAGCGGTTCGTGCAGCTTTTGTCCCAGCTGCAGCGCGCTGCGCATCTCCCGCGCTCCCCGCCCTCTTTCACCCAGGGCATACAGAGCTTCGCCGCAGGCTATCCGGCACAGACCCTCCTGACGCCGGTCGCCCACGGTGTGGAATGAGACAATTCCGGCTTCGGCCAGCTGGAGGGCGCGAAACGGATCCGGCTCGAGCATGTTGATGAACATGCTGTTTGCCATCTGCAGCGCGCCTTTCGCCATCATGTGGGAGTCGGACTCCGGATCGATGAGCGCGGCCGAGCTATCGAGCGTCTGCAGCGCGTACGACCGAGCCCCGCCAAGGCCGTACATGACCACCACGGAGGCCAGCGCCTCCGCCTTGGCGGCCGCGGCCTCCGGCTGCGGGGAGATCTGACGTAAAAGGGTCAGCAGGGTGCGCAGCGTATCGTGCCGGCCCATGAGCCCAGCGGCATTTACCAGCGCGCCGACCACCTGATACCAGCGCGGCTGACCGGGCGAGAGGGCGTGCAGGGCCTCGGTCCCATCGTGCAGGCAGCCGGTCATATCGCCGGAGAAAAAACGCGCCAGGGCGCGCAGTCCTAAGAGCGTTCCGCGCACCTCCTCATAAGCGCCGCAGCCGAGCCCCTGCTCGACCAGGGAGAAGACTCCCTCCAGATCATTGCGGGAGAAGGACTGCTCGACCGCCCGAACGTACTGCGAGACCGCCCGCGCTGCCTCGCCGCCGCGCTGCGCGTGATCGGCCAGCACCCGCGCATCCTGCTCCCCCATCTGCTCCAGCCACCGTCCGGCCGCGCGATGTCCGACAAGCCGCTCCTTATCGCTGAGCATCTCATAGGCGGCATCGCGGATGAGGGCGTGCCGGAAGGCGTACTCGGGCAGCGGCGGGAACCGGCTCTCCCGCCGCTGCACGAGCAGCTCCTGCGTCAGCAGATCCGCCGCCACTACTTCCAGGCTGCTCGCTTGCGCCTTGCCCAAGACCTCTTCCACGGCGGGAATCCAGAACTGCTCTCCCACGATGCTGGCGGCGCGCAGGAGCCGGCGGCTGACCGCATCAAGCCGCTCCAGACGCGCCTGCATCATCGCCACGACGGTCTCCGGCAGGCTGGCGGTCTTGCCTTCGGCCACGGCGCGAATGAGCTCCTCCAGGAACAGCGGATTGCCGGCCGCCTGATCGACGATCCGCGCAGTCTGCGCCGGCTCCAAGTTGGGACCCAGCACCTGCGCCACCAGCCGCTCACACGCGCGCCGGCTGAGCGGCAGAAGCGGAACCGGCAGGACGCGCTCACCCCACAGATGCGGCAACCCGCGGCCGGTCTCCTGCCGGGTCAAGGCCACGATCATGAGCCGCAGCTCGCGCAGCTCACGCAGGGCGCTGCCGATAAGCTGCAGGCTCGCTTGGTCGGCGAAGTGCACATCGTCCAGCACTAGGAGCACCGGCTGCTGGGCGCACTCCTTTTGCAGCCAGTCGATAAAGGCGCGCGTGAGCTGATCATCCATGATGCGCGGGTTCTGCCGCGCCGCGCGCAGCGGCAGGCTTAGCGAGTGGGCGCGGGGGATCTCGCACAGCTCGGCCATGAAATCCTCGACCCGCTGGCGATCCTCTTCAGGAAGAAGCTGCGTGATGCGCTGCCGCAGCTTGCCAAGCTGCGCCTGGGCCGAGTCCCCCTCCAGCAAGCTGCACAGCCGGCGCAGGATCTGCCGAATGAGCGAGTAGGCGGAGCGGGACGTCATCGGCTCGCTGCGCGCGACGAGCACAGTGGCCGGGGCCCCGCGCGCTTGCAGCCGGCGTTGGAACTCCTGCCGGAGACGGGTCTTGCCGACCCCGGCGGCCCCGCTTATCAGCACCACCCGCGGCGTCTCTTCATCCACGCACGCAGCGAACGAAGTCTCAAGGATCGAAAGCTCCTGCTCGCGGCCGACAAAAGGAGTGATCCGCCCGAGCAGCATCGGGCTGCCTTCCCCGGTCTCCTGCTCTCCTTCTAGGAGCGCGATGGTCGCAGTGAGCGGCTGCAGCCGGAACTGCCGCTCGATCAGGCTGGCGGTGACGGTATCGACCAGGATGGTGTTTGGGCCAAGCTGAAGCGCGATCGCCTCCTTATGCATCTGGCCGGCCCGCGTCAGCGCATCTCCGGTCGGAAGACGATCGCCAAGCAAGGCACGGCCGGTGGCGATGGCGATCCGCGCCGAGGTCCACTTTCGCAACACCAGGGCGGCGCAGCGGGCGGCTTGGATCGCCTGATCGGCGGCGCTGCCCGCTCCGCAAGCCAGCGTCACCACTAGCGATCCATCGGCGAGCACGGTGGACTGCGCGCCTTGAAACGCGAACTCGCCTAAAAGCGCGGTGCAGAGTCCGCGGCGCCGGGTTACGCGGGGATCGTCCTCGTCCAGGGTCAGCGCCTCGCCCACGGTGGCATCGGTCTCCGAGGCCATAAGGAGCGAGACCAGCCGCTGCTCGGAGTTCCACAAGTCGCGATCGGCCGGCTTGACGCTGGCGGGCGGCGGACAGCTGCCCGTTATAGGCGGCAGCGCCGAAAGTTCCAGGGCGAGCATCGCCGCATCGGCATGACGCTGCGCCGGATCCTTTTCGAGCATCTTCATAAGCAGCGCTTCGAGCGACTGCGGCAGCTCCGGCCGCAGAGTGCGAAGCCGCGGCGGTTCGCCAAACAGGATCTTGGCCAGCACCGCGGCCAGATGATCGGCAATGAAGGGCGGCTGGCCGGTAAGGCACTCAAACAGCACGCATCCAAGCGCAAAGATATCGGCAGCAGGACCAATCTGTCGCAGGCCGCGCGCTTGCTCTGGCGCCATATACTCCGGCGTGCCGATGAGCAGTCCCGTCCGCGTCACCTGACAGGAGTGCGCGATCCGCCGCGCCACGCCAAAGTCGATAAGGACCGCCCGCTCCAGCGAACCCTGGGGGAGGAAGATGTTGGAGGGCTCAAGGTCCTGGTCGCTAGCTTTCGTCGCTGACGGGCCTTCCAAATACCCCGTGGGAACGGTTGCGGAACGATTCAGGAGCTAGCTTGCCGGGGTGCCACCTTTCTTCGCAGCGGCTAAGAGCTCTAGGAGCTGAGCGAGCGTGCTCTCGTCGAGTGACTCAAGTTGCTCGCGGGCGCTCTTATGCTCTCCGGCTGCGCGGCTGCCCAATGCGCCGAGGACACGCGCCGTCGCCGCGTTGGTCACCGCTGAGCCCTGTGCATAGTGGCGCTGTGTTACCGCAAAGGAGTTATGACCCAGGTTGGCTGCGACTACATGGGAAGCTGCGCCGGACTGCACTGCGAGCGTCGCCCATAGCCCACGCAGCGAGTGGGTACATACACTTGGTACGTCGGCGCGCTGACAAAGGCGCCTCACCATCTCCCACATTTTCTGCTTATGGTGCGGCCCGCCACTTTTACGTGAGCCGAATAGCAGGTCGTCTGGACGCCTACCCTCGGCCAGCTGGAGCAAGAACGGCTGAACAACTTCGGGGACCTCTAGGTGGCGTCGAGCGTTGACCGTCTTGCCGGCGTCGATCCACAGGTAGCGCCCTCCATCGTCCAGATCCCGGACCACCCGCTCGAGCACCTCGCTCGTCCGCAGTCCCATCGTGAGGGCCAAGAGCGCACCAATGGCTAGCGGGTGGCGCTTTTCCTCGAAATAGCTGACGGCAGCGCTGGTGAAGCGCCGTGCCTCCTCGATGCGCAGCTGCGTCTTCCCTGCGTTCAGCTTGCCGACCGGCTTCACGTCGCGAAAGGGAGAGGCCCCGACGTACCCATACTGTGACGCCCAGCGATAAAAGACCTGAGCAGACCATAGATCGAACCGGTGCGAGGCCGCAGATAGCAAGGCTCCTGTCTTCGGAGATATTCTTTCCCTTGCCTCCTGATAGAGGGCAGCGGCTCGCCGAGGGGTCAGCGATGCGATATCCTCTTCAGCCACCGGTACGAAAAATGATTTCAGGCGCCCAAACCGATGTTCGAGCGAACGCGGCTTGAGTTGCCCGGCGCGCAGCATCTGAGTGTGCCACTCCGCTAGCATGTCGTTAATTGTTCTCGACGGAGGCCGCGAAATCTCGCGCTCTGTGCTGGTCTTGTATTTGCGGGCTTCCTCGAGGGTAGGGAAGAACACGGAGCGTCGGCCTCCGTCTTCCACGATGATGAGTCGCCATCTGCCTCTCTCCTGGTAAGGCCCGAGGACCCGGGCCACGCTTCGTCTTCGCATCGTCGCAATCCTTTCTGACGGCGACTGGGCGAAGTGCTTGCGCGGCGCAGCATACTACAATTCGCGACATGTCAAGCGCTGTGGGATGGTTCTTCGTCGGGAAACAGCTTTCAGGCACTCGCTGGAAGTGTGCCGCCTATATCTAAACTTGGGTATGGTGCGACCCGGCGAAGGCATCCGCTCCGACGAGGCGAGCAGCAGCATAAGCCTCAGGTGCCATCGCGTTCGCAAACCCAGGCTCAGGGCGTTGCGCTCCCTCTCGGCGCAGAAGTCACTGGGTAACTTTATTTCGGCTCCGGATGGCGACGCATTACCTTCCTTCTCCTCCTCTCGGTCTCGGAATGTTTGCCCAACTTGTCCGACGGAATTGACGCTTCTACCTATAAGTTAAGATGACGCAATCTGCGTCGGTGGCGCTACCCTGTACGGCGCTTGGGGAAAGGAAAGGGAAGTACACGCACTTCGGAGAAATGCCATAGGCATTGCGGAAGGTCACACCTGCGCTGCCGCCTGTCGGTGACATGAACAAGCACAATGGAAGCTGGCGGCGGCAGCGTTGAGTTTGAGCTCAGGGTACTGCTGTGCGAGAAACGGCCGTCGCTGCCCGACGATGTCACAGCCACTCCTTGCGACAATTCTCCGTTGCTACCCGACGAGAGCACGGTATCGCACGATAACGAAACACCGTCTCTGTGCGATGAGAGATTGACGCTGCCCACTCCGGGGGCTGTCGGGGTACGATTGCAGCTCCCCGGCGCTACCGTGGCGTACGGATGTGCGGCGAGCCGCAAGCTTCGACGAGAGACGAATCCATCGCTGGCAAGTGTTGGCGACTCTCAGAAACCGCTGCTATGCGGTGCAGAGCGCGGAAGAGAAGCG
>CALFML010000090.1 GCA_937879845.1 uncultured Myxococcales bacterium
CCTGCTTCTGCTGCTCGATCGGCGGCTCCAGGTCGAAGGACATCGCCTGCGCCTGCTTCTCGGCTTGCTGCAGGGTCTGCGCCGCGCTCGTCATCGCCCCGTGGGCCTTGCGTACTTCCTCCGCCGCATCGGCCAGCGTCTTTTGCGCCTGCTTGGCCTGCGGCTCGCTGGCGTTCTGCGCCTGGTCGGCCTGCGCCGCCAGCGCCTCCGCCAGCGCCTTGCCGAGCTCCGCGTGACCGCTCTGCGCCGTCGCCAGGGGTCCGAGCTTGCGCTGCTTTTCCGCCTCATCGCGGCTCGCCTGGGCGGAGCTCGTGCTGTCGTGCGTCTGGGTCTGGTTGCGCAGCAGTTCTTTGAGATGCTCGACGACCGAGAAGAACAGCCGGCGCAGCTCTTCGAGATTTTTTCTGCCGTCTTCGGCCGCCGGCAGCGCCGCGGGTCCACCCTTTGCTAAGAGCGCGGCGAGCCGATCGACCGCCGCTGCGGCCTGCTGCCGCTTCTGTTCCGCCAGCTCATAGCGCTGCTTCTCCGCGGCGCGTTTTTCCTGGTCGTCGTTGCCGCCGCCCTGGCCGCCCGCGCTTTGTGCCGCCGGAGCCGCCGGCGCCGCTTGCAGCGCTGCGAGCTCGTCGGCAAAAAGTCCCTTGAGCCGCGACAGCCGATCCTGGTTGCGGGCCGTGGAGTCCTTGAGCATCGCCGCCCGCTCCGCCGTGGACAGCTTGCTCATCGCATCCTTCACCGCCGCGGGCAGCTCCGGCGCACCAGCGGTCTTGTCGTCTGGCTTCGCGTCTTTTGTCGCGCCTTTTGTCGCATCGTTGGGACTGGCCGGCTTGCCGGGCGGCGTCAGCAGCGCCACCATCTGCACCTGGTCGGCGTAAGCGAGCTCGATCAAGTCGCGAGTGCCGCTGAACCGCTCCAGCGCTTTGAGCAGCGCCGTGAGCGCCGCCAGCTGCGCCTGTCCCGCGGGTGTCAGCTGGTCGCCTTGCAGCGCCGAAAAGGCCTGCTCCATGGCAGTCACGCCTTGCTGGAGCAGCGGCACGGCTTGGCGCGCTGCCTCGATGATGCGGCGCTTCTGGGCCGCTTCCCGCGGATCTTGCGGCTGTCCCGCGGACTTGGCGTCCGCCTTGTCCGGCGTCTTGTCGGCGTACTCCACACCGGCCTGAAGGCGGGCCAGGAGCTCCCCGGTGCGCGGCTGCAGATCTTTTTGCTGATCCGCCAGAAGCTGCGCCGTAAGCCACGGCGGCGCCTCCGCTTTCACCGTCGCCTGCTGTCCTTCCACTGGCAAGCGCAGGTTGCCTTTGCGCAGCTCATCGAGCCCGCGCGTCTGCGCGTGCACCGCCGTCTGATCCGCCGTCAGGCCCTTGAGGACCGTCACCGGATCCTGCAGCTGCTCCAGCGCCCGCTTGAGCTGCAAGAGCGCCACGTCGGCCTGCCGGTGGCCCTTGTCCCCTTGCAGCCGGCGTAAAAGGCGCGCCACGTCGGCCATCGTGCCGCGGGCCAGGTTCAGGTAGTGCTCCAGGTTTTGCAGCTGCACCAGCTTGCCGCGGTCTTCGTCTTTGCGCTGCGCCTCAGGCTGCTGCGCGATCTTGTCGCGCTGCTCGCCGGCCAGGTCGAGGATCGCCCCGCCATCGGAGAGCAGCGTCCGCTGGAAGGTCGAGGCGTCTTCGAACTCGCTCTGGAAGTTGAGCGGCTCCGCCGCCATGCCGGCCTGGTTCACCCGCGCGAGCAGGCCGCGGACGCGGTCGCGCAGCGTCCGCTCATCGGCAATCACCCGTCCGAGCCGCGCCTCCAGGGTGTTCTGGCCCTGGTTGAGCTGGTCGGCGAGCTGCTGGATGCGGCGCAGGATGAGCTCCAGGTTGTGCCGCGCGTCCGGATCTTCGGGCCGGCCGTGCACCGCGTCGCGAAACCACGCCGCGCTCTGCTGCAGCGCCGCCAGGGCGTCCTGCGGCTTGTCCTTGGTCAGCCCGTCGGCTTTCTGGGCGTAGGTGAGGGCCAGGTTGAACGCGGCGCGGTAGCGGACCTCGGCATCGGCTTCGGACTTGTCACGCGCGGTGAGGAAGTCTTTTTCGGCCGCTGCCAGGTCATGCGACTCGTAGGCTTTTCGCGCCTGGTTGTAGCTGCGCCGCGGCGGCTCGGGCGGGGCCTCTTTGCTCTCCGGGGCGGCGGCGGGCTTGTCGGCGCGCGCGGTGGCGCCGCCTAAGCTGCCGAGGCTCCCAAGGACGATCAGCAGGGCAACGCGGCGCCCAAGCCCCGCCGTTCTGGCCGACCTCACAGCTCCCTCCCTTCTTCTCCGCCGCTGCCAAACGCTGCGACGGTGGTGCTGCGGCCGACCCGCACCGCGGCGACCAGCGACAACAGCGACAGCAAGATGAGCCACGGATAGTGCTCACGCGGCACCGCCCGCACCGAGACGTTTTTCTGCTCCCGCACGAGCGGCTGGATGTGTTCCTTGATGATCGACTCCAGGTCCAGCGCCGCGACCCCGGCCGGGATGTACGCCCCCTCGGTCGCCACCGCGATCTCGCGCAGCGTCTTGCCGTCCAGGCGCGAGCGGACCACCTTGCCCTCGCGATCGACCAGGAAGCTGCGGCCGCCGGTCTTGGGATCGGTGAGCGTGATCTCGCTGCCGCGCTCATCGCCGAAGCCGATGGCGACGACGCGGACGCCGGCCTTGCGGATCTCCTTGGCCGCATCGACCGGGTAGGAGTCCTGATCTTCTCCGTCTGTGATAAGGAGGATGAGGCGCGCTCCGCCGGCCGGTCCGAACGCCTCCAGTGCGGTGCGCAGCCCGTCGCCGATGCGGGTGCCGCCGCGGCCGACGCTGCGCGGGTCGGTGCGCTCCAGCACGACGCGGAAGAAGCCGTAGTCGGGGGTGAGCGGGCACAGGACCTGGGCCCGTCCGGCGAACGCCACGAGCCCCACGCGGTGGCCTTTGAGCTTGCTCAGAAGGTCGAGGATCTCCGCCTTGGCGCGCTGCAGGCGGCTTGGCGCGGCGTCTTCGGCGAGCATGCTGCGCGAGACATCGAGCACGACCATCAGATCGGCGGACACCTGCGTGCTCGACTCGGTCTCCAGCTCGCCGGCGGTCTGCGGTCGCGGCAGGGCCAGGGTGCCGGCGATGAACGTGGTGAAAAGAAGCACGAGCCGCAGCAGGCGGCGGCCGCGCGGCAGGCGGCGGGCCAGCCGCACCTGCATGACGGCGGAGATGAACCGTCCGAGCCGGCTTGACTGCCGCAGCTCCAGAAACGCCAGCAGCCCCCACAGGCCTAGCGCGGCCCACAAAAGATGCAGCAGCTCGGGATGGACAAAGCTTACGCCGCCGGCAAGCCCCAGCGTAGCCGGCACCCCCAACGAGCCCGTCGTCATAACCGCGGTCAGCATCTCAGGGCAGCCTCCGCAGCAGCGTTCCCGAGAGCAGGAACCCGAGCGCCAAGAGCCCCAGGCCCAGCCCGAGCGCGTGCGGGTAGTACTCGTGGTACTGGCGGTAGCGCTGCTCGATGAACTCGCTGCGCGACAGGGTGTCGATCTCGCGGTAGACGCGCTCCAGCGCCTCGGCGTCGGTCGCCCGGTAGTAGCGGCCGCCGGTGCGATCGGCGATGGACTTGAGCATCTTTTCGTCGATCTCGACCGGCATGCGCTGGAGGAACGTCCGGCCGAACGGATCGGTGACCCGCACCGGCGCCATGCCGTTGGTGCCGGCGCCGACGGTGAAGACCTTGGCGCCGATCGTCGCCGCAAGCTCCGCGGCCTGCTGCGGTGAGGTGTCGCCGCGGTTATTGACCCCGTCGGTCAGCAAGATGGCGACCTTGGACTTGGCCGACGACTCGCGCAGCCGCTCCAGGGCCAGGCCCAGACCGTCGCCAATCGCGGTGCCGTCTTCTTCCGGCTTGGCCGCCAGCTGCAGCTGGCTGGCCGAGACAAGGAGGTTCTCGTGGTCGAGCGTGAGCGGGCAGCGGGTGTCGGCAAAGCCGGCGAAGCTGACGATGCCGATGAGGTCGTCGGGCCGTCCCGGCAGGCCGCGGCCGCCGCGTACGAAGTCGGCCAGCACCTCCTTGACCGCGTCGAGCCGCGTGCGCTCCCGATCCTTGTCTGCCCCATCCTTAACCGATAGATCGAGCGCCTGCATCGAGCCCGACACGTCGATCACCATCATGAGGGCGATGCCTTGCTTTTTCACCCGCGTCTGGCGGTCCGCGGCCCGCGGCCCGGCCAGCGCCACGGCCAGCGCCGCCGTCGCCAGAGCGATGAAGATCGGCGGCAGGATGCTCAGCCGGATGCGCCACGTCGCCGCTCCTTTGGGGAGCAGCCGCATGGACGAAAACAGCACGCGCCCGCCATCGCGGCGCGACCACAGGTATACCGGAACCGCCAGGAGCGCGCAGAAAAGGAGCCCGGGCTGGCGGAACTCCACCGGCAGCGAGAACGTCATGCCCGCACCTCGGCGGCCGCCGCGGCGGTCGTGGCCAGCAGGCGGGTGTCGTCGACGAACTGGCGCGCCGCCTGCAGCGCTTGCCGCGACTCGGACTCGCCGGGACGATAGCCGGCGAACTTGACGCGGTCGCAGGTGGATAAAAACGTCTCCAAAAGCTCGCGGTGGCCGGACTGCAGCCGCAGCTGCTGACGCGCCTCACGGAGGAATTCTTCGGTGGTCAGCTCGGGAGCGCGCACCCCGTAGCGGTCTTCGATGTAGCGGCGCACGATGTCGGACAGCTCCACGTACCAGGGGTCGGCCTCTTCCTGTTTCGGCCAGCCGCGGCTCTGCAAGGTGGAAAGGCGCTGTATCGCGACGTCGTAGGCGCTGATGCGCACCCGCAGCCGCGCGCGTCGGCGGAGGCTGCGCCATAACAAGAATCCGCCGCCGGCCGCGAGCAGCAAGAGCGGGATCACGGCGTAGCGCAGCCCGCGCGAGCGCACCACGGACTCGTCCAGCGGTCCGCGCAGCCCGCGCAGCTCGTTTTGCACCTGGCCTTCGGGCAGGACCGAGGCGATCTCGATCGCGATTTCATCGGTGAGGAGCTCGTGCGTGGACTCGGTGCCGCCGTCGGCTGCCTGCGCTATCTGAGCTATCTGGTCCGGGCGGGCGTCGGTGAACTCGATGCGCAGGGAGGGAATGCGCTGGCGGCCGCTCATCGGCGCGTCCAGAACATAGCGCTGGGTGTGGGTGACGCTGCCGTCCGCCGCGGTCTCCACGCGCGGGGTGAAGCTGACGATGGCGAAGCGCCCGAGCGCCTCGCCAAACGGCGGCATCTCCACCGTGACCTGGGGTTTGGCTGTCACCGTGAGCGTCAAGGTCAGCGAGTCGCCCAGGCGCGGCTGTTTCGGGCTGAGAGCGACGGTCGCCGCGACCGGTCCGGACTCGCTCTTTTGCACGATCGCCGGCTCGGTCGGGGGCGGGGCCGCGGTCTTGGCCGGGTGGTTGCCGCAGCCGGCAAGCAGCAAAAGCGCTAGCACGAGGGTCTTCATCGCCGCCGCCTCCGCTCGCGCATGCGGAAAAACCGCAGCAGCGGATCCACCACCGAGCCCGTCGCGTCCACCCGCATGAGGTCGATTCCGGAGGAGCGCAGCTCCGTCTCCAGCGACCGAATCCGCTCGGCCGCCCCGTCCACGAGCTTTTGCCGGAACGCCGCCGAGGATGTGTCGCACAAGCGCTGCTGGCCGGTCTCCGCATCCTCCAGCATGATGAGGCCGGTGCTCGGCAGCGCCAGCTCTCGCTCATCGGTCACCAGCACCGACACCACATCGTGCCTGCGGTTGGCGCTGCGCAGCGCCGGCAGATACCCCTCATCCAGAAAGTCCGAGATCAGAAACAGCACCGCCCGCCGCGGCAGCACCCGGCGGCAGAACTCCATCGCCCCGCCGATGTTGGTGGAGCGCCGCGGATCCGCCTGCCGCACCCGGCGCAGCCGCTGCAGCTGGCGGCGAATCCAGCCGGGCACCGGCGCCGACTTGTCGCTGGCCGTGGGCCTTGCGCGCTCGCGCGTCGCGGTTTCACCGAGGCCGCGCGCCAGCACCTCACGCACCACCCGCAGGGCGTGCTTTTGTCCCTTGCGCGGCGGGATGTACTCTTCGATCTGGCCGTGGAACAAAAGCAGGCCGACCTTGTCGTCGTTTTGAATGGCCGAAAAAGCCAGGAGCGCCGACAGCTCGACCGCCGCCTGGCGCTTGGAGCGCTCCTTGGATCCGAAGTCCTGCGAGGCGCTGATGTCGACGATGAGGAGCACCGTCAGCTCGCGCTCTTCCTGGTAGCGCTTCACATACGGGGCGCCCATGCGCGCGGTGACGTTCCAGTCGATGGTGCGGACATCATCGCCGGGTACGTAGGGACGGACCTCTTCGAACTCCATCCCTTGGCCCTTGAAAACGGACAGATACTGTCCGGCCAGCATATCCGCTACATGGCGACCGGTCTGGAACTGAATCCGCCTGACCTGCTTGACGATTTCCGCCGGGAGCATGGCGCTTTAGGGTACTTCGACGTTTTCCAGAATCGTCGTGATGATGTCGTCCGCGGTCTTGTTCTCTGCTTCCGCTTCGTACGAAAGCAGCAGTCGATGGCGCAGTACGTCGTGGGCGATGCTCTTCACATCGTGCGGGCTTATGTAGTTGCGGCCGGACAGGAGCGCGTTGGCCTTGGCCACCTTGACCAGGTTCAGCGACGCGCGCACCGACGCTCCGCACTCAATCAGACTCTTTAGCTGCGGCAGCTTCGGCTCGCGCGTGGCGGCGACCAGATCGACCACGTAGCGCTTCACTTTGTCATCGACAAAGATCTGCCGCACCGCTTCCCGCGCCGCCATGATTTCCTGCGGCGTCATGACCTTGTTGACGCGCGGCTCTGCGCCGGTGCCGGCCATCCGATCGAGGATCTTGAGCTCTTCATCCTTGGTCGGATAGCTCACCCGGATCTTCATCATGAAGCGATCGAGCTGCGCCTCCGGTAAGGGATAGGTTCCTTCCTGTTCGATCGGGTTCTGGGTGGCCAGGACCAAGAACGGCTCGGACAGCGGAAACGTATGCTCACCGAGGGTGACCTGGCGCTCCTGCATCGCTTCGAGGAGCGCGGCCTGCACCTTGGCCGGGGCGCGGTTGATCTCATCGGCGAGGATCAAGTTGCCGAAGATCGGACCCTTTTTGACCGAGTATGTTCCCTCCTTGGGATTGAACACCTGGGTTCCGGTGACGTCTCCCGGCAGCATGTCGGGAGTAAACTGGATGCGCGAAAAATTCGCGTCGATGCAGTCGGCCAGGGTCCGGATGACCAGGGTCTTGGCAAGCCCCGGCACTCCTTCGAGCAAGATATGGCCCCCGGCGATAAAGCCAAGCAGCAGGCGGTGCACCATCGCGTCCTGCCCGACGAGCACTTTGCCGACTTCTGCCTTAAGGGTGGTGAAACGTTCCTGAAACTTGATCTCGTCTGCCATGCGTGGCTTTTGATAGCACGCCGATCGCGGTTTGTCTACGCGCTAACTGCCTGCCGCGCGCCCGCCATTGCGCCTTCATCGCCCCGTCATCGGGCCGCCGCATTGGCGGCTATCTCCGTGACAAGACACAGGAATGGGCTTGACCAAAAGGATGAAGTTGCTGGATCATGGAAAAATGCCCACGACTGCTCGTGTTAGCGGACCGTACTATGATGCCAACGTAAACACCTACCGCGTGGTGGTGTTCGAAGGCTCGCGCCGCAAATCGGTGAGCTCCAAGACCCGAGAAGAGGCGCTGCAGCTCAAGGCGGAGATCGAGCGCGAACTGCAGAGCAACGACATCCTCTGCCGCGTCGCCCTCGACGAGTTCCTGGCCGACCGGCAGAAGCGCGGACTCAAGGATCGATCGCTTAACACGCTGGACTACAAGCTCCGTTATTTCTTGCCGCTGGAGCAGCCGCTGAGCGCTTTCACGCCGGAGCAGGCGCAGGAGCTCTACGAAGCGGAGACCGAGCGGATCTCGCGCTTTGGCCGGGTGATGCGGGCGCAGACGCATCACTCCGTGCTGCGCATGACCAAGCTGTTTTTCCGCTGGGCGGTGGACCGCAAGTACCTCCGCGCCAACCCGTTTGAGAAAGTAAAGCCCATCGGCAAGGCGCACGCCGGCAAGGATCAGCTGCGCATCGATGAGGCGCGGCGCCTGACCCAGGTCCTGGTGGCGGCGGCGCAAAACGGGGAAGAGGGGGCCATCGCGACGTTCTGTCAGCTGCTCCTGGGGCTGCGCTCCAGCGAAGTCCTTTTGCGCAAGGTGCGCGATTTGGACGATGACGGGCGCGTCCTGTGGATTCCTTCCGGCAAGACGCACAATGCCCGCCGCCGGCTCGAGGTCCCCGATGCGCTGCGTCCGTTCCTCTTGAGTCTCACCGCGGGCAAGGGGGCGGAGCGCTACCTGTTCGGCGGCGACCGCGGGGAGCCTTATTTTCACATCTGGCTGTGGCGGCAGGTCAAAAAGTACTGCGAGCGCGCAAACCTGCCGCGCGTCTGCCCGCACTCGCTGCGCGGGCTGCACTCCAGCTTGGCGGTGGCCGCCGGCTGCACCTCGGGCGTGGTGGCGTCGGCGCTGGGCCATGGCAGCTTCGCCATCACCGCCAAGCACTACGTCGATCCCGATACCCTGCGCAACAGCACGGTGCGGCGCGTCGCCGACGCCCTCGCCGGAGAGTCCGCCGAGCCGCGCACGCCGCCGGAGGGCCGCCCCCCCGCGCCGCTTTTGGAACAGCTGCGCGCCCTGTCGAAGCAGGAGCGCGCGGCCCTCTTGCGGGCGCTGGAAGGTGAGTAGACAGCGCCCCTTGCCGCGACGGTCCGCCCGCCAAGCGGCCAAGATGTGATAGGCTAGCCGGGGGTTTGTGTAACGTATGACGGGCACTGCACAGGGTGGAAAGGCAGGGGGGGGCGGGCGCAAGCCGGAGCCGCCGAGCTCTGCGAACGCGAGCGAAGCAGAGGTCTTCGAGCTCACGGAGCAGGATCTGGTCGACCAGGCGGTGCTGCGCTACGGCGGCCGCTACGAGCTGCTGAGCCTCGTGGGCACCGGTGCGTTCGGCTCCGTCTACCGGGCGCGCGACACCGAGCTCGATGAGACCGTCGCCGTCAAGGTCCTAAAGCCCGAGCACATCGTGCAGCCCGACGCGCTGGAGCGCTTCCGCCGCGAGGTCCGGCTGGCCCGCCGCGTCGCCCATCCCAACGTCGCGCGTACCTACGACATCGGCTCGCACAAAGCCGAGCGCTTCCTGACCATGGAGTACATCGACGGGCAGCCTCTGACGCGGCTCGCCCCGCTGCATGCCGCCGTTTCGGAGCTTCTGCCGCTGCGCCTGGCCATCGATGTCGGGGTGCAGCTGTGCGCTGGTCTCGGCGCGCTCCACGCCGCCGGGATCGTCCATCGCGACATGAAGACCGA
>CALFML010000091.1 GCA_937879845.1 uncultured Myxococcales bacterium
CGCTCCGGCCCCGCCGCCGCCGCCGCCGCTCGCTCCCGCCCCGGCCCCACCGGACCCCCCCAGCGCCAGGCCGCCGCTGAGCGTCAGGTTGCGGAGGACCAAGCTGCCGTTGGGCGTGGGCTCAGGCAGGGTCAATCGGAAATCCCCTTCGACGGCAAAAAGGCGGAAGGGAGGGATGCCGGCTTCCGTGCCACGGCGGATGATGGCGCCGTTTCCTTCTATCGTGACCGGCGTGCGGATGACGGGCAGACCGACCGGGCCGAACAGATAGCCGGTGTGGCGGGTCAGGCTATAGACGCAAGGGGCCGGCGACAGCGAAAGCTTGGTCAGCGTGGGGATCTGCGCCGCTGCCGTCAGGAGCAGCACAAGGTCCTCCGTACGGCACGGTACGGGGACGGAGTTGACCAGATCGGCGTAGGGCATCGGCACCGGTGCATCCTGCGACGGGGTGTAGCAGTAATGCAGCGCCGAGTGACAGCTGGCCCCGGCGGGACAGTCGGCCGGCCCGGAGCAGTATCCGGGGTCAGGCCGGCCGACGAACCCGAAATCACGGCTGCTGCAGCCCAGAGCGAACAAGGCCAGGGCGGCGAAGAGCTTGCGCATGTCGTTCCTCCTTCCGCTAGCGGCGCTCACGGGACTCGGCCGGCGAGTACGTGAAGGTGTCGATGAGCTGAGCTTGGCCGGGGGCGGCAATCAGGGCGATGCCGCCGCCGATGAGCAGGAGCCCGCCGGTGATGGCGAGGGCACTGAAGGTGGCTGGCTGCAGACGGCTGCCGCACAGCGCGCCCGGCGCCGAAAAGCCCGGATCAAGGCAGGTGTTGCTCAGAAGCAAGGCGTCGGCCCCGGTGCCAAGGACCAGAGCCCCGGCGGACAAGGCGGCGCCGCCGAGGATCAGCCGCCAGGTCGGCCGCGGCAGGCGGATGCGCTCGGTGGCGACGCGGACCAGCGGCCGCAGCGCCATCGGCGGCGGTTCGGGGAGATCGGGGGCCATGCCGACGATGACCTCGGTCGTGCGGCCCTCCGCGACCTCGATTTGCTGGCGGATGCTGTCGTAACCGGGCTTGTGGATGGCAATTTCGAAGCGGCCGGTAAATGACGCGCGCTGGTAGGGGGTCACGCCCAAGACTCGGTCGTGCATGCGCAGCTGCGCGCCGGGCGGGTCGGTGCGCACCTGCAGCACGCCGCGGGTCCGCGCGGCGCTGTCGAGGATGAGCTGGGTTATGTCCTGCTGCAGCTGGACGAGCAGGTGGCCCGGAGCGATTTCGTGCTCGATCTGGCCGGCGAGGTCGCCGGTAGCGCCGTCGACCAGGCGCAGCGCGACCTTGTGGCCGCCGCTGTTCGTCGCCACATGCACCGCCAACAGGCCGTCGGCGTCGTTCCGGGTCGCCAGCTGATCCTGGCACGACTGGGTGTGCAGGCACTGCGACAGCTCCGGCGCTTTGCGCAGGGCGAAGTCGCGGCGCAGGACCGACTTTTTTTCCGACTGAAAAGCGTGCTCGATGGCGTCGTCCACCTGGTGCTCGGTGTCGCTGCCCAGGTCGTGGTAGTCGGGGAGGACGACATACGCCGGCAGCAGGGTCAAAAGCACCGCCCGCGAGCCGCGATTGACCCGCAGCTCCGCCAGCCGCCCGAGCGGAACATCCACCTGCGCGGTCAAGGTCTGCTCCGGAAACGTAATCGAAATCTGGTGCGGCTCCGGCGACAAGAGCAGCGGCTGTACGAGCGGCAGCGACCCGACGATGCGGTTGTCCACGCGCAGCAGGGCCCCGGAGTCGCTCAGCACCAGCGCCTTGCCCGCCGGCGGCCGCGGCTGCTGGAGGATGCGCCGCATCTCCTGCTCCATCGTCGGGTCGGAAGTGCTGGCCGGATCCGACTGGTAGCGGCGGAGCAGATCCTGCGCCGCCAGGAGCTGGCCTTTGCGGCCGGCGAGCACGCCGAGGTAGTAGAGCAGGATGGGGCTGGGCCAGCGGACATAGGCCGCTTCGAGGTTTTTCTCCGCCGACTGGAGCTCGCCGGCCGAAAGCGCCGCGGCCCCAACCCGCAGCAGGGCGTCGGCGGCCGCCTGCCCGGTCTTGGTGCGGCGGGGCTGTGCGGCGGCCGGGCTCACCCCGAGGCTCAGCCAGGCAAGCCAGCCGAGCCACAGAAAAAACAGGCGCCGCGCCCGCGGCCCGCGCTTCATCGGCAGCCCCCCGCGTCCAGGGTCTGGCCGGCGCGAACCGTGACGTTCTGGAAGCGGCCGCTGCCGACATCGAGGCTGTGAACCCCGGGATCGAGCCAGAACGTGGTGCGGCGGCAGTGGCCCGCCACCATGGTCCCGACCTGGACCTCGCCGACCCGCGTACTGAGACGCCGGATCGCCCCATCGAGCTCCGTCTTGAGATCGGCGTGCGCCTTGACGCGGCGGCTCAGCGCGGCGGCGCGGCGGAAGTCGGCCATGGCGCGGCCGTACTCCTTGTCCGACTCAAACAACATACCCAGGTGGTACGAGGCGATGAAGGCCAGGGTATGGCACGGCACCTCGTGCAGGCGGTCGTGCTCGCACAAAGCGCGGGCCCGCTCCAGCTGGCGCTGGGCCGCGCGCAGGTCGTCCTTGCGCTTGGCGGTGAGGCCGGCCTGGAGGAACTGCTCGACTTCCGATTCGCGGATCTTGACCGTGGTCGTGGCGCCGTCGGAGATAAGGATTTCCTGGGTCTCCGCCAAAGAGACCACGGTGTGCGGACCGCTGCGCAGGCGGAGCGGCGCCGGCTGGACGGTCTGCCAGCCGCGGCGGTCGATTTGGAAATAGACGCCGCTCGGCGCCTCGATGACCAGGGTGCCTTCGCCCGCGACCGTCGTCTCACGCGGGTCGTAATCGGTGAGGGAGTCGGCGCTCAGCCGGCTGCCTGCGACCTTGGGCTCGATGTTGGAAGGCAGCGTCGGTTCTACCGGCTCGCCGGGGGCGGCGTAGGCGCGGGCGAGCAGGGCGCGAGCCTGCGTCCATACGGCCAGGTCGCGATCGAGCAGGAGCGTGCGCAGGAGCGCCGCACCCTCGGGACCATGGGTGGCGCGCGGCAGATCCGCGGCTACCTCGGCCGCGCACTGGCGAACGCTGGGGTCGAGATCGCGGGCGGCGCGATAGAGCACCGGAAGGCCGATTACCGCCGGGAAGCCGCGCACCGCTTCGACGATGTTGAGCCGCTGCTCGCTCGATAGCGATGCGATGAGCTGGTCGCTCGCCACCGGCAGCGACGCTTTTTCGCCCAAACGTTGCAGCAAGCTGTAGGCGAGATCGGCCTGGGGACCGCCTTCCTGCAGCTCCGCGCGCAAGACGGGGACGGCGCGACGATCCCCGAAGGTCGCCAGGCGCTGCGCCGCCAGCCGCTGCACCCACGGCGAGGTGTCGTTGAGCGCCCCGAGCAAAAGCGGCGTATCGCTAGGCAGCTGCTGCAGCACGAGGGCGCGCAGCTCCGGATCCGCGGCCGTAGCCAGGGTGCGCAAGCGGTCGCGCTCGCGACTGTCGCCCAGGTGGTAAAGGGCGCTCGTAGCGAGCAGCTGTTCTATGGGGGTGCCGCTATTCTGCAGGCGCTGCAGCAAGGCCACAAGCGGCGCGATGCGCGGGGCGCCGCCGCGCTCCTGCAGCCGGGTCGCCACCGCCGTCAGGGCGCGCAGCGCCATCAGCCGCACGCCGGCATCATCATCAGACAGGGCGTGCAGCAGGGCCCACAGCGTGGCGCGCTCCGGCCGCCGGCCCAGCGCCTGTACCGCAGCCCGCCGCAGCGCCACCTCGCGCTCTCCCAGCGTCGATAAAAGCAGCAGCACCGCCTCCGGCGCCGGGATCTCGCCGAGCACGCGCGCCGCGGAGATGCGCAGGGGTAGCGGAGCCGCATCGAGCGTGCTCCGCGCCCAGCTCAGGCTATGGGCGGTCAGGGTCGCGCTGTCGGCCGGCGCCAAGTCGATGATTGCCGCTGCCGCGGCTTGGCGCAGCCCCGCCGGCTCGGCGGCGAGTAGCAGGCCCAAGGGGCGGGCCTGATTGGGATCGCCCTGAGCTCCCAGACCGGTGACGGCCAGCTCACGCTCTCCCGGTAACGCCGAGCGATCAAGCGCGACGCGGCGGAAGAGCTCACCCAGCCCCGGAGACCACGGCCCGGCGAGCTGGCGCGCCGCCGCGATCCGCAGCGGTCCGTCCTGATTCACGAGCTCTTGCAGATAGGTCTGGCCGCGCATCTCGCCCAGGCTCCATAGCGCGGCGGCGGCGTGGAGCGAGTCGGGCGTGGCCCCGGTGAGGTGGTCGTGCAGGCTGCGCCGCGCCATGGGCTCGCCCAGCTGCGCGAGACAAGCCAGCGCGCGGGCCGCGGCCTCGGGCGGGGCGGTGATGCGGGCCAGCAGCGAGCGCAGGGTCGGCAGGGCCACCGGTTGCGCGCTCTCACACAGCGAAAGCGCCGCCGCCAGGCGGGTCGGATTATCGCCGTCGATGAGAGCCTGCTCCAGCGTGCGCTGGCCGGCGGCCGAGCCGAGCCGCATGAGGGCAGAGGCAGCGGCCACGCGCACCGGACCGCTGACCGGCCGCTCCAGCAGCGTCTGCAGCCGCACCTCAGCGTCGCGCAGACCGAGCTGCCCCAGCGCCTCGGCCGCTTCTGCTTCGACGGCGGCGTTCGGATCGTCCAGCCGTGCCTCGAGCTGCGCGCGCAGGGCGGGATCGCGAGTCCGCCACAGCGCCCGCAAAGCGCCGCTGCGCAGCTCAGGAGGGTCGGCGCGCAGCCCATCTTGCAGCACGACGATGGCGCGCTCGCGCAGCTCGGCCAGCTCCTCGGCCGCAATGCCGCCGCTCGGGCCCTTGTCGCCGGGGAAGAGCCGCCCGGCCAGCCAGGCCAGCGAGCCGAGCACGACCGCCCCGAACAAAAGGACTGCCCACGCCGGAATCCGCTGCGTCGGATTCTGCCGCGTCTGGACCCCGGTGAGGGTGCGGCTGAAGCGGCTCAGCGCCGACTGCGATGGGGCGGAGCGGTGATCGCCGCGCTCGACCAGGAGCAGCTCGATCTCTCGGTCCAGCGCCTCCGCCACCTCACGCATCGAGCGGAAGCGGTCGACCGGCCGCTTGGCGAGCAGGCGGATCACCAGGCCGTCGAGCGCCGCCGAAACCTGCAGATGCGGGAAGCGCTGGCGCAGCGAAGGCGGCGCCTCTTCCACATGTTTGCGCAGCAGGCCGCCGACGGTGTCATCGTCGTAGGGCAGGGTGCTGCTCAGCATCTCGAACAGGATGCAGCCGAGCGAATATTGGTCGACGCGGAAGTCGGCGGCCAGGCCGCGCGCTTGCTCCGGCGACATGTATCCCGGAGTGCCGAGCAGCGTTCCGGGCAGAGTATGCGGCGAGCGGCGCAGCTCCTGCCCCGAGGCGCTGATGACGATGCCGTTTGACGGGCTGTCGGGCCGGGACGGCGCACCGTCGGCGGCCTGCTTGGCGATGCCGAAGTCGACGATCTTGACGAAATCCCGGCTGCCCTCCTGGCCTGTCGGGTCGAGGAGAAAGACGTTTTCCGGCTTGAGGTCGCGGTGGATGACGCCCTGGTCGTGCACCGCCGACAAGCCGCGGGCAATCTGCGCCGCGATCTGGCAGGCGCGCAGCGGCTCCAGGCGTCCGCGAGTGAGCAGCTGCGACAGCGTCGTCCCGCGCAAAAGCTCCATGACCAGATAGGAGCGGCCGTCGGCGAGCACGCCGAAATCGGACAGAAATACGGTGTTGGGATGGCTGATCTGCGAGGCCAGCTTCGCCTCTTGCAAAAACCGGCGGCGATACTCGGCGTTCTGCGGCGTCAAGAGCAGCTTGACCGCGAACAGCTTATCGAGGACCACATGGCGTGCCTGGTAGACAACTCCCATGCCGCCGTGGCCGATGAGCCGTTCGATCCGGTAGCGTTCGCCGATGACCTGGCCGACCAGATCTTCACCGGTTTCCGGGCGGACGCTGACCTTGACCTGGACCGGGGTGTCGACGCCAACCGGGCGATTTTCCGGCTCTAACGTCGGCAGGATGCCTTCCGCGGTGCTGGTCTCCGGGCAGACATGAATCTGGTCCGCACCTCGGCGTTCTCCGCAGCGCGAACAGCGGGAAGAACCAGCAGCTCGCTCAGGCTGGTCAGACATGGGAAGCCCGCTGCCATTTTATCAGAAGGCGGAGGGGCGAACCGACGCAGAGACAATGCACGGCATACGACCGGCCGCGGCTGCGCCGCTGCGGCGCGAAACTTCGGCGTCGCAGTCGACCATGCGTCGGCGGCGCGGCGAAGCGATCGGCGCGCTTGTCCGGTGATTGGCTAGAAATAAGAAGAACGGGTAGGCGGATGGCTAAGAGCTGGCGGTACCGCCGGAGCCGCCCGAGCCTGGGCTCGGGGTGCCGGCCAGCTGATGCAGCGGAATCGGCGCCTCTCCGGCGGCCGCGGCGGCGCTGATGGAGCGCGCGACGTTCGCTTCGGCATCGGTCGTGGAATCTGCCGCCTCGGCGTCGCGGGCAGACGAGGGGCGGCGGGTGCTCGACAACAGACTCAGGCCGGCGCTGTGGCCTTTTTGATCTTCGCGCATGGCCCGCTCGCGCTCTTTGGCGCGGCGCAGGTAGCTGAAGCACTCGCGCAGGCCGTCTTTGAGGGTGCGCAGGGTGCGCAGCCCCTCCATGTCGACCCCGAGCTGGATCATGGTCCGGGCGATCTCCGGCCGAATGCCGGTCAGCACGCACATCGCCCCGAGGAGCCGCGACGCCCGCGTCATCTTCAGCACCGAGTTGGCGGTGGTGGTGTCGACGACTTCGACGCCGGTGATGTCGATGATGATGCAGCGCGAGCGGCTCTGCTTGACCCGATCGAGCAGCTTCTCCGTCATCTCCTGCGCCCGCTGGGTGTCCAGCGTGCCGATGACCGGCAGGAGCAGAATTTCCTCCCAGAGCTCGACGATCGGCGTCGACAGTTCGTTTATCGCCAGCTGCTGCCGGGCGATGGTGTTGAGCTGGTCTTGCAGCTCGCGCTTGGACTGTTCGAGCTCGGCGATATAGCGCTCGTTCTGGGCGCGGGCGGCGGCGAGTTCCTGGTTGTAGATATTGAGCGCCGCTTCCAGAACCGAGAACTCGTCGGCCTGATCGCTCGCCGGAATCTGAATGAGATCGGAGTTGTACTCGCCAATCGACACCATCGATAGGATGTCGATGACCCGCTGAATGCGCTCAAACGGAACGATGACGGAGGATTTATCGGTCATGGCCTACGAGCGCCCCCTGGACCGACCCGACCGAGGGCTCGGCACCACGCTTGGGAATGCACGCAGATCAAACCTCTTAGCCGCACAATCCTATCATGCGGTCAAACCGCTTTCCGAGGCAAGGCTTTGCGCAAGTTTTCACTGCCGTCGCCCCGATAAAAAGAGGCCAGGCGAAGCTAGCAGGCCGTTGCAAAACGTAGCGAGCGGCCCCAGAACGTAGATAGACCGTGTCCGAGCGCGCGGAGCAGCCTCGTGGCTGTGAGCACGGTCGGACGCGAAATCGGGTCGCGGAGTAGTTTTGCAACGGCCTGCTAGGGCAGCGTTTTTTTGACCGCTTCCCAGTGGTCGTTAAGCTCACCCAGGCTAAGCTCTTTAAGGGTCGTGCCGGTAAGCTCGGTGACGCGGTCTTCCATGGCGGAAAAGCGCGCGCAGAACCGCCCGATGGCCCCGCGCAGCGCATCTTCCGGCGAAAAGCCAAGCTTGCTGGCAAGCCGCGTGAGGGTGAAAAGGACATCGCCGAGCTCCGCCTCGATTTCCGCTTGCGCTTCGGCGGAGCGCGGGGCGCTTGGGGCGGCGGCAAGGGCGGCATCGAACTCGGCGATCTCTTCGCTCAGCTTTTCGCGTACGCCGGCGATATCCGGCCAGTCGAAGCCGACGTTGGCGGCCTTTTCGCCCAGGCGCTGCGCCCGCAACAGGGCCGGTAGGGACGCCGGGACGCCGTCGAGGGTTTTGCGCTTTATGCCGGCGCGGGCATGCTCCGCGGCTTTGAGCGCCCCCCAGTTCTTCAGCACCTCTTTAGAATCCTTGACCACCACGTCGCCGAACACGTGCGGGTGCCGGCTCTTCATCTTGTGCTCGACGGCGGCGCACACATCGTCGATGCCGAAGGCGCCTTGGCGGGCGCGCAGGGCGGCCTGAAAGACGATCTGGAACAGCACATCGCCAAGCTCATCGCAGTGGCCGCGGACATCGCCGCTGTCGATGGCCTCCAGGGCCTCGTAGGCTTCCTCGATGAGGTACGGACGCAGCGTCTCCAGGGTCTGCTCGCGATCCCAGGGGCAGCCGTTTTCGCTGAGCAAGGCGTTTACGACATCGACCAGGGCAGCGAGGCGCGAGCCCGTCTGCCGCAGCGGAGTTTCCGACGAAGAAGATGAGAGCGGGGCAGGGGAGGTAGGCGCAGACATGCGCTGTGTATATCTTCCGCGCAGAGGCGCCGCAACCCAAGACGATGCGTCCTGCGATGGAGGATCGTTGGAATTATATAACTAGATATAAAACTGCGCTGCTCGCTAAGGGGCCGTCGGGACAGGAACCAGCGGCGGCGGCGGGAGCGGCGGCGCGACAATCGCGCCCGGAGCGGCTGTCGGAGCTGTCGGGCTCAGGGGATTAGCTGGACTAGGAAGCTCGGGAAGCTGTCCAGCCGGCGCCGGATACCGCAGATCGCCGCAGGTCGCCCCCAGGCTGCCCACCGCATCGTTATAGTAATTTACCGCGTCCAGGGCATGACCGTTGGCGTGGTTTTTGTATCGGTGAGACACCCCGGCCAAGGTGGTGCCGACGATGCCCGCGCCGATGCCGCTGAGCAGCCAAGGCAGCAGGTTTTCTTTGTCGTAGAAGCCGTAGAGGCCGAACAGCCCGCTGAGGCCGATCACGCCGCCGAGGACCGAGAGCGTGACGGCGCCGCGGCCGCTCGTCTGCGCCGCGCGGGCGTGGCGGGCGGCTTCCGGGACGCAGCGGACGTATTCGGGCAGGCCGTTGTACAGAAGGCCGCGGCTCAGCGGCTGGCGGCCGGCTTCGATTGCGAAGCCGCGGTGATCGTAGCTCAGGGTGAGCTCGCCGCGCGCCACCACCGCAGGCTCATAGCTCGTCGCGGCGCAGCCGGCGCCGGAGAGCGTAAGCGCGGTCAGCGACGCGCAACAGACACCGGCAACCGATCGCTGCCATCGTCGGCGGAGATCAGCAATTGAGCCTGCCCGGGAAGAACATCGGCGAACTTCGCGCCCAGTGCCCGGTGGTAGATGACCCCTTTCGGGGACAGATACTCCAACAGCTCGCCGACTTCGCGCGGGGTGTAGTGGTGGTTGATGTTCACCGGCACCACCCGCGCCTTCAGGCAGGCCAGCACCATGTCCGGGTAGAGGT
>CALFML010000092.1 GCA_937879845.1 uncultured Myxococcales bacterium
CTTGCATCGTCTGCCGGTAGTCTTTCGACTCGAAGATGGCGCTGCCGGCGACCAGCACGCTGGCTCCGGCGTTTACCGCGGTCGCGAAGTTGTCGGTCTTGATGCCGCCGTCGACCTCGATGGCGACGCTCTGGCCGAGGTTCTTTTTCTCCAGCCGCTCGCGCAGGGCGGAGATCTTCTCCAGGGCGAGGGGGATAAACGCCTGGCCGCCAAAGCCGGGGTTGACGCTCATCACCAGCACCGCCGACAGATCCTCAAGGATGTAGTCGAGTACCGAGAGCGAAGTGGCGGGATTGATCGCCACCGCGGCCTGCTTGCCGCGGGCCTTTATCTGCTGCACCACGCGATGCAGGTGGCGGCAGGCCTCGGCATGGACGTGCATGATGTCGGCGCCGGCGGCGGCATACTCGTCGACCCACTGCTCCGGGTGTTCGATCATGAGGTGCACGTCGAGCGGCAGCTTGGTCGCCTTGCGCACCGCCTTTACCACCAGCGGTCCCAGCGTCAGGTTGGGAACGAAGTGGCCATCCATCACATCGACGTGGATCAGGTCCGCGCCGGCCGTGGTGACGGCTTTGACCTCATTGGCGAGGTGGCCGAAGTCAGCAGACAGAATAGACGGCGCAATACGAATCTGGGACGGCTTCATCCATATTTCCTATCTCGGCCCATCGGGAAACTCCTTCCGCTAGGACCGCTTGGAGATTGATGGTTCGTCGACACTCGGCGTGCTGCCGCGAGCGGCCCGGGCGGCGGCGACGGCAGGGCGCGGAGTCGCTGCGGTGCGCGCCGCAGTCGACTGCGGCGCCGGGGCCGGGTGCCACTGCCTGTGCTCTGGGGTCTTCTCCAGCGCCGCTTGGCACTCGCCGGCGTTTTTCCACCGCCGCTCTTTGTCTTTTTCCAGGCAGCGCAAGAGCACCGCGACGAGCTCGTCCGAAGGCTTGGGCAGGCTCTGATCGCGGCGGGTGTGCAGCGGCGGCGGCGGGTCGTTGATTTGACGGTAGATATCCAGGTAGGCATCGCCGGAGGCAAAGGGCGGCTCGCCGCACAGCATGAAGTAGCCGACCGCGCCGAGGGCGTAGACATCGACGCGGCAATCGACCTTCTGTCCGGACAGGGCCTCGGGCGCCATATAGCGCGGGGTCCCCATGAACGCATCCTGCCGGGTGAGCTCCGGCCCAAGGTCCACCCCCTTGACCAGACCGAAGTCCAGGACCTTGACGAAGTCCCCGTGTCCTCCCATGGCAGTGATAAACAGATTACCGGGTTTTACATCGCGATGGACAAGCGATAAGGCGTGCGCCTCGGCCAGCGAGCCGGCTACCTGGGCGAGGATGTACACCACGCGCGCCGGATCGAGCGGCCCGTCGCGCCGCACGAGCTGCCCGAGATCGCAGCCCTCCAGATACTCCATGACGTAATAGGGGCGGCCGTTGTCGGTGCGGCCGAAGTCGAAGACGGCGATGGTGTTGGGGTGGCGCAGGCGGCTGGCGGCTTCGGCTTCGCGCTCGAAGCGGGCGGTGGCCACCGGGTCGCACAGCTCTTCTTTGAGGATCTTCACCGCGCACGGCCGTCGCAGCGAGGCGTGGTAGGCCAGGTGCACCTCGCCCATGCCGCCGGCTCCCAGACGCCGCGCCAGGCGGTAGCGGCCCATGATCTTGGCCGTCTCCAGCCCCAGCGCCAGCCGATCCGTGGCGATCGTGCCGACGACGCCGGGGACCATCGCGCCAAGGAGGAAGCACATCGTGGTCACGCCGCGCCAGCTCTCAAAGCCCGGCCGCGGGTAGGGCGATGGCCACAGACACGTCAGAACGAGCCAGATCACCACCATCAGCACCGATATCGGCGCCGTCCGCCAGATGCCGCCCGGCAGAAGGACGAACCGCGCCAGCGCCAAGATCGTGAGGCCCGCATAGTACGGGCTGCTCATCCGCCCCGTGTGCGCGCACAGGACGCCGACGCAGGCAGAGGTCAGCCCGACCAGCGCATAGTCCCGCGCCACCTGCAGGTTCTCATCGAGCTCTTTGTAATACGAGGTCGCCATGAGCAGCAGATAGCCGGCGACCCACAGGGCGCGGATGCCGAAGAACTGCCGCGCCGTCAATACGACCGTCGCCGGCCACGGGTAGCCGACGTCGATGGCGTAAAACAGCGACACCAGAATCACCCCCAGCACGCACATCTGCCGGAAGCGCTGCGGGAACAGCTGCACGAGCGCCTTGCGCTGCGCCGCCCACGCGGAGCTCACCGACTCCAGCTGGCCGGCGGCCGGGGCCGGCTCGACGACCCGCTGGGATCGCGGCTCGCGCGCGGCGTGCGAATCGGCGGATGCTCCCGAAGCCGACATCGAACCCGACAGCGATGCGGCATCGCGGCGGCCGGCGCCGGCGCCGGAAATAGAACCGGAGACCGAACCCGAGACCGGGTTCAGGCTTTCCGGCTCCCGCGCCGTGCGGCTGTCGGCGTGCGCTTCCGGCAAGTGCTCCGGGCGCGTCGGCGTGCCGCCGTCCGGGCTAGCTGCGCTGGAAGTTTTAGGAGGGGGAACGATTGACACCGCAGCCTCTGTATCGGAGTGCTCGGCACCGCTAAAAACGAGGTCGGGCCAGCGCCCCCATTATGCGGCGATTCTCCCCGGCGCGGCGGAAAAACCGCACGCGGCCGGCTGGCGAGCGGGATGCTGCGGCGCCGGCCCGAACTAGCGATTATTGCTCGCTTTTATGCTTCGTTTTTACTCGGCCCGGGCGCCAGTTTCTCTATGATGCGGCCGATGAGCGAAACCCCATCCGTCCCAAGTCCCGCGACGCCCCTTAAGTGTGCCGACCACATGCCGCGCGGCCCCGCCGGTGAGCAGGCAGCACGGGCGGGGCTCTCCCAGGTCGCCCTCGGCCTTGTCGGCTCCGAGATCCTGAAGATCGCCGCCTCGGTGCGCGCCCTGCAGGCCAAAGGTCACAAGGTCTGTAACCTCACCGTCGGCGATTTCCTGCCCAGCCAGTTCCCCATCCCGCGGATCCTGCAGTCCGCCATCACCCGCGCCTACGAGCGCCGCGAGACCAACTACCCGCCCTCCGACGGCGTCCCGGCGCTGCGCGAGGCGGTCGGCGCGTTCTACCGCCGCGCCCTGCGCCTGGACTATCCGCAGAGCGGCATCGTCATCGTCGGCGGCGCTCGGCCGGCGATCTTCGGGGCCTACGCGGGGCTCATCGATCCGGGCGACCGGGTGGTGTTCCCGGTGCCGTCGTGGAACAACAACCACTACGTCAAGCTGACCCAGGCGGAGCCGGTCATCGTCCCCACCAGCCCCGACGAGGCGTTCATGCCCACGGCGGCGGCCATCGCGCCTCTGTTGCCGGGGGCGCGGCTCCTGTGCCTCAATAGCCCCCTCAACCCGACCGGCACGGTCTTGGACGAAGCGGAGCTGCGCCGCATCTGCGACGCCATCCTGCATGAGAACCACCGTCGCGCCCAGGTTGGCGAGCGGCCGCTGTACCTGATGTACGATCAGGTCTATTACGCCCTGACCTTCGGCGCCGTCCACCACTACACGCCCCCGGCGCTGCGGCCGGAGATGGCAGCGTATACGATCTTCGTCGATGCCATCAGCAAGTCGCTGTGCTCAACCGGTCTGCGCGTCGGCTGGGCGATTGCCCCGCCGTATCTTATCGCGCGCATGCGCGATGTGCTGGGCCACGTCGGCGCCTGGGCCCCGCGCGCGGAGCAGCTCGCCGCCGCAGAGATGCTGCGCGATACCGCGGCGATGGCGGCGTTTCACAAGGTCATGAAGGCGGAGGTCAAGCTGCGGCTCGATCTGCTCTACGACGGGGTCGCGCGGCTGCAAAAGCTCGGGCTGCCGGTGCGGGCGGTGCCGCCGCAGGGCGCTATCTACCTGTCGGTCCAGTTTGCCCTGCACGGCCGCACGCTGCCGACCGGCGAGACGATCACCACCAATGAGCAGATCCGCCGCTATCTCCTAGATGTCGCCGGGATGGCGGTGGTGCCGTTCCAAGCCTTCGGCATGAGCGAGGAATCGGGCTGGTTCCGCCTCTCCGTCGGCGCGGTGAGCCCCGACGACATCACCGAGCTATTGCCCCGGCTGGAGAAAGCGCTGACCGCCCTTTAAGCCGCCGCTCCGGTCCGTCAACAGACCGGAAACGGGCGGTGCCGCATGGTAAGGTGCTTTTCATGAGCACTTCCGCCCCGCGCCGCCCGATGACCCTGACCCAGAAGATCCTCGCTGCCCATGCCGTCGGGCTGAGTCGTCCGTACGTGCAAGCCGGCGATATCCTGCGCATCCGCGTCGATTGGACCATCGCCAGCGAGCTGGCCTGGAACGGCATGGACAAGACGTATCAGGCGCTCGGACGGCCGAAGGTGCGCAACCCGGAGCGCTTCTTTCTGGCGGTCGATCACACGGTCGACCCGACGACGCTGCAGCGGGACAGCCGAACGCAGAAGCTGGTGCAGCTGTCGCGCGATTTCGCCAAAGAGGGCGGAATCCGCCACTTCTACGACGCCAACCAGACGATCCTGCACACCAAGTTCTATCGCGATCTGGTGCTGCCGGGGCAGATCGTGCTCGGTGCCGACTCGCATACTTCGTCGCACGGCGGGCTCGGGGCGTTTGCCATCGGGCTCGGCGGCGCGGATATTACGGCGGCGATGGTGCTGGGGGAGTCGTGGATCGAGGTGCCGGTCGTCGGCAGCGTCCTCGCTATGGTCGGGGGTGCCGACGAGGACGAGACGCTCGACCCCGAACCTGCTGGTCATGGTCGACGACGCTCTCGAGGCCGAGGAGGCATTCACGACTGTCCGCAGTGCTCTCTCGGGCCTGCCCGAGGCCCGTCTCGGGTT
>CALFML010000093.1 GCA_937879845.1 uncultured Myxococcales bacterium
TACTGCCGCCTGTGGGGCTACTGGGAGGGATACCAGTTCGGGCTGCAGAACGGGCAGCAGGCCAATAAGAGCGACATCCAGCAGGCGTGCATAAACATGAAGGTCGCAAACTACTGCGGTACCGGACCGGCGCAGACCAAGTACGGTACGGAGATCTTCATCAGCGACCCGATTTCACCGACTGTTCATTCAGCGTTTGGCAACACATACGAGGCCATCTGGGGCGACAAAGGCGCGGTCTGCGACAATGGCATCCAGAATCACCGCCATCCCGAGATCCCCAACCCGGCGGGCTGCAACATCCCGACTTGCACCGCCACGCAGTGGATCTCCTCCAGCGCGAGCAACTTTATCTCCAGCCTGCCTTAAGCAGGTGGAAGCGGTCTTCTACTCGCCGCGTAGCTCTTTTCCGTAGGTCCGGGCGAGCAAGGGATTTATCTCCAGCGCTTTTGTCCAGCTGACCGTGGACTCCTTGGCCAAGTTCGCCTGTGCAGCGGGGTTTCGGGCCAGCCGGGCCTGGGCGCTGAGCACGACCGCCCGCAGCGCCCATAACACGCCGGCATCCGCTTTGAGCTTCAGCCCCTTGTCGGCTGCCGTGAGCCCTTCGGCCAGGAGCTCGTCCTGGGCTTGCGGCGCCGACAGGGCGGCGAGCTTTTGGCACGCCCGGACATGCTCCGCGGCCGCCTCATGCGAAGAGGGGTTTAGCTCGACCGCTTTGCGCGCGGCCTGTCGCGCCGACTCGGCGGCAGGGAGCCCTGAGATTTTTTGGCGGGTCGCCCAGCCGGCGCGGATCAGGTTTATTCGGGCTTCCAGTACGAAGGGGTCTTCCCCTTGTTCATCCAGCGCTTTCCAAGCCGGAAGCATTCCAATTACGGCATCGGTCAGCGCGGTCGGGTCGAGGCCGATTTCGAGCAAGTACTCCGCTTCCAGGTAATCGGCAAAGCTGCTTATCAGGTAGGTCGTGTATGAAGGCTTGGCGAGTTTGATAAGGTTCGCTGTATACCTACGTACGCGACTTAGCGCGTTTCTTGGATCCTCTCCCTTGAGTAGTAAATACTGAGCAAACGATACTTGCAAAAATGTCATATTACGCTGAAAAGTAGGGTAGATCTCACAGCTGGCCGCGCATATCTTCGCTTGTTGCTCTGCATCTTTAACCAATGCTGAAAAATCCTGACCGCGCCCAAGACTGTAATCCGCAAACTGGGCGAAAGTACCTAGGATATTTCCGTAGGCAAACTGATAAGTGGGATCCAGCGAAGCGGCTCGTTTGAACTCCTCAATTGCTAGCAAGAAGACAGGCCGCGGATCTTGCCCATGCGAAAATAGGTAATTCCCCTGAAATAGTCGACAAGCCCCAAGGTCGTTATGCGCCCAGGGAAAGTTAGGGGCCAGGGCTATCGTCTTTTCCAGCGCGCGGACCGCTTGCTGCCAGGTAGCCTCGGGATTGCCTTTGCGTTGCTCATAGACGCCGCGATAGACTAAGGCGTTGCCGAGCGTATCCCAAGCGATGAAATCGTCGGGGTTATACTTTAGCGCTTGCTCCGCGCTGGCGATGCTCTGATTGCAAGATGTGACTGTATCGGCGCTGCGGTTCCCCAGCGCCTTGCTGACGAAATAAAGGACCCGCGCCCGCTCCAGGTAGCCGCTGCCGTCCGAGGGCGTCGTGGTGATGCTGCGCTCCGCTGCGGCCTGGGCCTGTTCGAACTCCTTGTCCCGCGGCTTGCCTTGAAAGCGATTCACTTCCGCCAGATCCATGAACGCCCGCGCCAGGGCCGAATGGATCCGGCCGTCTGAGCGACTGATGTCCGCGGCGCGCTGAAAGTGCGTGATGGCCTGATCGAGCAGGGTCCGCGCCGCATCATAGTGGCCCTGGCCGATTTGTTTGAGCGCCTGCGCGTGGGCGATTTCGCCGCGCAGCTTGACGGCTTCGGACAGCCACGGCGTCTCCGCCAGCGCCGCCAGCGCGTGGCGATCCGCATCCTCGTAGCGTTCGTTATAAAAGTCTAGCAGTCCGCTTATAAGCTCCACGGAATCCAGCGCCAGCTCATCGCGGTGCGAGAGGGCCTGGGTCAGCGCGGCGATCGCCGGTTCCAGAAACTCCTTCCGCAGCTCTTTCTGGCGCTGCTCGACCCAGGCTTTCTCGCCCGAGCGCCGCGCTTGCACCAGCGCTTCACGATATAGCTCGCCCAGCACTCGGCCAAGGGCCGCCTGCAGCTCCGGCGTGTGCAGCCCTTGCTTCTGCGCCTGTTCCAGATACTGGCGCGCCTGCTTGTGCTCATTTAGCGACAGGCGGCCGCGCCCCAGCGTGTAGCTGGCCAGGCCCGCCGCCAGATCCCCGTAGGAATGCAGCCGGCGTTCTATAAGCTCCATGCGCTTGCGCACCAGACCCTGTTCATGTTCGACGTTATGTAGGGGCAGGGCGTAGGCAGTGCGCAGAATCCACTCGATGTCTTTGCTGTCCTGACCGATCTGGCGGGCCAGCTCGGCGCGCTTTTGCGCCACGTAGCGGGCCCGCAAGCCGTAGCCGGCAAAGCCTATCAGGCTGACGATCAGCGACAGCACCAGGGCTGCCGCCGGCTTGTTGCGCTGCGCCCGCCATTTCAGGCGCTGCAACGGGCTAATCCGGCGGGCGTTTATGCGCTCGGCATTGAGGAAGCGGGTCAGATCATCGGCCAGGGCCTGCGCGGTCTGGTAGCGCTGCGTCTTGTCCTTGGCCAGACAGCGCGAACAAATGATGTCGAGCGCCGCCGGCAGCCGCGGGTTGTAGCTGCGCAGAGTCGGCGCTTCCTCCGCCAAGACCTTGAGGATGATATTGACCGCCGACTCATCATCGAAAGGCGCCCGGCCGGTGAGTACATCAAATAGAGTCGCGCCCAGACTGTACACGTCGCTGCGGCGATCCAGGCGGCGCGCTTCGCCCTGCGCCTGCTCCGGCGACATGTACGCCGGAGTGCCCATGACCGCCCCGGTCTCTGTCAGACCTTTCCCTTCACTGGTCTCGCGCGCCAGTCCGAAGTCCATCACCCGCGGCAGGAGCCGGCCGTCGGTTCCGCGCTCGATCATGATGTTGGCCGGCTTTATGTCTCGATGGATGATGCCTTGCTCATGGGCATAGTGCATCGCCAGGGCGACATCGCGCAGGACCTGTACCTTTTCGATCAGGGTCAAGGTCGGGCCCAGCTGGTCCAGCGGCGGACCGTTTATGAGCTGCATCGCGATATAGGACTTGCCTTCGACTTCGCCGACCTCCAAGACGCGGCAGATGCCGTCATGTTCAAGGCGGGACTGGGCCCGCGCCTCTTGCATGAAGCGCTGGGTCAGGCGATCGTCGCCCCCGCGGATGAACTTCAGGGCGACCAATCGCCCAAGGCGCTTGTCGCGTGCCTTATACACAGCCCCCATGCCGCCCTGACCCAAGAGCTGCAGGAATTCGTAGCGGCTCCAGTTTTCCACCGGGTAGCGGACTGTCAGCGCCGGCGCAGCAAGTGAGGTCGGCCGGCCGTCGAGCTGGCTGCCGTCGATTGTCTGCGCCAGCATCGGCTCGCGGGCGGTGGCGGCGGATTCCTCCAGCTGCTCGGCGCTATAGTATTCAGTGGGCTGGTTCTCCGCCTTGCTGGACCGCGGGGCGGGCGCCTGCCCCCCGGTCGCAGCGGAGAGATTCTGGCCGGGATCGATCGTCTCCGATTTGGCCCAGCTGTCGCGCCGGACGTCATTTAGAAGCTGGATTACCTGCTGCTCGGTCAGGCGGCCGCGCGTAACCAGCCGATCCAGCCGCCGGCCAAACTGCAGCTTGTGACCTTGCGGCAATGACGCCGTTTCCGGGGGTACTTCGGACTCCTCCAGGTCGCCGCGCTTTACCGCGCGCTCAAGTACAAGAGACTCTTCTGCTACTGCGAGCATAGGTCCATTTTACGCGCTCTTGGGTGTTTTTGGCAGGCGACGAATCCCGTCGAAAGCGCCGATCCTGTCAATAGGAATGAGAGTTATTGGACTCTCCCTCACATTCCGTCCTGCCGATCGCGCAGCGCCAGCCTAGTCGCGCTTCTAGTGCGCCGGCGCGGCATCGGGATGCGGCACTACCAGTCCGCAGCCATTCCGCTGTTTTTTCAAAACCGTCGGGAATCTACGCAGTCGAGCGCCGATCCTCCTCCCAGGTGGGATAAATCCCATATCGGCTTTTCGGCCCGGCGGGCGGCGCGGTGGCCGCGGAATTCTGCCGGCGTTGACCCAGTTTGGATCGCCCTTGCTACGGACGTGAATGCAAATTAAGCCGGGACTGCCAGGGCTGCGGGTCTACGCGTACAAGTCGTGCTATCGTGCGCGGCTGGATGCAGCCATGAGCGGACGAAAGATAACCGAGAGTGAGTTCAAAGAGATTCTGCAGCGGGCGGCCGAGCTCGACGACGCTGAGAAGCCCGAGTTTACCCCTGGCGATCTACGGGAAGCGGCGCGCGAGCTGGGCGTCAGCCAGACCGCGCTCGACTCGGCCCTCAACGAGCGCTTGGCCGCAAATGACGAGGCGGCGGCGCTGGCGCAAGTGCGCCCTCACGACACCGCGATCACCCTGCGGTCGGTGCCAAACTCCCTTTCCCTGACCGTGCCGCCCTTGGGCGTGCGCGGCGGGACGCTGGCCGGGATAGGGGCCAGCCTCTTTGGGATATGCTTCATGGCGTTTTGGACGTGGGGGGCGGCGCACGCCGGCGGCGTCTTTGCTCTGTTCTCGATTCTGGGCTGGATCGCCTGCCTGCGCGGACTCGCTGCCAGCATCGCCCAGATGGCCGTGCGCACCGAGCTGACCCTGACCCGCCAAAAGGGGATGCTGACCCGGCGCATCGGCCCCTTTGCGCACCGGGCTTGGCTCGACCCGCTGCACCTTACGCCCCGCTTGGACGAGGGGATAAGGACGACCCGCGGCAGCACGACGCGGAACCCCTACTTGGAGCTTGGCCACGGCACCCAGACCTACGACCTGCTCACTGGCTTCAGCGCGGCGGAGCAGGAGTGGGTGCTCGCGGAGCTACGCCGCTGGCTGAAGCGGTAGGGGGTCTGGTCCGGGTTCGTCCCGATGCGGGCGCGCTACTTTTTCCCATCGGCCCCGGCGGCCGGCGCGGGGCGGCTGAAGGCGACGTCCGAGACCAGCATCACTCCGGTGTAGCGCTCGAACACCGGCTGCATCCCGGCGAGGATCGGCTCCACTTTCTCTTCCGTGACGACCGTAATCAGCATGACCAGGCTGTCCATGTCGTTATACATCGGATGGGCGCGGAAGCCGTGGTGGCCCTTGCCGGAGATGTTGTGAATGATCGTGTACCCGGCGGCCTTGATGCTGTCGAGCAGATCGGTCGCAAACTTCACATGCTCACCCTGGATGATGATGCGGATCTCTTTCATCGGATGGAGCGTGAGGCCGGCCATGGGCGATACTCCTGTCGGGAAAAACGAGGTTTGCGTCAGGGATGGACCGTCTCTTTGAGCGGCTTCCAGCCCAGCCTGGGAACATAGCGATAGAACATCTTCTCTTCCGGCTCGAGCACCGCCAGGTGCACCCACTCGTTGTCGTACAGGCGCTGAAGGAGCCGGTGGCGGCCGATGATGCGCAGGACGCGCTCGCGCGGCGCTTCGATCAGGGTGAGCATGCGCATCGGCTCATGGAAAGGCCGCGGCCCGTCCATGACCGTCTGCCAGGCCAGCCCGGTGCGCAGATCGCTCTGCGGCCCCGACATCACGCCGAACCGGCCGACGACGTTGTGATAGATTTTGGTGCCGCTGCCGTAGACCTCGTTGTCCACGGTGGAGAAGTAGTGCTCCATGTTGATCCACTGGCCGACGGTCTGCGGCCCGGTCATCATGATCTCCAGCATCCGGCCGGCGGAGTCTTCGCGATAATCGTACGAGTGTAGGAAGACCCGTCCGTCCAGCGAGATGCCGCGGGTCAGCTCGCGCCGGCCGATGATGAAGGCGGCGTTGCCGGACAGCCCCCACTCGGGCCGCACCTCGCTCCAGTCGCCGCTGCGCCGGCGGGTCTCGCGCGATGCCTGCGCCGGAGAGAGCGCGGCGGCAAGCTCGGGGAAGCGCGTGCAGCGCTCCCGGCTGTTGCGTCGACCTGCCTCTTCCAGATCCTGGGTCAGCCGCAGCAAGTCCTTGAGATGGGTATGCGGCAGATCCTCTAAGTCGAAGAACTGCACCGTGTCCATCGTCGTGTCGTGGAGACCGGCGATGAAATAGGTATCGAGCGGGATGACGATGCCTTTTTTGCTCAGCGCGTCGCGCACCGCCGCCTTGTTCGCCATCGCCGCCAGGACGCGCGCGTTGGGTTTGCCGGGGTTGCCGCCGCAGGCGCCGCAGTCGAGCGCCGCCTCGAAAGGATTGTTATCGGTGGTGCTGCCGTGGCCGCAGAATAGCACCAGGCGGGCGAAGTTCCGCGTCAGCCCCATCATCTGCAGCGCGGTCTCGACCGTGAAGGCTTGCTCGCTGGCGGTGAAGCCGATGCGGGTGATGCGCTCAAGCCGCGTGAACGCTCCGCCGGGATTTATCTGATACTGCGATCGCAGGATCTCAACGAAGAGAGACTCTTCCTCGACCGTCAGCGACCCGAGCGGCGGCGCCTTGCCGGACAGCGGCTCGTTGAGCGCCCGCTTGCGGAGAAACTCCAGCCCTTCCAGGGAGAGGTTCATGTTGCGGTCGCCGAATCGCTCTTGGAGCGCCCGGCGGATGACGGCGCGCTGCTCCGCCGTCAACATCTCCTGCACCTCCTCCGGCATCAGCTTGTCCACGGTCACGGCGGTAGCTACCGTGGGCACGAACGTGCTGCGGACCCAGTCCTCCCAGTCCTGATACTGGGCGGTGAAGACGGTCTTGCCGATGAGCGGCAGACCATAGAACCAGCCGAGCGTCTCCACCGCGACATAGGGCGTGACGACGTTCTCTTTCAGATCGTGAAGCAGCTCATGCCCGGCGTGGAGCAGCTTGGAGCCGGCGCGATGCCGGGACAGCAGCCGGGCGTGATAGGTCCGCGCCACCTCGCGCACTTCGTTTTTGGCCTGCATCACCACGGGGAACTGATCCACCTCGTGATGGCTGCCCAGGGAGCGGTAGCGGATAAAGGCGTTGAAGAAGCCGGCGAAGCCGTAGGTCTCGTAATCGCCGACCGCCTCCAGGTGGCGGCGGAAGGACTCGGCGCGTACGTCGATGCAGAAGACGGCTTGGGCCTGGTGCCGGACGGAGGTGGAGGCGGCGCTGCTGGATAGATTCTGGCGAACCTTGTGGACGAGATCCTCCTGATAGCCGGCCTCGAACGCCTGGAGCCAGACCGGCCCGTGCTGCGACTCCGGGAAGGCTTCGAGCCAGTCTGCAAGGACTCTGAGCGTCTCCGGCGGCGCTGCCATCACGGCGGCGGCAGGGATCGACAGCGCCGCGGCGGCGTTTAGGAGCCGAAAGGCCACCCGCTCCGGCGATGCTTTCACCGGGTAGCCATCGCTGCGCAGCACGCGCTCACAAAACGCCCGCCGCTTTCCGGTCTCGCTCGCCCCCTGCGCGACCATCTGGATGATCTCGTTCAGATGGCCGTTTATTCCAAGCTCCGCCTGGCAGGCCTTGTGCACCAGCTCGCGCTCGTAAAAGACACGTACGGCGAGATACTGCACAAGGTTGGCGGGGTAGGCCTCTTGCCATTTGTAGTCCGCCTGATCCGAGCGCCACTTGATGAACCCGGCCCAGCCGGGTAGCGCCGTGAGGTGCCGCGACAGGTAGTCGGGCCAGGAGTCGGAGGGAATCCCCAGGGCGTCCAGCGACTCGAGCAGCGCATCCTCCGGAATGTCGGGAAGGCGCGCGATCTTCTTGCGGCTGTCGGCGATGCCGCAGGCCGACCACTCCTGTGCGGCCAGCCATTTCCAGGCGCCGTAGAATCCCTTTTCGCGCCCGGGCATCGGCCAGGGAGCGTGGCCTTCGTCGAGAAAGCCTTCGCACCACTTGATCATCTCGCGATTGATCAGCTCATTTATCTGGGTTTCCAGAACCTGGTCGCAGAACACCGCCAGAGTCGAGCGCCGTCCGAGCGTAGCCCGCACTTCGGCAACCCCGGCTTGGCGGCTCTCCCCGGTGGTCTGCAGGTCCAGGGCCGGGCGCAGGTGGACGGCCAGGGTCTCGATCAGGCGTCGATCCGGCGAGCGCGTAATCAGGGCCTCCATCGTCTCTTCGGGCGGATTCGGAACGCCTCGGACCAGCTGGAGCTCCAGCAGATCGCGGTGGCCCAGCTCTGTTTCCCCCAGCGTCACCCGCCGATCTTGCAAAAGCGGCTGGAGCGCCGCCTCGACGTGGCGCGGCAGAATCCGGCCGGAGCGGAAGTAGCTGCGGAAGATCGCGCTCGGTAGATATCCGCCGCCGCCTAAAAGCTCCTGCCCGCGCCGCACCGCATCACTGAAATGCAGATCCTCCAGCCCGTGCAGCGGGTTGTGATGGACGAAGGTGCGCATGGGCCAGTAGACCGCGACGATCTCCCCGGCGACCATGATCACACCGCGGAGCCGCATCCGCTGGGTGTCGCTATAAGGGCTGCTCTTTACCGACTCCATGAAGCCCGCTCCATCGCCACGTAGGGAGTGCTCGCCATCCCGTTGGAGCTGCGGAATCCGAGCGGCGCCGCCCCCAGGGCGACCAGGACCACCACCATGAACGCCAGGGAGGCGACCTCCCCCGGCATCAGATCTTCGTGCAGAATGTCGGAGCGCCGCGGGCCAAACAGGAACCGCTGCATCAGCTTGCACAGGTACCACGCCGCCGCGAACCAGACGCTCAGGATCACCACCAGATCCGCCACCAGGGCCAAAGACAGCGCTGCGGACGAGTGGAGCAGCATCGTCGTAAAGCCCGAGAACAGTCCGAACGGCGGCAGGCCCGCCGCCGCCATCACCAGCAAGGCCAGAAGGACGGAGAAGCGCGGCATCGAGTGCACAAGGCCCCCGATCTGGTCGAGCTGGAGGATGGCTCGCGCTGGTTCACCCAGTCGCGCTCGGTCGCCGCCCCCGGCGCGACGGGGAGCGGGACGCCCGCGCGCTTTGCCGTGTGTGTTGGGGTCGATGCGAAGGTCGCCGCACCT
>CALFML010000094.1 GCA_937879845.1 uncultured Myxococcales bacterium
GAACCGACCGCCCAGACATTGTTGGCATCGGTGCCCCAGACATTGTGCAGGTCTTGGATCGAGCCGCTCGTTTGCGCCGTCCACGCGGTCCCGTTCCACTTGCGGATGGTGCCATATTCGCCCACGGCCCAGACGTTGTTGGCATCGCTGCCCCACACCCCGTCGAGCAAGGCGGTCGTGCCGCTGGTCTGCGCCGACCACGCCGCTCCGGCCCAGTTCACGATCGTCCCGTTGGCGCCGACCGCCCAGACGTTGTTGGCGCCGGTGCCCCACAGGCGTCGCAGGTTCTGCGTGGTGCCGCTCGACTGCGCCGTCCAGGTGGAGCCGTTCCCTTGCAATATCGTCCCTTTGTCGCCTGTGATCCAGATGTTGCTCGCGGCCGAGCCCCATACGCCCCGGAGATCGGTCAGGATGCCGCTGGAGCGGAGGTTCCAAGCGGTCCCATCCCACTGCGCGATCACGCCGTCTTGACCCACCGCCCAGATGTTGTTGGCGGCCAGGCCCCATACATCTAGGAATTCCCGCGTGGTGCCGCTAGCTACGGCGGCCCACGCCGTCCCGTTCCACCTGAGGATGACCCCCGCGAATCCCACCGCGAACACGTTGTTGGCATCGGTACCCCATACGCCATACAAGGGCCGCGTGGTCCCGCTGACCTGCGCGGACCAGGCCGCGCCGTTCCACTTGAGAATGAGCCCCGAGTAGGCAACCGCCCACACGTTGTTGGCGTCCGACCCCCATACGCCCTGGAGTATATCCGTGGTGCCGCTGGTCTGGACGGACCAGGTTGTTCCATCCCACTTGCTGATCGCTCCCTGATAGCCGACCGCCCAGATGTTGTTGGCGTCCACACCCCAGACGCTGACAAAGTTCTGTGTGGTGCCGGTGGCTTGCACCGCCCAGGTGGTTCCGTTCCATCTCACAATCGTCCCGCCCAGTCCCGCCGCCCAGATGTTGTTGGCGTTCATTCCCCAGATGCCGGTGAGGTTTTGCGTCGTGCCGGTGGGCTGCGCGGTCCAGGTTGTACCGTTCCACTTGACGATCAGCCCTCCGGTGCCGACCGCCCAGACGTTGTTGGCGTCGGTGCCCCACACGCCAGAGAAATACTGACTGCTTCCGACGGACTCCTGCGCCCAGGTCGTGCCGTTCCACTTGAGGACTCGTCCTTGCCGATCCTCGACGATCCAGATGTTGTTGGCATCGGCTGCCCAGATGCCGGTGAGCCAGTTGCCCTGCGGCAGCGGGTTTTCCCAGCACCAGTTGTCTTTGCTGCAGACGCGGGCGGGAGCCGGCGTGCCAAGGTCGGTCGGCATGCTCAAGTCCGGCGACGCCATGCTCAGGTCCGCAGCAACGGGTACGCTCAGGTCCGCGGCAACGCTCAGGTCCGCGGCCGCCGCACCCAGGTCCGCAGGCCTCAGATCGGGGGTCGCGGCTCCATTGGTGTTGCAATGGACGCTGAGCAGCAGAAGAAGCAGAAGAACGGCTCTATACATGGTCCCTCCATCACCCACATGGCATAGTCAGATTTAAAAAGAAGTCAGCTGGACAGCAGCAATTGCTGTGCCGCCCTCAGGTGCGGGACCTCCATACGCGGACGAGGCTGCTCATGGCTGGCGATGTAGCGCGGCGTGAGGGCATTTTCCGGGAGCGCGGTGATCGGGCGGGAACACGCAGCGGGGCTTGAGCGGCAGGGCAGTGGAAATAGAGGAAGCGGATCGGTTGTTACAAAAACAACCAGCCTCCACTAAGCTGGCTGCAGGTCCACAAGGCTTGACCAGGCACAGGTTCCTTTTTAATCGCGAAGCGCGGGCGGCAAAATATTTCATGAAGACTCCCATCCGGCACCTTGGTTATGGCGCAGCGTTACTGATTTCGACAGCCGCCGCGGCGGCATGGGCAGACTCGGCGGGCCCGCCGACAGGCCCCTTGGCGGGGGGCATGGCGGAGGCCACGAGCCTTGCCCAAAGCGCCGCGCATACCACGCTCCGCAAGCGCCAAGAAGAGCTGACGCTGGAGAATAACGTCGCCGAGCTGGAGCTGCGCAAGGCGCTGACCGCCATGTCCGCGGAGAAGCAGCGGCGCGAGCTGGAAAACTCTCTGGCGCAGCAGCGCACCCAGACCGAGATTGCGGCGATGCAGACGGAGCTCGATAAGCTCGGCAAGCAGACGGACCTGCTCAACCGGCGTCTGGCGCTCAAAGACGCCGAGCGCCGCACCCGCCTGGATGCTGAGCTTACGGCTACGCGCGAAAAGGCCGAGCGCCTGCGCGCCCAGAACGACCTGGCGGCGGCGGAGCTGGCCGCCAAGAACCGGGAGCTGTCGCAGAAAGAGCAGGAGCTGCGCGTGCGCTCGGCGGAGCTGCAGGCGCAGAAGGCGGAGTTCGAAAACCAGGTGGCCAAGCTGACCGCAGAGCTGGAGCTGCGCGACAAGCGCGAGCAGTGGAAAAACCGCGTCAACGCCGAGATCAAGTACGCCAAGGAGCCCTACAAAGACGGCATCCTCACGATCAGCGACCGCCGCGTCAAGCTGAGCGGCGTCATCGTGATGAAGACGGCCGATCAGATCGTCGAGCAGATCAACTACTTTAATAACCAGAGCAGCGAGTACCCCATTTTCCTCGTGATCGACGAAAGTCCCGGCGGCTCGGTGCAGGCGGGGGAGAAGATCCTCAAGACCATGCGCGGCAGCCGCGCGCCCGTATACGTAGTGGTCAAGTCCTACGCTGCCAGCATGGCCGCAACCATCGCCACGCTGGCCACGCGCTCTTACGCGTATCCCAGCGCGATCATCCTGCACCACCAGCTCCTGGCCGCGACGGCCGGCAACCTCACGGAGCAGCGCGAGAACGTGCGCGAGATGGAACACTGGTGGAACCGGCTCGCCGCCCCGGTCGCCGCCAAGATGGGGGTCAGCCTGGACGATTTCGTCAAGCACATGTACCAAAACCGCAGCACCGGAGACTGGCGGGAGTTTGGCGATCGGGCGCGCAAGCTCAAGTGGATCGATGAGGTGGTCGAGACCATCCACGAAGAGTCCTACGTCAAAAAGCCGGAGCCGACTACCGCCGCTTCGCTCGCGGCGCTGCTCGGCCAGCGTTCAGCGGCCGGTGGGTCTGCGGAGCTCGTTGCGGGAGCGCCCAGGGAACCGGGCGATGAGCTGGTCGAGCGCATCGACCCGAGCGGCCGCCCCTATGTCCGCCTGCCGCGCCTGTCTCCGGTCGATGCCTACTACCTGTACAATCCGGACAGCTACTATCGGTTGACGCAATAGGCGCCACGACCGCGGCGGCAAGAGCGCGCGACGTGCCGCCGCGAGGAGCCGCTTAGTCCTCGATCGCCTCGATGCCCTGCTGCTTGAGCTGCTCCAGATAGTCCTTCATCGCCTTGAGCTGTTCGGGGGAGTGTCCCTTCCAGTCCGTGACTTCGCCGGTGACCCGCAGCGGCTGCTGGGAGCGGTATGACTTGGTCGGGTTGCCCGGGAACTTCTTGTCCGTCAGATTGGGGTCATCGGCGATCGGGCCCGTCGCTTCCACGATATAGATTCTGCCGGGTCCTTCGCCGATGGCCAACTCGGCGCCCCAGGTGGCGGCCTCCAGGGTGGCGGTCAGGTAGACGTAGTTCGCTTTTTTTCTCTTGCCGTAGTTGGAGCTATAGCCCGGCGCGATCAGGTCGCCCGGCTTTAGATCGGCCTTGGTGCCATGGTAGAATCGCTGCGAGCTCAAGTCGTCGGGGGTTGCCATATAATCTGCTCCGTGGTCCGCCAGCGCCGTATCGGTGGGTATCCGCGTCCGCAGAAGAGCGGAGAACGGACCCAGATCCGGCGCGGCGAAAAGTCTATCAGACCGCAGGGGGTTCGACGACCGCGCACCGCTTCCGGCGCGGCGGAATCGGCGGCGCGGCGCCGACGCGGCGCGGCTCAGGGCTGCGTCAGGATCGGCAGGATCACTGCTGAGGGGGCCGCGCGGGAGCGGGCGATCCGCTGCGTCGCCTTGATGTAGTCCGATGCCTTGGCGTTGAAGATGCTGTCGACGTACCGCTGCGGGTTGCGATCGTAAAGGGGAAACCAGGTGCTCTGCACCTGCACCATGATCCGATGTCCCTTTAGGAATGCGTGCGCGTTTGTATGGAGGCCAATCTTGTACTCGATGATCTTGCCGGCCGGGATCGGCTGCGGCTTGACGAAGCCGTCGCGGAAGCGCCCGCGCAGGATTTCCCCGGCGATCATCAGCTGGTACCCGCGCAGGTCGGCCGGGGCGTCGGGGTCTTTTTTGCCTTCCCCGAGCTTGGGCGGCGCCACCCGCTGCTCCGGATAGACATCGATGAGCTTCACGATAAAGTCGCTGTCAGTCCCCGAGGTCGATGCGAACAGGTCGGCCTCCAGGCTGCCGGCGATGACGATATCGTGCTCGAGGACCTCGCTCTCCCAGCTCAGCACGTCGGTCCGGTGATCGACGAACCGCTGATCCAAGAGCTGCCACACCTCCCACTCGGAGCCCTGGTAGGTCGGACGGATGGGGCGCCGCGTATACGGCACGGGGTTTGCCGGATCAGACACGTACTCGTCAAACGCGGCGGCGGAAGTCTCGGTCGGCGGATCGAACGACAGCTTCCCTTCGGCGCGCAGGTACAGCGGCGTGCGGGTGACTCCCTTGTCCGGCGGCCACGCGGCGAAAGTCCGCCACGCATTCAGGCCGGTAATGAAGACCTCCGCCTCCGGGCGCGGCGGCATCGCCTGGCCGTGGAGCCAGTGCGCCAGCCAGGGGGCCAGGATCGTTTCGCGGAAGTGCGTCCCCGTATCGCTGCCGAAATCGATGTCAGCGAGCTTCCGGCCCGGACCGCCGGCGCCGCCGTGGTTCCACGGGCCGACCACCAGATGGTTGCGGTGCTCGGCGTCGCTTCTCTCTAGAAGCTCATAAATTTTTAGCGGTCCGTAGAAGTCCTCCTGATCCCACCAGCCGGCGACGTTCAGGATCGGCACGGTGGTCTTTGACAAGTGAGCGGCGAACGCCTGCTGTTCCCAGAATGCGTCCCGATTGGGGTGCGCCACCAGATCATTCCAGCTCGGCAGCTTGCCGTGGAAGTAGCGGTCGTTGACGTTGACAAGGGGTCCCAGGGCCAGGTACCACTCATAGGTGTCCAGGCGATCGAACTCGAACTGGGTGTTTTTCTCCTTGCCGAGCTCCAGCAAGGCCGAGTACTCAAAGCAATAGCTCAAGCGGAGGGCGCCGTTGTGGTGGGAGTCGTCGCCAATGAACTGATCGGCGGGCGAGGCATCCTCCACGACCGCCTTGAGCGCCGGGTGCGGATCGAGCAGCGCCATGGTGGCGGTCCAGGCGGCATAGGAGCCGCCCATCATCCCAGCGCGGCCATTATTATTTGGAACATTGTGAAGGAGCCATTCGATCGTGTCGTAGGCGTCGGTGCTCTCGTCGATCGCGCGCGGATCGGCGCGGTCGCGCGGCGGGCGCTCCATCACGAACGTCCCCTCCGACTTGAACCGGCCGCGCAGGTTCTGGGCGACGCGGATGTAGCCGTCCTTATCCAGTGCGCTCTTGGGACGCGGCTTGGCGAGATCGGCATCGCTGGGCAGCCCGTAGGGGGAGCGGATAAACAGAAACGGCAGCGGGCGCGCCGCGCCCTTGGGCACCGCGATCAGCGTCTCGAGCTTGACGCCGTCACGCATCGGGACCATGGCGCGGGTAAAGGTGAACTGGGCGGCCGGCGCCGCTGTCGCCCCGGCTGGCGGTGCCGGCGCCTTGGACGATGCCGACCGATTATCACAAGAGCAAGACAGGGAGAGCAACAAAAGAGCGAAACCCGGAACATGGCGCATGACCAGAGCTTACAAGATCACCGCCCCAAAAAGCCCCAGCGGTGCCCGGGGCCGCCGTCCGGCGCGCCGCTACCAAGCGCATTGCCGTCGAGATCGTGCCGCGGCCGGCGGACCTGTCCGCCGACCTATCCGCCGCCGTGCGGACGGATTGCGCCGGCTTTCTCCGCGGACGCGACGCTCTTGCCGATATCGTCGAAGCGTTTTTCTCGACGGCGATTTCCGAAAATTCA
>CALFML010000095.1 GCA_937879845.1 uncultured Myxococcales bacterium
CGAGATACATTGGCGTGACTGGAGTTCAGACGTGTGCTCTTCCGATCTCGCTCAAGCTCCTGCTCTCGCACACCTTTCCGGGCAACGTCCGCGAGCTGGAAAACGTCATCGAGCGCGCCGTCGCCCTGTGCGACGGTCCGCAGATCATCCCCCAGGACCTGCCGCAGACCTTGCGGGAGCGCCGGCCGGCCGACCTTGTCGGCTACGCGCTGCAGCGGAATATGTCCCTGCAGGACCTGGAACGCGAATACATCATGCGGGTGATGAAGGAAGAAGGGGGCAACAAGACCCGCGCCGCCCAGCGCCTGGGGCTTGACCGCAAGACGCTTTACCGCAAGCTCGAAGAGTCGGAGCCAAAGAGCGACAGCAGCCCCGATCGCGACCGCGGCGGCGACCGCGACCGCGACCTCGACTCCGGGCACGAGCCCGGACGGGAGCTCGGACGGGAGCCCGGACGGGAGCCCGGACGGGAGCCCGGACGGGAGCCCGGACGGGAGGACGATGAGCCGATATAGCGCCCCACCGCGCGGCCTGCACCGGCTGCTGCTCGCTTATCTTGTGACGATGAAGGTGGTGCTAAGCTACCTCGGCGTCCGGCTGCGCATGCGCTTTTCCAGCGGCCCGCAGGCGGCGCAGCTCTTGCGCGCGGCGCACCTGCGCAACGCCCGCCGCATCCACCTGACGATCGAGCGGCTCGGCGGCTTGTTCATCAAGGTCGGGCAGCTCATCAGCATCATGACCAACCTCCTGCCGGAGGAGTTTCGCACTCAGCTCACGACGCTGCAGGACCGCGTGCCGGCCCGCCCCTACGCCGACATCGAGCGCCGCTTCTTGGAGGAGTTCGCCGGCCGCCGCCCGCGTGAGGTCTTCGCCGAGTTCTCCGCCGAGCCGGTGGCCTCGGCGTCGATCGGCCAGGTCCACCGCGCCCGCACCCACGACGGGCAGGACGTGGCGGTCAAGGTCCAGTACCCGGACATCGAGGCCATCGTCCGCATCGATCTGCGGGCGCTCGGGCGGATCTTTCAGCTCCTGCACTGGCTCGCCCCCTATCACGGCCTGGATGCGGTGTTCACCGAGCTCCGCGCCATGATGCTGCTCGAGCTGGATTTCGCCATGGAGGCCAAGAACCTGGAGCGCATCGCCCAGGGCTTCACCCGCCAGACTCCGCTCCTGCCCGTCGCCTGCCCGCAGGTGCATCTGAACCTGTCGACCGAGCGCATCCTGACCACCACCTGGATCGAAGGGGTCAAGGTCAACCACCTCGCGCGCCTGCGCGAGCTCGGGGTGGACTGCGCCGCGCTGGCCCGCGTGATCGTCACCGCGTACTGCCAGCAGATCTTCCGCGAGGGCGTCTATCACGCCGATCCCCACCCCGGCAACCTCCTGGTCGTGCCGGCCGCCGGCGGGCGCAGCGGCGAGGCTCCGCGAATCGACGCCGCTCCGAGCGATGCGGCGGGCGCGGCGGCGCAGGCCTTTGCCGATGCCGCCGGCCAGTCCACCGGCGGTCCGCCGGGGGCGGCAACCGGCACCTCCCTGGGCGGCGCCCGCGTCGTCTTCCTCGACTTCGGCGCGGTGGCGGAGCTGTCGCCGCAGATGCGCCGCGGCATCGTCGAGATCCTGCAGTCGGCGCTCACCCGCGACACGCCGCGCCTCATCGTCGCGATGAAGGACATGGGCTTTATCGCCCGCGGTGCCAACCCGGAGATCTTCGAGCGCGTCGTCGATTTCTTCCACGACAAGTTTCAGGCGGAGGTGAAGCTCGACTCGCTGTCGCTGCGTGAGCTGAAGCTGTCGCCGGAAAAGGCGCTCGCCGATCTGGCCGACCTGCGGCGGCTCAACGTCTCGCTGCGCGACCTGATGAACCACTTCCACGTACCCAAGGAGTGGATTCTCCTTGAGCGCACACTGCTCCTGCTCCTTGGCCTGTGCACCGAGCTTGACCCGTCGCTTAACCCCATGCAGGTCATCCGCCCGTACATCGAAGAGATGGTGCTCGGGCAGGACCGCGACTGGTCCAAGTTCCTGGTCGAGACCACGCGCGACGTCGTCACCCACGCGGCGCAGCTGCCCGGCGAGCTGCGCAAGTTCCTGGGCCGCGCCCAGCGCGGGCAGCTGGAGCTGCGCTACCGCCACGCCATCGGCCCGAGCGACAGCGCCCGCCTGCTCTACAGCCTGGGCCAGCAGCTCATCTTCGCCGCCTTCACCATCACCGCCTTCGCCAGCTGGCTGGTCCTGTCGAGCCGCCCCGACCCCCAAGATGCCGAGCACGCCGAGTGGGCGATGTATGCCGCCGTAGGCTGCGGCGCCTGCCTGGTCCTGCGGATGCTGTTTGGCGGCCCGAAAAAGCGCCGCGAGGGTCCGGGCTCCCCGCTGTAAAATATCCGAGGATCGTCATGCACATTGTCAACGCGACCTTCTTGACCAGCGCCACCGGCGCCGCCAAGTGGCCCACCCCTGACCGGCCGGAGGCCGCCTTGTGCGGGCGCAGCAACGTCGGCAAATCGACGCTGCTCAACGCGCTTTTGCAGCGCAAAGGGCTGGCGCGGGTGTCGCGCACGCCGGGCCGCACGCAGCTTTTGAACTTCTTCACCGTCACGGTCGCCGATCCGAACAAGCAAACGACCGAGCTTGTCATCGCCGATCTGCCGGGCTTCGGCTACGCCCAGCTCAGCCGCAGCGTCCACGCCGCCTGGCGGCCGATGATGGAGCAGTACCTGACCGAGCGCCGGCCGCTGCGCGCCGTCGCCCTTTTGTGCGACGGCCGGCGCGCCGCGGCGGCGGACGCGGCGGAGCTTTTGTTCGAAGAGCTGGAGCTTGCGCACTTCCTGCGCGCACAGGGGCGCATCGTCGTCCCGGTGCTGACCAAGGCCGATAAGCTCAGCAAGCATGAGCGCAAGCCGGCGGCGCTGCTCCTGCAGCAGCTGTTCGGGCAGCGGGTGACCATCGTCTCGGGCCAGACCGGCGAAGGGATGGACGAGCTCTGGCGGCGCCTGCTGCGCGCTTGTGCCCCCGTGCCCAAGGACGGGTCGCGACTGCTTGGTGATGAAGAGCGCCGGGGCGACGCTGCGGCTCATTCCGCCGCGCCGCTTCTGGCTCCGGATCAAGGAGTGAATCCATGAGCGAGCACGCGGCCGCATCGGGGGATGCGGCCAAGGCGGATGCCAGCGGCGGTGGCTACCGCGTGGTGATGGTCGCGCTGGTGATTAATCTCTTAATCGCCGCGTTCAAGTTCGTCGCCGCGGCGCTCAGCCGGTCGACGGCGATGCTGGCGGAGGCGGTGCACTCGCTGGCCGACACCGCCAACCAGGCGTTCCTGCTCGTCGGCATGAAGCGCAGCTCGCGCCCGCCCGATGCGCTGCACCCGTTCGGCTACGGCACCGAGTCCTACTTCTGGGCGTTCATCGTCGCCGGCAGCATCTTCCTCATCGGCTCGGCGGTGAGCATCTGGGAGGGGGTGCAGAAGCTGTGGCTTTTGGCCAGCGGCGGCCATCCGGCGGAGGGCAACGTCTACTGGGCGATCGGCGTGCTCTCGGTATCGCTGGTTCTGGAGATGTGGTCGCTGCGCACCGCGATGGCCGAGTTCCGCCACCTGTCGCAGGGGCGCGGCTTGCGGCAGGCGCTGCGCGACATCCGCGATCCGACGGTGCTCACGGTATTGTTTGAGGATCTGGCGGCGCTGTTTGGCCTAGTGGCGGCGCTTATCGGCGTCACGGTTTCGCACCTTACGGGGCAGCCGATCTGGGATGCGCTGGCGTCGATCGTGGTCGGCGTGGCGCTCGGCACGGTGGCGTTTTATCTCGGGCGCGACAGCATGAGCCTGCTCATCGGCGAGGCCGTGCCGCAGGAAGAGCACCAGAAGCTCATGGAGATCGCCGCCGCGCACCCGGACGTGGTGCAGGTCGTGCACCTGCGGACGCTGCACATCGCGCCGCAGGAAGTGCTGGCGGCGTTCAAGCTGCAGTTTGCCCGCGAGCTCACCATGGACACCCTGGAGCAGCGGATAAACGAGCTGGAAAAGAAGCTCCGCGCCGCGTATCCGCACCTGCGCCGCATCTACATCGAGCCGGGCTTCGACGAAGTCCCGCTGCGTATCGCCCGCGGCGAGATCGCCTGATCAACCTAAGCGCAGGGTCAGGGGGCGCTGGAGGACGACGCGCTCGCTCGGCGATGGCGCAAGCTCGACCAGGAACGAGTAGCCTTTGCCGACCTGGCCGACCATCTCGGTGAGCCACCAGACATCCAGGGTCCAGCGGGCATGGCCGCTCTCGCACGGGGGAGTCCAGCCGACGACCTCCAGGTCATCGACGTGGCGGATGCCGTGCAGGGTGCAGGCCTTGGCCAGGTGCTCCGAGCGCTTCACCGCGGCGATCGCCCGCGCCGAGTCGGTCTGCACCACGGTGCGCCGCCACGGCGAGGCGAAGCGCCAGGACTGGATCTCCAGGTTCGGCTTGAGCGTGCCCTCGTAGATCTCGTCGCCGGGGAGGCCGATGAAGTCGGGGATGTCGAACTCGGGGAAGCGATCCAGGGCGGCGATGCGGGCGCTGCGCTCGCGCAGGGAGTGCTCGATCGCGGCCACGGCCAACGGCTCGTAGCCAAGGTGCAGGCGCAGGATGATCTCCTGCGAAGGCAGGCGGTGATCCCAGTCTAAGACGGCGGCAGCGCCGGCAATCTTGCGGCCGGCGAAGGTGGGGAAGTCCGGCAGCATCTTCGCCAGGAAGCCCAGCCGCTCCGGAGTCGCGATACGCTGAAATTGAACACGCGGGTGGACCTGCAAGCTCTCGAGCACCACCCGGCGGACGAGCTGCACGGGCTCATGCTACCACGATCTGCGCGCCGATAGCACCGTCGCTGCCTCCGACGCTCGGGAGCGCCGCGGGCGGAGGCGCCGGGCAAAGTTGCGCCCGGCCCGGACAGGTTTTGGGTAAGCTAGGCGCCGCCCGTGCAGACCCTGAACCGCTCCGCTACTTTTTTAGCCCTGCCGCCGCCTTCGCGCGCCGCGGGGGTGACGCTCCTTGGCGAGCTGCCGGCGCCCGGCGAGCTGCCGCCATATACGGCCAACCAGCTCGGTCCGCGGCGGGCCGAGCTGGCGCGCGCCCTGCGCCAGCGGCTGCGCGCCGCGGGGCTTACCTGGCCGGACTGGATCGATCGGCGACCGGGGCGGCTGCAGGTCATCCTGGGAGATCTCAGCGAGCCGCCGCTCGGCCGGAGCGCGGCGGCGCTGGCGGCGCGGCACGGGGCCTTGCTGCTCGACGGCATCGCCGCCCTGGGGCTTATCACCGGAGTGTCGCGTCTGGGTCTTTGCAGCAGCGAGCCGGCGACGCTGCGGACGCTGCGCGAGCTGTGCCGCGACACCACGGTGGCGGTGCATGCGCTGCCGGCGGTCTACCCCATGACGCCGGAGGCGCTGATCGCCGATGCCGGCGGGCGGGCCTATGTCGTCCCGGCGGCGCAGCTGGCAAAGATCGGCGCCCTTGTGCAAATGGTGCCGGCCCCGCAGCTGTGTACGATCGCCGGCGCCGTAACCCGGCCGCAGGTCGTCGAGCTGACCGGCAACCGCGCGGGCGGGCTCGCATCTGGAGAGCCCGGTGTCGCGCCGCAAGACCAGGCGGGATCGGGTGGCGGTGAAAGCGCGGCTCTCCCGGCAGCAAAGCGCGATAAAGATCCGCCGGACAGCGGCCTTACGCCAGCGGCGCTCGTGCGGCTGTGCGGCGGCGCGAGCACCGCGGCCTGGGTGGCGGTGGTCGACGGAGCGCTGGGCGGCGTGCTGTGGCCGGCGGATCGGCCGCTGCCTGCGGCGACCGCCCTGTGCTTGATCCTGCCGACAGGCCATGAGCTGGTGACCCGCCTGCGCCGCGGCGCCCAGTGGCGCGCGCGGGCCCGCAACGCCTGCCTGTCCTGCCAAGCCTGCACAGACTTCTGCCCGGTGGCGCAGTCCGGGGTGCCGCTCTCGCCGCACCGCTTGATGCGCGCGCAGGCGATCGCCTCCGACGCCGGCAGCGGCAACGACACGGACCTCAGTGTTTCTGCCGCCGACTCCCACGCCGCTTCGTGCACCGGCTGCGGCGCCTGCTCCGTGATGTGTCCGGCGGAGCTTCTCCCCGGAGCGCTCGTGCGGACGCTGGCGCTGACACCGACCGGACAGAGCCCGGACTCCCTTACGCTCAGCGCCCCGTCGCTGGCTGTACCGCCGATCGCCCAGCATCGCGTCCCGCTGCGCCTGCTCTTGACGCGCCTCGGGCTTACCGATTACGCGGAGCCCGGCTAGCGAGTTCCCTGTCTAGTTGTCGCCGACGACCTCGGCGGCGGTCTTGGCGGTGGTCGCGCGCTTGATCCACTGGTTCAGGCGGCTCGCATCCTGGCAGGCCAGGATGGTCTCCCGCAGCTTGTCATCGATGAGGATGTTTCGGGCGGCAAGAACTGCGAGCACGCTCTGCGCCATACCGGTCGCTATGCCCGTCGCCATACCCTTCTCGACGCCTTGTTCGTAGCCGGCGCGGAGCCACGGGAAATCGCGGATGGGATCTAGCATGTAGTGTCTCCTTTCGACGACCGATCGAACTATGCCTTGGACGTGCAGCTTGGACAAGTGCAGCGTCGCGAACGTGGCCGCCTGGTCGAGCATGAGCTTGCGCTGGGCGTCGGTCACCCCGGAGACCAGCCCGGTGTCGTCGCTGCCGTCCAAGTCGATGATGCGTTCTAGAACCCGCGATAGCAGAGCCGCGCGGTCTCCATCTCTGGGCGTCATCGCAGTAACGAGTGGTAATAGCGGGCGGATGTCCAGCGCCAGGGCGACCTCGGCGGATTCTTCATAGATCCGACGAACGGTCACGAAGTGGCGGCTTTGCCGCTCGCCCCGCCCGCCGAAGACGTACTCGTCGCTAACGGCCACCTCCGGCGTGAATGCCAAGAGCGTCGTGTCAACGAGCAGCCGATACTGACGGTGCGCCAGCGCCGCTCGCAGCAACATGTCGAGCAAAAGGTCCGGATCGCCTTGGCACTGGCACTCGAGCATATGCAGCGTGGGCGGCGCACCGCCGCCGTGGCTGCGTACGATGAGGTCGGCCCGCCGCAGCGTCACCGGTAGTTCCTCGGACAGCCGTACGACTTCGCCGCCCGCGATGCCAGGCAGCAACCACGGCAGGAGCGAAACGAAGTGGTGGGTGACCAGCTCCTTGAAAGATGTGTCGTAGAGGGCGCCCATGCGGAGCCCCTATAGTCACGGTGGCACGAGGCTGCCAGAGGTTTTTGTTGCACAGTCTGCTTTGGCCGGGAGGAGCTGCCACCGCTAGGGCGGAGAGGAGCGGGCTGGGTAACTTGGTTGCTCTCGCGTCTTGGGTCGCTGCTCTCGCAGCGCTGCTCGAATCGGGCTTCTCAGCTGAGCTGCACCATGAAGCCGTGGCGGCGCTGGGGGGTCGGGTTGTAGTAAAGCTCCGCCGACTGGTCGGGGAGCGCGGCCAGGTCGAAGCGCTGCAGGATGAGGTTAGTGAGCAGCCGCATCTCCAGCTGCGCGAAGCGCTTGCCGATGCAGGCGCGGTAGCCGCCGCCGAAGCCGCACAGCGAGTAGGGCGGCGGCTTCCAGCCGTCGAGGAAGCGCTCGGGGCGGAACTCGTGCGGGCGGTCGAAGAGCTCGGGTTGGCGACCGGTGTAATAGGGGCTGTAGGCGACCTTGCTGCCCTTTTCGATGAGGTAGTCGCCGAAGGTGAAGTCGCGCGCCGCCCCGCGCATGCAGAAGATGAGCGAGGGATGCAGCCGCTCGGTCTCCTGCAGCGTCGCGTCGAGCATCGGCTGCTCCTGCATCGCCTGGTAGGTCGGGGCAGACAGCGTGCGCGCTTCCCGGCGGACGGCGGCAAGAATCTCCGCCCGCGAAAGCAGCTCGACCCAGAAGGCGACGTACATGCTGGAGGTGGTGTCAAAGCCGGCGAACAGGAACGCCAGCATCTCCGCCACCAGCGTCTGATCAGGCAGCGGGTTGCCGGCTTCGTCGCGGCTTTGGAGCAGGCTGCCGAGCATGTTGACCGGCAGCTCCCCGCTTTGGCGGTAGCTCTCGATGCGCTTTTGGCTGTAGGCGGCGAGCTGCTTCTGCGCCCGCAGCCCGCGGGAATAGCGGGTGCCCGGCAGCGGCGCGCGAAACACCGAGTACAGCCCCAGGCCCATCTCTTCGAACAGCGCGGTGAGCCAGGGAATCTCATCATCGGCGGCGCCGAACAGGAGGTAGGCCGTGACGTGAAACGAGATCTGTTTCAGCTCCGCCGCCAGATCCAGGGGCTCGCCCTTGCGCCAGCGGGCGAAGCGCCGCTCGGCGATGCCGGTGATCGCGGCGATGTAGTCGCTGTCCATGCGCGGGTGGAATGCCGGCACCAGCACCCGGTGGCGCTGCCGATGCTCCTGGCCGTCGAGGAGGATCAGGTTGTTGCCGCCGAACATCGCCTCCATGGTGAAGCGGTAGCCCTCGTACCAGGAGAAGTCGTCGCGGTGGGGCGGGGCCAGCACCCGCTCATTGCCGTCGCGGCCCATGAGCCAGACCAGGGGGACCAGGCGCCCGCGGTCCGGCATGTGGGTGCTCCACACGGGGCCGTAGCGCTGCGTGTAGTCCGTAATCAGCGCCGGCGGATCGCGAAGGAGCCGCAGCGCTGCCGGGATGGCCATCAGCTTGCCCGGACCAGGGAGCTTTTTGCGCATCGGCGGGCAGCTTGGCAAAGTTTGGCCCCTGGCGCAACCGCCGCTGGGCCGCGGGCATCCGGCTTCAAGCGGCGCTGTACCGCACCCTACTTTTCGTGACGATCACTGCGCCGAGCATCGGCTTTTAGGAAGATCGCTTCAGGCGCCGCGCAGCCAGGATGAGACAAAGACGCCGGCCCCGGTGCGCAGGATGCGCGAGCGATCGGCGGCGGTCAGCGACAGCGCGTAGAAGCGGCTCAGGGTCTGTTCGTTGTGGGTGTAAAAGCCGCTCATGATGCGCCACCGGCCCGCCACCGGGGAGCCGCGGAACAGGAGCCAGTTGAGGCGGTGGCAGAACGCCGACTGGCGGCGGTGCTCGCGCACGAGCTTGGCCAGGCCGGGTCCGAACAGCTGGTCCGGCGGGACCGTCGCCACGTAGTCGGCCAGCCGCAGGGCGATGGGGAATGAGTAGCTGGTCGCGGGGTGAAACCAGCCGCCCTTGTAGCCGGCGCACAGCGGTCCGCCGAGCTCCGGGGCGGCGCCGGCGCTGAACGGCAGCGGGAGGATGCCGCTCTCCTCACGCAGGACCTTTGCCACCGGCCAGCCTTTGCTCTTGGCGTAAGCGAGGACCTCGCGCCGCAGCGCAGCGGGGTCGAAGTCGCGGCTGTCCGAATAGTAGTTGTCTTCGATGAGCAGGCAGTCGGGGCGCAGCGGCAGCACGTAAAAGAAGCGGAAGCCGTCGCGCTGCGGCACGGTGGCGTCCATGAGGATCGGCCGCGTCGGAGTCTGGGCGGCGGCAGGCGCGGCCAGCTGCACGTCCAGGCCCAGGAACTTGAGAAATCCGCAGCGCGGCCGCGGGCCGTCATCGACTACCGGGCCGCGGGCGTCGATGACCACCCGGCCGCGGAGGACGCTGCCATCGGCCAGCCGAACCTCGTCCGCGGTCACCGCGTCGATCGTCGCGCCGAGCTGAAGGAGGCAGCCGGGCGCTTTTTGCAGGGCGGCGCCCACCACCTCGTTCAGGCGCGGCGAGGTCACGGTGGCGTAGGGGAGCTCCAGCTCGCGCTCGCGGTTGGGGAAGACCACCGTGTAGCCCGACCAGCGGTGCTCGACGAGCGGCGCGATCGCCGCCCGGCAAGAGGGAGGGACATCGCTGTCATGAAACGACCAGGTGTGGTTGCCGCCGAGCTGGGCGTCGCGCTCCACAAGGGCGATCGCCGCCTGCGGCTGCCGCTCCCTAAGGAGTAGCGCGATGAGGGCGTTCTGCAGCCCGCCGCCGCAAAGGACATAGTCGAACATGGGCGCAGCCTAGCAGAGCGCCGCCGCCCCGACGCAGCAAATCCCCCGCGCGGCGCCGGCCCGCGGACGCAGCCGGCGCGTCCCTTTTCGGGCGTCTTGACCTGGCTGCCGCGGCAGAGCGATGCTCCGCGCACCTTTGGTTGCAACCGCTTAGGAGCTGCCGATGTCACGCCGAACGTTGTCGTCTGAGTTGCCGGGCCTGCGCGCTCGCGCTGGATTGTGGGGGAGGTCCGCGCTCGGGCGGTCCTTGGGTCTGGCCTTTGCTTTGGCCTTTTGCGCGTGCAGCCGCGGCGACTCTCCAGACAGCCCGGATCTATCGACGCCGGATCTGGCGACGCCGGTGACGCCGGATCTGGCGACGCCGCTAGGTCCCGATGAGATCCCGCTCAAGGTCGAAAAGCGCTGCCCCGGCGATCCCGGCTGCGCCGACAGCGGCGACGATGTGCTTTACGCCGGCGTGGCCATCGTCAAAGCCACCCCGGAGGTCGAAAAGTTCACCGACAGCAACAGCAACGGCGTCTGGGACGACGGCGAGCCCTACGACGACGTGAACAAGAACGGCAAGTTCGACGGCTACTGGATGGCGGGCTTTGGCACCGGGCGCCTGGCCTACGGCGTCCACGACGAGGTCTGGGCGCGGGCGCTGGCCCTGCGGCAGAACCAGACCACCGTGGTCCTGGTCGCCGTGGACACCCTGGGCCTGTTCGCCGATGAGACCCCGGAGGTCGAAAAGCTCCTCGATAAGGGTCTGGGGGTCGACCTTTTGATGGTCCACGCCACCCACGTCCATGAGAGCGCGGACCTGGTCGGCGGCTGGGGCCCGGATACCTTCACAAACGGCATCAACCCGTACTACCAGGAAAAGATGCGCCACCACATCGCCGACGCGGTGACGCAGGCGGTGCAGGCGCTCAAGCCGGCGCGGGTGACGATGAGCGCCATCGCCGTGCAAGACGCCGACAAGGACATGAAGCACTACGTGAGCGATGTCCGCGATCCGGTGGTCATCGAGAACACCCTGCACACCCTGCAGTTCACCGACATCTCCGATCCCAAGGCGCCCAAGGTCATCACCACGGTCGTCAACTGGGCCCACCACCCGGAGAGCGCCGGCGCCAGCAACCACCTTATCTCGTCGGACTTCGTCCACTTCCTGCGCACGGAGCTAGAGAGCAAGGGCGCGGGGCCGGTGATCTACGTCTCCGGGGCGCTCGGCGGCCAGATCGGGCCGGGCCGGGTCGAGGCGCTCGACGACATGGGCAACGTCATAAAGTCCAGCGGCCTGCCCAAGGCCGAGGCGATCGGCAAGTCGGTGAGCAAGTTCGCCCTCAACGCCATGGCCGACCCGCAGGCGGTGACGGTGGAAGGCAAGGCGGCGCGGCTGACGTTTCGGACCTCGGTGTTTCCGGCGCGCGTCGATAACGAGCTCTATCACCTGGCGGCGCTGGCCGGGATCTACAAGCGCTCGCTGTGCTGCTACGACTCGACAAGGCCCGTAAGCGAAGAGAACCTGCCGAGCATCCTCACCAAGGTCGGGTACCTGACCCTGGGACCGGCCGCGATCATCACAAGCCCGGGCGAGCTCCTGCCGGAGCTGTTCCTCGGCGGCTACGGCGGCGAGTATGCCGGCCTGTACAAGTTCATCGACACCATGAAGCCCAACGCGCCGGATCCGACCAAGGCGCCCAAG
>CALFML010000096.1 GCA_937879845.1 uncultured Myxococcales bacterium
CGACTCGCCGGCGCGCTCCGCCAGGAACTTGTCCACGTACCCCTGGCTTACATCGCCCGAGCTGCTAAAAAACAGCGACCCGGAGGCGCCATCTACAGCTTCCTGCCAGGTCAGATGGGCCAGATAGTCGCGGAGTCCTTCGCGGGTCGGAACGTGCCCCTTCTGCGGATCATCAAGCGCCTTGAGCCCTTGGGCAATCAGCAAGATGGAGTCATACGCCAGAGCGGCGGCGGCGGGCGGCGGCTGGCCGAAGCGTCGGCGGTACTCCTCTGAGAAGGCGGTGGCCCGCTCGTTGGCGATCTCCCAAAGCAGGGCGGAGGTGACGTACACTTCGCTCGTGTACTTCTCATCGAGTGCCAAAAACGCGGCGTTGGTCCAGGTATTCGGCGCCAGGACTACGGACTTGACGCCGACGTCGCGCAGCTGCGGTAAAAGCGCCAGGCCCGACTCGCTGTGCATGAGCGCGGCCACGGCGCCGATCTTGTCGCGCGCTGCGGCATCGGGCAGGTTCTTGGCCGCCCAGTCGGCAGGAACCGCGTTGTTATCGACCGCCTGCACGCCGACGACGTTGAGTCCGATCGCGGCGGCCTTCTTGACGAACGCCTCACGCAGTCCGTGGCCGAACGGATCGGCGGTGTAGATGACGAAGACGTTGTCTTTCTTCATGACCTCTTTGAGGTACACGGCCATGAAGCCGCCTTGCACGTCGTCCTGAAAATTGGTGGTGAACATATAGCGGCTGGCGGAGATGACCTCGGGCGCGCTGACGTTGGGGGAGAGGCAGGGAATCCGCGCCTTGTCGTAGACTTGGACGGCGCCGATCGCCGTGGCGGAGTAATAGTGGCCGATGACGGCGAGGAGCTGGGAGTCTTTTACGACCTCCTGGGCCGCGGCCTGCGCCCGGTCCGGGTCGTCGAAGTCGTCTTTGACGATGAGCCGGATCTTGTTGCCGCGGATGCCGCCGGCGGCGTTGAATCGTTCCACGAAGAGCTCCACCGCGTTCTTCATGGGGATGCCCTTATTGCTCTTCGAACCTGACAAGGGCATGAGCAGTCCGACTCGGTACTCACCGGCCCGCGCCGAATAAGTCCATAGCGCGACCAACAACATGACCAGCCCAGAACAGACCTTCCTCATGATCCCGCAGCTTCCAAATAGTCGGACATCAGCGTAGCGCTCCCCAGGGTGATGGAAACCTCCAGCATAGAAGGTGCCCGGCGCCGGGCGCAATGCCCAACTCGGCGGAAACGCCCCCAGACCGATCGGCGCTACAGCGCGTATGGCAGGACGCGCGGACCCATCGGCCTGGCTTCACGATTCGCAAGGGTGTCGCATACGGCCGCACAGCTAGGCTGATGCGCGCATATGGCTGTCCCAGCATATAGGCGGGCGCGGGGCGGGGTCAGCGCAGCAGGCGTTCGAACCCGTGCAGCAGAGCATCGATTCCGAGCTCGAGCTCGCGATCCGGATTCCACTTGGCCAGGGCGCGCTCGACTTGCTTGACATGGGCCGGAGCGGAGTCGTCGTACACGGTGACCTCGACGCTGCTTGTCCACATCGCGTGGCCGACCACGAGCTGCGCCAGGAGCTGGACGATCGAGAGCGCTTGCACCGCCGTAAAGCCTGCCCGCAAAAGGATCTCCAGATAGCGATCCAGACGCTCCATGGCGGCCGGAGTGGCCGCGGGGCGGGTGGCGAAAAGCGGGATCGCATTTGGATGCGCGAGCAGCGCCCGATGCAGGGCATTGGCCTGATGGCGGGCATAGGACTGCCAGGTGCGCACCTGGGCCGTCGGGTCGAGCGAGAGCAGGATGCGCTCATGGATGCCGTCGAGCAGCGCCGTCTTGCTGGGAATGTGATTGTACAGCGACATCGCTTCGACCCCGAGCGCCGCTCCGAGCCGGCGCATCGACAGTCCATCGATGCCGTGCGTGTCAAGAATGGCGATGGCAGCGTCAAGAATCGTCTCACGGCTAAGCGGCGTTCGGCGCATGGCTTGACAACTTACAGCATAAGTTTACACTGTAAGTCATGCGGAAATTAATCGAACAGCTGTGCAGTTCGCAATGTGCGGGTCGGAGGCCTGGCACCGCGGGGGGCGATGCCGCGCGGGCGATCGTCGTGCAGGCGTTTCGCGAGGCCGGACTCGATCCCTATGAGCAGCGCGTGGCCGGCTGCGGCGGCGCCAATGTGCTGGCGAAGATCCGCGGCGACCTGGACCGCTATGTTTTGGTCGGGGCGCACTTCGATCACCTGGGCCAGATCGGCCGCGACATCTACTTTGGCGCTGACGATAACGCGGCAGCGGTCGCGGTGCTGGTCGAAGTCGGGAGGGCGCTGGCCGCAGAGCGCGGCGGGCGCGGGGTCCTCCTCGCCGCGTTTGATGCGGAGGAGCCGCCGCACTTTATGACCGGAGCCATGGGGTCGCGTGAGTTCCTGCGTACAAACCGCGATCCGATCGACTTCATGGTGTGCATGGATCTGGTCGGCCACCGCTTCGGCCCCGCCAGCGTCCCCGATGAGGTCGGAGCTTCGCTGTTTGCGCTGGGCGCGGAGCGCAGCCGCGGGACCTACGACCTTGTCGCCGCGCTCAAGCGCGCCGAGCCGCAGCTCATCGTCCGCCCCGCCGATGCGGAGATCGTACCGCCGCTCTCCGATTATGAGCCGTTCTGGAAGCAGCGCATTCCGTTCTTGTTTCTCTCCGCGGGGCGGTCGGCCGTCTACCACACGCCGTACGATACGCCGGACCGGCTCGACCATCCCAAGATCGCCGCGACGGCGCGCTGGCTCACGCGGTTTGTCCGCGCGGCGCGCACCCGTCCTGCGACCCAGTTCATGGATGCGACCCTCGATCAGGCAACGCTGGCGGAGGTCGGCGAGGTGATCGCGGCGCTCGCGGCCCTATCGCCCGAAGCCGCGGCAGCGCAGCACTATGTGCAAGCGCTGCGTAATGCCTGCGACCGCAGCGGCGCGCTCCCGAAAGGCCGCCGCCCGGAGCTCGCAGCCTTGGTCTCCATGCTGGAGGCGCGCCTGCAATAGAACGCCTCCAGCACCTATATATCAGACTGCGGTCACAGTGCGGTCACAGTGCGGTCAGCCCACGTTGAGCGCCGCCTTGACCACCTTGCCCTGGGTGATCTCGACATCGAGTATGGACTGATTTACCCCCACCGCCGCTCCGAGCGTCTTTCCCATGGCCCCCAGCGTATCGGCGAAGGCGATGTCGCCCCCTGCCCCGCCCTGCCCGCTCTGCGAGCTTATCGCCTGGCCTTCGTACTCGATTCCTTTTAGCTCCAGACCGCCGATCATGGAGCTGCGGAAGCGGCTGCCGATCATCACGCTGCAGTGGTGGTTGCCGTGGTGATCGCGCCCGTTGGCATCGCTGCGGACCTTGCGCGACAGAGTTCGGCCGAACACGTTCTGGGCGACGAAGGTCACCCGGTCCTGCAGCCCGAACTCGCGCAGCCGGGTCATGAGGTTGGCGATCGCCGCGACGCTGGCCAGGGTCTCGGTGGTCTCGGTGGCGAGGCCGCTGTCGGAGTGGTTGTCGCCGCCCCAGCTGTAGCTCATGGTCACCACCGGCGCCACGTTCATGCGGATCAGCACCGCCGCGGTGATGTTCAAGTCGTTGCGTGAGCTGCCCTTTATTCCCGACAGGTTGTCCAGAAGCAGCGAAGACAGCGACCGCGCCTGCGCCTGTGACTGCCCGTGCTCATCCAAGAGCGCGCGCTGCGCCATGGTCCCGTGCTTCTTGAACAGCGCGTTGAGCCGATCCATGTCGTTATCGCGCAGCCGCTGCAGGTTGGCCAGCGGCGTACTAGGACCGCTCAGCAAGGAGCTGAGATCCGGCGGACTCAGGATCGGCAGGACCCGTCCCTGGTAGGTGATAAGGTTCGGGCTTATCACCGCCGGCTCAAGCTGGATCGTTCCCAGACACGGGGCGAGGTTGCGCGCGAGCAGCGAAATCAGCATCTCCTGCCGCCGCACCGCGCCCATGAGCCGCAGCACCTTGGGATGGTTGCCGTGGTTTATGGTGTACGTGCCGTGATGAAAAAAGCACGTGCGCGCAAGGGTGGCCGGATCGAGTGTCGCCCACGGCCGCGCCGCGGTGGTGCGGCCCGTTCCCAGCGTCATCGGCGTGGGCGCCATCCGCGGATCACTGCTGTGATAGATGTCGGGAAAGTCGTAGGTTCCCGGCACGTTGGCGTTTAGCGGATCGCCGTCTTCGGAGGTCACGAGGATGAGATACTGCGCCGCGTTGAGATCGGCCCCCTGACATACTCCGGGGGTGGCTCGCGCCGCCAGCGGGGAGGCGAGCAGCCAGGCCGGCAGACCGGTGGCCAGAGCCCGCAGGCCGACGGCGCCGGCGCCAAACAGTCCGGAGAGCAGGGCTTGCCTTCGAGTGGTCTCCATGGTGTGCCTCCTAGAGCCCGACCAGGACGCTCGGCGGCGAAGCGCACGCCAGCGTGAAGGTGGACTTGAGCGCATCGGACGCGCTGGCTCCGCTTTCCTTGGCGCCGTCGAAGTGCTCCTGCAGGATCTGGCGGATATCGGGCGTGCGCGGATCACCGGGAACGATCGCCATGAGGGTGGCGACGAAGTCATCCAGCGCTTCGGCCGGGCGGGCGCTGGAGTAGCGCGACGCACTGCCGGCATCGATCACCCGCTCGGCGAGCTTGAGACAGATCGACTCGGTGCCGACCCGGAAGAACGCGCTCGGGTCGGTGGGCAGGCTGGGAATCTCGAAGCCGCGGTCGTAGCCGTCCACCGGAATGAACGCGGCGTAGCGCTGGATCTGCGCTTGCTCGGGGCTCGGCTGCCGCGTCGATAGGGCGCATACGTCCGGCAGGTTCAAGCGGTTGGACAAGGCGACGCAGAAGTGATCGCGCCGGGCGATGCTGAAGGTGATGCCCTGCGTATCATAGGTGCGGGTGTTGCGCGCCAGCGTCACGAGCGGCGAGGCGAAGAGCTCATGCACGAGCGTCTTCCACTTGTAGCCGCTGCGGCGGAAGACGCTGGCGATGCGGACGAACTCCGGGTCGTCCTCATCGCAAGGCGTGGAGTTGGCCCAGTGGCAAAGCTTCTGTGTCCAGGCCGCGGCAAAGCGCGGATGGGCGGCGAGGATGCCCGCCAGATCGCCGACCCCTTCGCCGTCGGCCTGCACCCCGTCGAAGCCGAACGAGGCCTGCTGCTTGCGCTGACTCGAATCGGTCTGCTCGTGGTAAGAGAGCGAGTAGGACTGGCGGAAGAACTGCCGGAACGGATCGAGCGTCTGATGGCAGCCGTAGCAGTCCGAGCCCGGCGTCGCATGATCGCGGTCGAGCGTGCTATCGGTCAGCGGCACCGTCGCGTTGCTGCCGTCGAAGCTCTTGCCCAGGGCGACGATGAGGGTCTGGTTGGCGGTGACGCGGTGGAGGTTGGTGGCGTTGGTCGGCCAGTTGGCGTGAAAGGCGAGCGTGCCGAAAAAGCCCAGCCGCGGCACCTTCAGCCACAGCTCGCGTGCCGCGCGCAGCGACACGAGGTCATAGAACAGCGGACTTGCGTTCTGACCCGCGCCGGCCTGCTTTATCGTCACCATGCGCCAGTCGTTCCAGTCCAGGTCCGTCCACTGCGAGCCAAACCGCTGCACCGTCCCGTAGGTGCAGCCGACCGGCATCTTGCCAAATAGGAAGTTCCACAGGTTGACCGCGTTATCCTGGCTGCCGTAGTTATGCTGGACGTCGGTATAGGTCTGGATCGGCTGGCTGCAGCCCGGCGGCGGCGAAAGCGGATGCGACCACCGCATGTAGTTCGGGCTCGCCGGATTCAAGGTCTGCTCGATGGGAATCCCCTTATTGAGCATGTCCAGGGTGAACGTGAAGCCGGGCGTCCGCAGCAGGAACCCGTCGTACAAGGTGCCGTAGTCGTTCACCGACAGCTCATCGAGGATCGCCATCAGGCTCATGAGCGGCGGGTTGAGCATGTAGCGCGGGGTGGTGAGCGCCTCGTTGAGCGGCCGCTGCTCCGCCAGAAGCTCCCACACCGTCATCGCGAAGCTGTCCATGATCGCGCGCTCCAGAAGCGGCGCGACGTTGTAGGGCTCCGCATCGCTCACAAGGAGCATTCCGGGAATGCCGAGGCTCTGCTGGAGGCTCTCCAGATCCACCTGGTTCTGCTGGAAGGCGTTGCGGAAAAAGTCCAGCATCTTGGACCGGTGCTGCGGCAGCGCGATCCACTGCTCGATCAGCCCGTGCAGGGCTTCGGGGTCCAGGCTCACCGCCTTGACCTCGGCGGCGGTCGGCGGCAGGCCGGTGAGGAGGTTTTTGACCTTGCTCACGTAGGCGCTCGGACCGATGGCCTCGGGCGGGGCGGGGACGCTGACGCGGGCGGCCGGCGCGATGACCGGCCGCGGCGCCACCGCATCGACGGCCTCCGGGCTGCAGGCGGCGACAAGCAGCGTGTACAAAAGGCCCAGACCGGCGCGCTCAGCTCCTTGCATGCGCTTTCCTTTCATAGAAACCTCATGCTTTACGAAGACTTCCACGTTAACACGGGGTAGCAAACTCAGGTATATAAAGCGAACTCTTGTATATCCGCCTGATTGAGCGGCTCGATGCCCGACAAATTTTTCCTCGGAAACGGCCCGGCGCTTGCCAACTCCGCGAAATCGGAGGCGAAATGGAGGCATGAAGCGTTCTCGGCTTTGTGCGCTCTGGCTCCTCCAAACCTTGGCTCTGGGCGGCTGCGGCGGGCGCGGGGCGGCGGGCCAGTTCTCAGAGGGAACAGTGACGGTGCAGACGGTGCCGTTCGCCGCCCCGAGCGAGGTGGTCGGCAAGGTGGCGGCGGTGGCGGACTCGCTGGATGATGTGGCGGTGTTCGGCAGCCTGGGCGCGTCGCTGTGGCAGAGCGGGATCGAAGTCGGCAGCGACGCCGCGGTCGTCAGCTGGCGGGCGGCAGCGGTGGTGCCGGCGCTGGATCTGCCGGAGAGCTGGCTGCTCGGGATCACGCGGCAGGGGCTTATCTACCGCCTGCGCAGCCATGTCGCGCTCGAAGACGTCACCGCGCGCTATGCCCTGGGCGGTCGTCCCGTGCGCGAGGTCGTTGCGCTCAGCCCGACGCTGACCGCCTTCGCTCTGGGCGATCAGGTGGCGGTGGCGGACGCCAAGAACGTATCGTTTTACGACATCGCCGCGGGCGGGCTGGCCGGGGCCTCCGGCCGGCTGGCGGCGTTCGACGATGCCGGGGTGATCGAGCTCGACTTTACCGATCCGCAGGGCGTTACGATGGCGCGCCTGCCGCTTGAGGCAGTGGTGGCGGTCGCCTTCGACATCAGCGCCCAGCAGTCGCTGGTGGCGGCGACCGCGGCGGCGCTTTATGTCGAGCAGGATGGCGCGCTGGTAAAGGCCTTCGATGCCCCCGCAGCTTCGCCGATCACCGGGCTCGCCGGCTCCGGCAGCGGGGTGTGGGTGGCGCTCGGCAGCGAGCTGGCGCTGTTTCGCGGTTCGCAGCTTTTGCACGGCCCGGTCGGCAAGGTGCCGGAAAACGGCCGCCTGACGGGCTCGCCGAGCGGCGACGTGTGGCTCCTGGGCGGACCGCAGCTCGTGCGGCTGGGGGAGAAGGCGACCGGCGGCGCCGATGAGAATCGCTGGCGGCGCACCATGCTGCCGATCTTTCAGCGCCTGTGCCGCATGTGCCACCTGCCGGGCGGCAGCGCCAACCTCGATCTGTCTACGTATGGCCAGTGGGCGATCCGCCGCGACCGCATCCAGCGGCGGCTGGTCGAGCAGCAGCCGACGCCGATGCCGCCGGCCACCGTCGGCTCGCTGACCACCGACGAGCTCCTGGCCGTGCAGCGCTGGGTCGGCGGCGCCGCCAACTAGGGCGCCGCGGCGAGCCTGCGTCAGCGGATGAGAAACCACTTCACCGCAGGGGTCACCTCAAGGTGGAAGTGGTTTTTATGCGGCGCGTTGTAGTTTGGCGTCAAAACGACGTTGAAAAAACGCCGCTCCACCCCCTCGCACAGGATCGCCCGCAGCTCCAGCGCCTCCGCCGTCGCCGGCCGCGGCCGCGCCCCCACGCCGCAGGTGCGGGCGCCGATCGCCCCGTGAAAGTGCTTGTCGACGTCCAGCACCTTGCCGTCCTTTTTGACGAAGCGCCCGGCATCGATGGCGACTGCGGCCAGGTGGTGCAGCGACTGCGGCTGCCGCGACCCCGGACCCACCGGCGGCCGGTAGATGGAGTAGTGGCGGACCTCGACGATGTCGTGCTTGCTCAAGATCTCAGAGTAGTCATCCAGGGCGAGCACGAGCCGGCAGTCGGCAATCTCATGCGGGGTGGTCCGCCGCTCCTTTTCCGATAGCTCAGTACGGAACACGACGCCGTGCAGCGGGCCGGTGAGGCGCACCGGCGCCATGACCCCGCGCGCCGCCTCGCGCTTGAACGGAATGTTGCGCGTGCGCAGCTCCGCCTCGCACGCCGCGCGCGATAGCTGGCCGTAGCGGTAGACCGGCGTCTCGGTCGCATCGCTCGGTGTGCTGAGCAGCTTGGGAACGCTCTTGCGGGTCGGGCTTGCCGGCGCCTTGACCGCCTCACCGCGATTTCGGCCGGGCTGCGGCCGCGCAGCCGCCGCGATGCCCATGGCAGATAGCAGCACCAGCATGATGCCCGGAGCACAGACCACAACCTGTTGATGGTATCAGGAGTTTGAGCCGCTGCGGCATCCTGCAGCGCGTTTAGAATCCGTGATGGGCGCGCACTTCGGCCATCCGGCTGCGCGCCTCCGGCTCATCGCGAACCAGGTGCAACACCGGCTCACGCCCGGTGACAAGCCGCGTACCGCGCAGCACCAGCGTGATGAGGGCCCGTGCCACCCGCGAGGCCCCGACCACATAGACCCAGCGGTTCTCCCTGACGTTGCTGCGCCGCCACTCCAGGTAGTAGCGACGCGCCACCGGAGCGAAGCCGCCGCTGCCCTTTATCTCAATCATCAAGAACACATGGTGGTGGCGCGCATCGATCTGTTCGACGGCGGCAAGGACCTGCTTTATGTCCTCGAGCTCCACCTGATCGACAATCAGCCAATGGAAGATATCCCCGTCCGCATCGCTGTCGCCGCTGTGGCGCTCGACGCGGAAAAAATGCCCGCCGAGCGGCTGGAATCCGCTCACCTGCCCGACGAAGCGCTGCGCCTCCACACCCTTCAGTATACCTCATCACGAGCGCCGACAGCGACGCCCGCGCGACCTAGCGTTCCAGGCGCCTAGCCTATAGCGCTGGAAGGATCGTGATGCCGTCCGGGAACAGCCCGACTTCGACGAAGCCGCGGCTCGTCCAGCTTTGCAGGTCGAGCATGACCACGGTGCCTTTGCGGCTCACATGATCGCCCTCGCAAACGACGGCCGCGGTCTGCGGCGACAGGACGCGCAGGGCGTGGGCGGCCAGGCAAGCCTCGGCGGGCAGGGCGAGATCGCGTACGGCCAGCGTACTTACGTTGATCGCGCTTACGTGATCGTCGCCCTGGTGCGGCACGTAGAGCCACTGCCCGTCCGGACTGAAGTCGGAAAACATCGCCACCCCGCCGACGTTTATGACCCGCGCCGCGTCCATCTGCGCGGTCGCCGGATCGTAGACCCGCACGTCGAACGACTTGTTGTTGGAGACCCAGACCAAGCCGCTGGGATGCACCGACAACGCGTACGGGGCGTAGGCCGGATTTCCGAGCTGGCTCGGCTGCGGACCGATGCGCACCCGGCGTACGACCTGCGGCTTCTGCGGGTCCTCGACGTTGAGCACCGCCAGCTCATCGGACAGCGAGCAGGTCACATAGAGCAGCTTGCCGTCGGGTGACAGCCCCATCCCGTGGGCGGTCGGACACACCGGCGTCATCGACAGGAGCGCCATGCTCGCCGCATCGACCACGGCCACGTTGCTGTAGCCCTGCTCCGCCGGCAGGCCGCGGGTCAGCGTGTCGTTGAGCCGCGCCAGATCATAGTGGCTCACGAACAAGAGCCGATCATCGCGCGAGCGGATCACATCCCCCGGGCTGCGGTCGACCAGCACCTGCCCCACCGCGCGCCCGCTGCGCACCTCCACCTTGACCAGATAACCGGGGACCGAGCCGGTGCCGTGCGCCCCGTGCGGGCCGCTGCCCCCATTTATGACGTAGTTGGACAGGTTGAAGAAGATAAATTTTCCGTCGGAGGTGCTGGTCAGGTGGTGCGGTCCCTCGATCTCCACCGGGCTGTTGCCGACCACCGCCGAACCAAGCAGCTGCGGCTTGTCGATCGCGTCTTCGGAGACAAAGCCGAGGGTGTCATCGCCGTTGCAGCTGATGCCGAGCCGGTTCTGGCCGGTGTAGGTCGGTAGCGCCGGCTCGCCCCAGCTGAGGCCCGCGGGGTAGCTCACCTCGCGCTCGCAGCCGGCCGCGCCGCAGGTGATGGCAAGTAAGCCGGCAAGGGCGACCGGAACCGAGGACCACGACGCAACTGCGCACTTGGGGGACAGAACGGACCGCATCTAGCTCTCCTGCCTGCGAGGACTCTGTGGTGTAAGGTAGCATGGGAGCTGCGGCCTTACAGCCAAAGCCTGCAAGGTGTAGCGGTGGCTACGTTCCCGCTGCAGCGCGACCGTCGAGTCGATCAGCGCGCCGATCGTCACACCGATCATCGCGCCGATCATCGCGCCGATCATTCGGGGGTGCGGCCGCGCAGCCGGACTTGGCAGATGCGGCCGGAATATGCCTACACTCGCGCCATGCGGCCCCCGCCTGCTCAACTTCGGTTACGCACTCGTTCCTTCTGGCGCTCCGTTGGCGCTGTCGCGATGCTCAGTTTTCTGGCGCTCCCGAGCGGAGGCTGCGGGCCGGAGCCGGCCCAGGAGCGCGGACAGGCTCTGGCCAGCGACCCGCGCCTATCGCCAAGCCCGTCCAATGTCTTTTCCTGCACCACCTGCCACTCCGTCACCGCCACCCCGGCGGACGAGACCCGGACGCTGCCCGGTCCATCGCTGCGCGGGGCGCTGGAGCGGCCGAGCTTCTGGGGCGGCGGCCTGCATTACGTCCTTGATGCGGTCAATCAGTGCTTCGTCGATTTCATGCGCGGCACCGCCTTCAGCCCAGAAGACGCCAACGGCCGCGCCCTGCTCGCCTACCTGCGCACCTTGGACGCGGGCTCACCGGAGCTTGCCGCGGCGGTGCCGTGCACGGTCGTCCGCAATATCGACTCGACCTACCTGGCGCAGCTGCCGGTCGGCGATCCCGACCGCGGCCAGGCCGCCTACGAGCGCGCCTGCGCCTACTGCCACGGCCGCGCCCACACCGGCGATGGCCGCATCGGACCCTACGTAACGGTGATTCCCGAGGACACCTTGAGCTCCTTCGGCGCCGCCATGACGCCGGCAATCCTCGTCGAAAAAGCCCGCCACGGCCGCTACTTCGGCATCGCCGGCGCCATGCCTTTTTACTGCCGTGAGGTGCTAAGCGACGGCATGCTCTCCGACATCGTGGCGTATTTGCTTAAGTAATCAAAAGACGAGCAGAAAAAGGGAGCGCCGGCGTAAAATATGGACCGCTCTCCATGCCGGCGCCGCATCTGCCTCCCGATGACCTGATAGGGACCGTCCTCAACTGCAAGTACCAGGTTCTCAGCCGCCTGAGCCAAGGCGGCATGGGAGTCGTTTATAAGGCGCGGCACCTGATGCTCGACGCGCCGGTCGCCTTGAAGATCCTGCTCAAGCCGGAGTCCGAAGAAGCGCAGCAGCGCTTCCTATCCGAAGCGCGCCTCGCCTCCAAGATCCATCATCCAAATACCGTCTATATCTCCGACTTCGGCGTGCTCGACGACGGACGCGCCTTTCTGGAGATGGAGTTTCTGGACGGACGGACGCTGGGAGCGGAGCTGCGCAAGGGGCCGATGCCGGTCTTGCGCGCCTGTCAGATTGCGGTGCAGATGGCGCGCGGACTGCAAGCCGTACACGACAAAGGCATCATCCACCGCGATATGAAGCCAGACAACGTCTTCCTGATGGAGCAGGACGGCTCCAAAGACTTCGTCAAGATCGTCGACTTCGGCATCGCCAAGGCGGCGCCGCGCGGCGCGGCAGCCAGCCGCCGCCCTCCACCTTCGCGTCCGGGAGTCGAAGAGGCACCAGCCGATTTTACCGAGCTCGGAACCATCATGGGAACGCCGGGGTACATGGCCCCGGAGCACATCCAGGGAGTGCCGCTCAGCTTCGCCGCGGATCAGTATGCGCTCGGCTGCATGCTGTATGAAATGATCGCCGGCCAGCCGGTGTTTCCGCTTGGTGACAGCCAGGGACTCCTGATGAAGCACCTGGCGACCGCCCCGACCCCGCTGCGCGAGCTGCGTCCGGCGGCGCGGGTCACCAAGAAGCTGGATGCGCTGGTGATGCGCCTTCTCGCCAAAGAGCCCGGCGAGCGCCTGGGCTCGATGCGCGAGGTCGAGCAGGCGCTGGAGATCGAAATCGATCAAATCCTCATCGCCCGCGGGCAGCGGCCGACGGGGACCTATGGTCTGGTCGGGCCCCGGCAGGTGATGCTGCTCGGGGTGGTGGTGCCGCGGTGGGCGCTGCTGTCGGTCGCTGCGGCCGTATTGGCGGCGCTAAGCTATGCTGGCATCCGCCTGCTCCTCAAGGGCCGCAGCGACAACGATGCGGTCACCCAGAAGTCGCGCGACCTGCTGGAGCTGCGCCGGCAGGCGATCCAGATCCTGCGGCAAGATGTGCAGAGCGGCCCGCCGGAGCTGCGGGACTCGGCGCTCGCCGCGTTAGGCCAGACCGGCGATGCGGAGCTGCGCGGCGACCTTTTGACCGCCCTTGGCAGCAAGGATGCGCAGCTCCAGGCCCAGGCGGCAGCGGCGCTTGGGAGTCTGGGTGACAGGCGGGCGATTGCGCCGCTGGCCGCGCTGCTGCCGCCCGACGCCCAGACCGGCTCCGGGGCGCAGCACGTCCGCATCGCCGCGGCGGAGGCGCTGCGGCGGCTCGGCGAGCCTCGCGGGACCGATGCCTTGGCGGAGTTTTTGGGCAGCGCAGATCAGGAAGCGCAGCTGCGGGCCGCGCTCTATTTCTGCGCCCAGGGGCCGCAGAGCGTCCAGCGCGTCCTTGGCGCCTATCTGCAGCGCAGCGGTCTGCCGGCGGCCACCACGCTCAACATAATGGGGTGCGCGGCGCAGGCGGGCAATCAACAGGCGCGCGAACGCCTGCAGGCCCAGCTGCGCGAGGTAGGACCGCCGGAGCTACGGCTCCAGGCGGCGGTCAAGCTGGCGCAGCTCGGCGAAGTGGAAGGGCTCTCGCACCTGCGCGAGCTTGCCGTAAAACACGGCCGCGACCAGGTGATCGCCGCTTGCGAGCTGGCCCTGCTCGATGAGCGCGATGGGCTGGAGCTGCTGCGCCAGGTCGCCGCCAACCGCGCCGCGCCGAGCCAGGTCCGGCAGCTGGCCTGCGACGGCCTGGGCGTCATCGGCGAGCCGCAGGACGCGAACCGGCTGGCGGAGCTCTTTGGCGACTCGATGCTCGACCGCGGCCGCGACAAGCGCGATCCGTTCTTGCGGCAGGCGGCGGCCCGCGCGGTGGTGCGCATCGCCGGCCGCGATCCGGGGCTCATGGCGATGCAGAGCTTGAGCTTTGCCCAGGCGGCCCTTGGGGACAGCGATGCGCTGGTGCGGCAGTCGGCGGCGGCGATCCTGGGCGATAACCTGAACGCCGGCGCGGTGTCGCTCCTGTCGGGAATGATCAACGATGCCGATCCCGGCGTGCGGCGCAGCGTCGTGACCGCGCTCGGGCGGCGGCGCGATGCGGAGGCGGTGGCGGCGCTGCACGCCGGTCTGCAGGACCCCGACAAAGGCGTCCGCCTGGAATCGCTGCACGCGCTGTTGCGCATCGGCGAAGCGCTGCGCTCCCCGGCGCTCGTGCGGGCCGCGGAGTCGCTGCGCGCCGCGCTTACCGCTCTTTTGGCGCAGACGCCGACGCCGGCGACGCTGGGTGAGCGGGTGCTCGCCGCGGCCGTGCTCCTGCGGATGGGCGACCTGCAGCAGCGCGAGCGGCTCGGCAAGTGGCTGCATGCCCGCGATGCGGAGGAGCGCCGGCTGGCCCTGGAGCAGCTCACCCTTTCGGCCGATGAGCTGGCGGGCTTACTCACCGACAAGGCCCCCGCCGTCCGTTACCTGGCGGCGCGCAAGCTGGGCGAGCTGCGCGACCGCCGCGCCGAGCCGGTCCTGCGCGAGATCCTTGCCCTCCGCGGCGCCGATGCCGTCTGGGCGTACGCGCTGCTGCAGCGCCTGGGGGCGGCGCTGCCGGAGGCCGACCCGATCACCGACCTGCTCTCCGATCGCGAGCCGGCGCGCCGCGTCGCGGCGGTCGAAGCGCTGCGGCACCGGACGGTCGCGCAGGCGCTGAGCTTCTTGCAGAAGGCGGAGCATGATCTGGAGCGGCTCGTGCGGTGGACGGTAGCCGAGGTGGCCTTCGAGCTCTTGGACAAACCGGAGGGCCAGCGCGCCCTGACCATCATCAGGCACCTGGCCAACGACTCCGACCCAGCAGTGCGGGCGCGAGCCGCCGCGCTCCTTTCGCGCATTCCAAGTCCCACCGCAAGCGGCGAAAAAAAGCCTGGGAGCCCCGCATCCACGACGAAGCCGGAATCGCCGGAACAGCTCCCGCAAACGGCGTCTAAAGACGGCGGCGCCGCCGCAACAGAGCCTCTCCAGATCCCGTCTTCCGCCGCCAACTCACCGCCTAAGACCGCAGCGCCCGGACGAGGAGACGGCAGCGCGGCCCAGCCCCCCGCGCCGCCCGCCGCGCCAGCAGGTTCGCCATCGTCCGCCCAAATCGAGCAGCTGGTCCAGGCAGGACTTGGTTCGTTCGAGCGCAAAGATTTCAAGAAGGCGCAGCGGCAGATGGCGCAGGCGCTGGGGCTATGCAGCCGCGAGCACGTGCCGAGCGGTCCTTGTACTGCGTACTCGTTTGATATCTTGTACCGGCTCGGGCAGATTCACGAACAACAGAACGACTTTCCCGAGGCGATGAGCGCGTATCAGAAGGTCCTTTCCCTGAGCGCTCAGGTCCACGGCAAAAACGATATCAAGACCGCCGTTCAGGAAGCGGTGCGGCGGCTGACTCCGCGGCTCGGCCAGGTGGTGGTTCCGATGCGGACCAAGCACGGCTGTCAGCAGGAGTCGATCTGGCTGCGCCCCGGAACCCACAGCATCCGCGTCGATAAGAAGTTCGAGCAGATCGAAGTCAAGTCGCGTGAGGTCGTCCGCGTCGGCGCCTGCGAATAATCACTGCGAGATGTTGCGCAGAATGTAAGCCATGTTCTGCATCGGCGTGGTGCCGACCATCGCCAGATCGGTCAGGTTGTCCTGATCCAGCCGGGCCGTAATTAGGAGCGCGATGTTGTCCGGCGCGGTAAAGCTGACCTTCTGCACCGTATCGAAATACGGTGCGATCCCCTGATTGCGCTGGATGTTGACGAGCCGCGTGCCGCGCTGCACGTAGACGATGTCGGGAAAGCCGTCGCAATCGACATCCGCCACCTGCAAAAAATCCGGCTGGGAATTTAGGATGGACGTCATCGGCGCGGCAAAGGCTCGGTTCCCAAGGTTGCGAATAATCGAGAGCGTCCGGCTGAACGGATCGGCCATGACGATATCCGGCCGGCCGTCTTGATCGATATCGGCTGAGGTCATAAACCCCGCACTACCAAGACCGCTGGGCGGGTTCACCGTGGTCGCGAAGCCGAAGTTCCCATTGCCGAAGCTGACCGCGAGCATCCCCATGGCATCGGCGACCGCCACGTCGCCAATCATATCGGCATCGAACCGGTTCACGGCCAGGAAGTTGCCGGCGCCGTTTGGCTGGTTGCCGGTGACCTGCGAAAACGCGGCGACGCCGGCGGCGCTGGAGTTGCGATAGACGCCGAGGTTGGTCTGGCCGTTTAGGACAAGGTCTTCCAGACCATCCTGATTGAGATCGATCGTGGCGGCCGACTTATAGGTAGAGTTGAGGATCAGGCTCTCGGAAAACGAGCTGCCGGCGGCGCCCAGCCAGAGCGAGGCGGCGCCGGCGCCGGTCGAGCGCAGGGTGATCAGATCAGAATAGTCGTCGCTATTCAGGTTCGCCGCAAATAGCTGGGCGTACGTTGCGGTGGCGCTATACGCCGAGCTATTCCCGAACTGGCCGGTGGGACCGACCTGCATGATTTTCAACGAGCTCGGGGCGGCGCTGCTCAGCGCGACCAGATCGTTCCAGTTGGAGCCGCTGGTGCTCACCGCGACCAGGCCTACCGCCGCCGCCGCGGTGTAGATGGTCGTAGAGGCGCTGGGGGTAAAGTTGACGTTGCCGAACCGATAGCGGAACGCCGCCGCGTTCTCGACCGATTCGCCGTCGAGGTTTGTCACCCGCACGCGCACCGGACCGCACACCCCGTTGCTGAACGGCGCCACCGTGGTCGCGCTGTCGCCGGCGGCACTCACAAACGTAGCGCCGGTGGGAACGCCATTTATAAGGACGCTCATGCCGCTCTTGAAGTTCTGGCCGCGCAGGGTGATGGACGTTCCGCCGCTGGCCAGGCCGGTCGGCGGCTCCACCGCCGTCAGTTGGAGCTCCGCAGGGGGCTGCGTGCAGCGATGGCGCAGCGGATCACAGAACGAGCCCGTGGTCAGGCACTGGTCGTTACGTTCACAGTACTCGGGATTGGCTTTGGCAAAGCTGCAAGATGCGGCAAAAAGGACACTGACGAGCAGCCACGTACGCATGGTGAAACGCCCCCAAAATCGAAAAGTCCAATAAGCAAATGCCGGTCCGTTACTGCGCCGGGCCGGGCAGCGCGATAAGTACGATTCCCGCGCCGAGGAGCGCAACTCCCAGACCCACGGCGGCACCGCCTACCGGCGTCGTATCGTACAAAAGCGGGCAAGCGCCATCGGCCGCTTCCGGCGGCGTTATGCACTGGCCGTCGGCCGCAACTCCGAACGCGCCGGCGATCCCCAGCCCGAGGCCGACACCGATAGCGGTCCCACCGACGGCCAGCCGCCAGCGCGGCCGCGGCGCCCGACCGCGCGGCCGCGCCGCGGTGAGCGGACCGGCGGCGACGACAGGTTGCGGCGCCGGCGACAGCTCCAAGGTCAGCTCGGAAGGCTTGCCGTCCGCAATCTCCACCGTGCGGCTCTCGGATTGGTAGCCTGGGTGGCGGGCGGTCACCGTGTACGTTCCGGCCCACAGCGGCTCGATCGCGGGAGCCGGCGGCAGCGGGCGGTCGCCCAGCTGCAGCGCCGCCGCTTCGGGCGTAACCCGGACGCGCAGGGTGCCGCGCGGCCGCGCCAAGCCTTCGGCCAGCAGCTTGGCCGCCGCATCTTTCAGCCGCGCCGCAACCTGTTCGCCGCTGCACCCCGGGCAGGCGACCGCCGCGGTGGCCGCCGGCTCGACGTATCCGCGCTGCAGAAGACGCAGATTAATCTGATAAGAGAGGCTGGGTGCCGTCCCCTGGGCCTGTACCTGTTCTTGGAGCACCAGGTCGAGCTTGTGCTGCAGCGCCAGCTCCCGCAGGCAGGGCTCGCTGGTCAGGCAGCGCGGGTCCTTTTCCCCTTTGGCCTGGAGCGGCTCGACGCGCACCAGGGTGTACTGCTCGTCCCGCGCCGCCTGCTCGACCGCATCGGCCAGCTGGCGCCCCGTACCGGCCGGGACCCCCGCGCCGCTGCGGCTCCACAGAATCGCCGGCAGCACGCTCAAAAGCACCGCCCCCGAGGAGCGGCTCATCCGCACCTCCGTCTGCCGGCCCAGTTCGACCTGCACCGGCGCTTCTAAGCTCTTGGTCGGAAACTCCAGCTTGACGGTGTGCGGGCCGGGGGCGACCAAAAGCGGCAGCAGCAGCGGCAGCGTAGCGACGACGCGGCCGTCCAAAAGCACGATCGCGCCGGGATCCGACAGGACGGTGAGGCTGCCGCTCTCCGGGGCCGGCTGGTTGAGCAGCGCCTCGGCGGCGCGGGTCGCCGCCTCATCGGCTTCGCGCGACGGGTCGGCGAGGTAGCGGCGATAAAGATCATACGCCTCCAGAGTGCGGCCCTGCGCCGTCGCCAGCCGCGCCAGCGCATGCAGCACCGCGGCCCGCGGAAACTGCCGGTAGGCATCGCTGAGCAGCCGCGCCGCCGCCGGCAGATCATCGGCCGCCAGCGCCGCTGCCCCCTTATCCAGAAGCCCGCGATCACTGCCACCGCTGCTACGCCCATCGCCCGCATGAGCGCCCCCCGGTCTCGGGCGAACTTGCGAGGCGGCCGGAGTGACCAGGCCAGCGAGCCAGCTGGCGACAATCAGGGCAGGTAACCAGGGAGTGCGCATGCGGATTCCCGTCCAACTTAGCACACCTTCGGACCAGGTCGGAGCCGCGGCGGTGGTCCACCCCGGGCAAGGCGCCGCCGCGGCTCCGCTTGTGCGGAGCTGCCACGGCCGGCTAGCCGCCAGACGACGCCGCAGCGCGGGCGCACACCGCCGCGCGCTCGCTTAGAAGCGCGCGCTCGCGGACGTTGCGGGTGAGCGCCGCGGCTCGCTCAAGCTCCACGCTGGCTTCGGCGAAGCGGCCGAGCTTTGCTAACAGATCGCCGCGCACGCTGGGCAGCAGGTGATAGCCCTTCAGCGCCGGCTCCAGCGTCAGCGTATCGACGATGACAAGGCCGGCCGCCGGTCCCTCCGCCATCGCCAGCGCGACGGCGCGGTTCAGCTCGACCACCGGAGACGGCACGACCCGCGCCAGGGCGGCATAAAGCGCCGCGATGCGCGCCCAGTCCGTTGCCTCCGGCGTTGCCGCGCGGGCATGGCACGCCGCGATCGCCGCCTGAAGCGCATACGGACCTTGCGCCCCACCAAGCTCATCCGCCCGCGCCAGCGCCGCAAGCCCGCGCTTTATCAGCACATAGTCCCACAGCCCGCGGTTCTGTTCCAAAAGGAGCACCGGCGTCCCGTCCGCACCGACCCGCGCCCGCGCCCGCGAGGCCTGTAGCTCCATCAGCGCGACAAGACCGTGGACCTCCGACTCAAGCGGGACAATCTCCGCCAACACGCGGCCCAGCCGCAGCGCCTCCTCGCACAATGCCGGCCGCATCCAGTCGTCGCCGGCGGTGGCGGCGTAGCCTTCGTTGAAGATGAGATAGATGACCTCCAGCACCGACTCCAGACGCGCCGTGAGCTCGGGGCCGCGCGGCACCGCGAACGGCGGCCGCGACTCGGCGAGCGTCCGTTTGGCGCGGACGATGCGCTGGGCGATCGTCGGCTCCGGCACGAGGAACGCCCGCGCAATCTCCGCCGTCGAAAGCCCGCCGAGCACGCGCAGCGTCAGCGCCACCCGTCCTTCGGGCGGCAGCACCGGATGGCAGGACGTGAACATCAGGCGCAGCAGATCGTCGCCGACATTATCGTCCGCGGCCGACTCGCCCTCGGGCGCCGCCAGATCTTTTTGCGCTTCGAGTTCATGGCTCAGCTCTTCGTGCTTGCGCTCATGCAGCTTGCTGCGCCGCAGCCGATCGATCGCCCGGTGCTTCGCCGTCGTCATGAGCCACGCGCCCGGCTTATCCGGGATGCCCGCGCGCGGCCACTGCTCCAGCGCCGCGACCAGCGCGTCCTGCGCCAGCTCCTCCGCCAAACCGACGTCGCGCACGAGCCGCAAGAGCCCGGCGATGACCCGAGCCGATTCCATCTGAAAGACGGTACTGATGGTGGCCTGAGTTTCGGAAGCGGTCACGGCGACCCATCAGAGCATGTTCTTGTGACAGCGCAAGGCGGCGATGAAAGAATCTGCCGCGCGCCGTACGCGCGCCGCTAACCGCATCCAACCTGCAGACGACGGCCGTTGCCGTCGCAACGGTCGTCTAGCAGCGCACCACCGAACAGACGCACCGGGCGGACTTCAGCCGCGGGAAGAAGCAAGGTCAAGCGCTCAGCGCCGGGCGGCCGCTGTCCGCAGCGCTCGATGGCGATCTCCAGAAGAGTCGGTGTGCTCGAGACCGCCAGGCGCCAGCTGCCGTATTCGCCGTTCTTATAGGCGATGGTCTCGCCGTCGTCTTCATGGCACTGCGCGGTGAAGCATCCGGACTCGCGAAAGGGGAAGACGGCGAAGGCGCGCTCGTCGGCGCGGGCGGCGAAGTGCTGGGAAGCGATGTTGAGCGGCGTCGCGGCGCCGGCGCGGTGAAGCAGCGTCGGGTGCTCCCACGGCGCGGATAGTACGACGGTCTGCCCGCCGGCAAAGTAGCGCCCGGAGAAAAAATCGTAAAAGTCGCAGCCGGCCGGCAGGTACGCTGCCCGCTCCCGCTGTCCCGGCTCCACGACCGCGGCCAAGAGCAAGTTCGGGCCGATCATCATATCGTCGCATTCCGAATAACATCGCTCATCCGCCGGAAAGTCATAAAGCGTCGGCCGCGTCATCGGCTCATAGTCGCGATGCGACCGCCACAGCAGGTCGTAAAGATAGGGCAAGAACCGGTAGCGCAGCTTGATCAGCGCGGCGATGTGCGCGGTGAGCTGCGGGTACATCCACGGCTCGTTCACCGTGCCGTCGCTGTTCCAAGAGTGGATGCTGAAGCGCGGCAGGAAGATGCCAAGCTGCACCCAGCGCACAAACAGCTCCGGCTCCGGTGCCGGCCCGGCGAAGCCGCCGATGTCGTGGCCGAAGTTGGAGACGCCGCACAAAGACAGGCCGAGCCCCATGCGCAGGTTGTAGCGCAGCGTCTCCCACGAGGTGTAATTGTCGCCCGACCAGGTCTGAACGTAGCGCTGCATGCCGGCGCTGCCGGCGCGTGAGATAAGATGCGGCCGCTGCTGCGGCTCCGCCTGGCGCTGCGCATCATACGAAGCGTGCAGCATGAGCAGCGTCAGCAGCGGCCGGTGCGCCGCGGCGAGCGCCGGCTGCCCGAACCCGGCGAGCCGGGCGCGGGCGCTCCAGATCTCAAACTCGTTATTGTCGTTCCAAGTGGAGCAGATCCCAAGCTGCAGCAGCGATTCCTTCACCGCCGCCTGCCAGAACTCATGGGTGCCGGGGCTAGTGAAATCCAGATACGCGCCCAGCCCGCCCCAGAACTGCACGAGCAGCGGGCTCCCGTCGGCGTCTTCGACAAAGAGGTGGGCGGCGGCGGCTTGGGCGAAGCGCGGGTGGTCTTGCAACAGGCACGGCTTGACGTTGGCGCAGATTCTCACCCCGCTTTCCCGGAAGCGGGTGATGAACGCGGCGGGGTCGGGAAACTTGCTGCGGTCCCACGTAAAGACATAGCGCTTGTCCGCGCGGGTCGTATATCCCGAAGACAGGTGAAAGGAATCGCAGAGGATGTCGTGCTCGGCGCAGCGCTGCAGGAACTCGTCCATCCGGTTCTGCGCATCGGCCGCTTCGGTGTACGTCATGGTCGATCCGGAGTAGCCGAGGCTCCAGCGCGGCGACAAAATCGGCCGGCCGGTGAGCCAAGTATAGCGGCGGACGACATCGGCGACCGCCTGGCCGGCGATGAAATAGACATCCAGATCGCCGTGCCCGGCCACGAAGTAGCGATAGGGTCCGTGGTAGTTATCGAGCTCGCAGCCGAAGTCGAACGTACACTCCGCGGTCGTGTCGTAAAAAAGTCCGAACGCCTCCTGCTGCCCCCGGCGCCGGGTGATGTAAAACGGGATGTGCTTGTACAGCGGATCGGTGGTCCGGGCGCAATAGCCCATCGCATCGATGTTGCAGAGCCGGTAGCGCTGGCCGGCGCGGTCCATCTCCCCGGCCCGCTCGCCCAGGCCGAAGTATTGTTCGTCGCGGTGGCGCTGCAGATAGTGATAGACGCGGTCGTCCCAGAAGCCGAAGTTGTAGCTCTGGGTGGGACGGTCGGCCGCGGCCAGGCGCCACGATCCCTTCACCTGCGTCTCCCAGCGGCAAAAAAGTCCGTCGAGCTGGATTGTAAGCCGCAGGCATCGGGTGGTCAGCTGGATCTGGGTCGGGCTCTGCTCGAGCGAAAACCGCGGGCAAGCAAAGCCGCTCGTATCAAGGCGCGCCCGCCCTGTAAGAGCGACATCGTCTTCCCCCGGTGCGATGGACCAGGTGCGAGGGCAGCGCAGGATCCCGTGCGGCAAAACGATAAGGCGGACGATGTCTTCTTCCAGCACGAAGACGTAGGCGATATGCCCTTCGGCGCTGCTTAGCACAAGCGGTCCGGAATAGGGCTCGGGTCCGGATTCCAGATGAAATATGGGCCTACGCATGAGAGACATTACAGCTCCTTGCTGCGCTGCGGCAGGTCCTCTGCGGTCGCGCTGCTTGCATCGCGAACCAGCACGAAGACGACGACCGCGCCGAGAACGTCAAACAGCGAAAGACAAGCGAACAGCGGCGCATACCCCAGCGTCCCCGCCAGCGCCCCGACCAACAGCGAGAACCCGAGCCCGCCGGTCCAAGAGGCAGTGCCGGTAAGCCCGTTCGCGGTCGCCAGCTCATGATGCGAAAACACGTCGGTGCCAAGCACGTTGAGCAGCGAGGAGATCATCTGGTGGCCAAAGGCCCCCAGGCACAAGAGCGCGATGGCGGAAGGGGCGCTCCGCACAAGGCCGATGAGTCCCGGTCCGAGCATGAACAGCGCCCCCACCCAGACTCCGGCGATGCGGGAGTTCACAAGAGACAGCCGCAGCCGCCGGACCAGAAACGGCGAGAGGTAGCCGCCGAGGATGCCGCCCAGATCCGCGGCCAGAAACGGCAGCCAGGCGAACAGGGCGATCTCGCGCAGCTGGAGGTGGCGCTCGGTGGCCAGGTACAAGGGAATAAAAAAGCTGAAGGTCTGCCAGGCCGGCTCGGCCAAAAAGCGGGCGATGGCGATTCCCCAGAACGCGCGCCGGGCGATGATCCGGCGCAGCGAAGGACGCGGCGCCGCGGCCGCGGGGATCTTGGACGGAGGCGACTTGTAGACCCGCCACCACAGCGCCGCCCATAGGAGCCCGATTCCGCCGGTCGTAACGAACGCGGTCGGCCAGCCGGCGACTGCCGTAAGCCCGATCACGAGCGGCGGCGCCAGCATCGCTCCGACCGAGGTCCCGGCGTTGAGATAGCCAATCGCCACCGAGCGTTCCCTCTGCGGGAACCATTCGCTCACCGCTTTGACCCCGGCCGGAATCGCCGCCGCCTCCGTGAGCCCGAGGATGGCGCGCAAGATCATGAAAGAGACCAGGCCTCCGGCGAGCGCGTGCAGCATGTTGGTCAAAGACCACAGCGCGGCAAACAGCGCGAACCCGATCCGCAGGCCGATGCGGTCAAGCAGGTACCCGCACACCGGCTGCATGACCGTATACGCGAGCTGAAACGACGCGACGATATAGGAATACTGCTGCGTCGAAAGCGGCAGCTCCTGCTGCAGCCGCGGCGCCAGCACCGCCAGCGAGTTTCGCGCGAGGTAGTTGGCGATCGTACCGGCACAGACCAAGGCGACGACGACGTAACGCGCTCTGTCCCACCGGACCTGGGTCATCTACAGCTCCACTCCCCGCGGCTGCGGCTATGGCATCGGCCGCTCCGCGAAGGCAAAGTAGGCGCGAGCGTTGTCGCAGCAGATGCCGCGCACAAGCTGCGCCAGCGCTTGCGCATCATCGGGGTACTCGCCCTGCTCCACCCAGGCGCCGAGCTGCCGGCAAAGCAGCCGGCGAAAATACTCGTGGCGCGGATAGGAAGCGAAGCTGCGCGAGTCCGTGACCATGCCGACGAAGGTTCCCAGCACCCCGTGCGCCGCCAGGGTCCGCAGCTGTTCCAGGTTGCCCTCGCGGTGATCGTTGAACCACCACGCCGGCCCGAGCTGCAGCTTGCCGGCCGCGCCGCCTTCCTGAAAGCTGCCGAGCAGGGTGGCCAGAACCGCATTCTGCGCGGGGTTGAGGCAAAAAAGGACGGTCCGCGGCAGCTGCGCCGTGCGGTCGAGCGCATCGAGCAGCCGCGCCAGACCCGGCAACAGCGCGTACTCCCCGATGGAGTCATGGCCGGAGTCGCCGCCTAGCCGCTCCCACCGCCGGGTGTTGCTGTTGCGCAGGGCGCCGATGTGCAGGCACATCGCCCAGCCGTGATGATGGTAAATCCGCCCGAGCGCCAAAAGCAGTCCGCAGACGTACTGCGCTTCCTGCTGCGGGCTCAGCGCCGTGCCGCCAAGCCGCAAGGCGAACAGCGCCTCCAGCGTGGCCGCATCGGGAACCGCGGCCGGCAGCGTCACTTCGATCGAGTGATCGCCAAGGCGCGCTCCATGCCGGGCAAAGTAGGCGGCACGCTGCGCCAACGCCGCCGCCAGCGCCGCGAAGCTTTGAATCTTCTCTCCGGCGCATGCGGAAAGCCGGGTCAGATACTCTGGAAACCCGGGGTGGTTGATCCGCATCGCCTGATCCGGACGCAGCGCCGGGAGGACGCGGGTCGCGAGCGAGGTCGCGGCCAGCTCGCGATGCGGCAGCAGATCATCGGCGGGATCATCGGTCGTGCAGACAATCTCGACCCGCGACTTGTGCAGGAAGGACCAGGTGTCCAGGTCCTGCAGACGCGCATTGATCAGGTCCCATAACGTGGGGCCGTTATCCCCGTTTATGATCAGCGGAATATCGAAGAGTCGGCGCAGCTCCAAGTGGCTGAAGTGGTGCACCGGGTTGCCGATCGCCAGCGGCAGGACCTGACAGAAGGCGAGGAACTTGTCGCGCGGCGCGGCGCGGCCGGTGATGAGCTCTTCGGCGACCCCGGCGCTGCGCATGAGCCGCCACTTGTAGTGATCGGCGCCGAGCCAGAGCTCGGTGATGTCGGCGAAGCGCTTGCGGCTCTGGATCTCGGCGGGCGGCAGGTGCGAGTGATAATCGATGATGGGAAGCTGGGCGGCATGCTCGTGATAGAGCCGGCGCGCGGTGCCGCTATCAAGCAGGAAGTCTTCATCGATGAACGGCGTCATGGACGCAAGCTCCTTGCGGCGCCGCAGCGCTCGCGTTGCACAGCTCCGGTTCAGACGCCGCAGTAGGCGCCAAAGCCTCCGTCCACCGGGATGACGGCGCCGCTGACGAACCCGGAAGCGGCGCCGCTGGCGAGCCACAGCAAGGTGCCGACAAGCTCACGCGGCTCGCCGAAGCGGCCTAGCGGCGTATGCGCGATGATCTTGCGCGCCCGCGGGCTGAGCTCTCCGCTTGCCGGATCGATAAGGAGCGGACGGTTCTGCGCCGTCAGAAAAAATCCCGGCGCCAAGGCGTTGACGCGAATTCCGACCGGGGCAAGGTGTACGGCGAGCCAGGCGGTGAAGTTGCTCACCGCAGCCTTGGCGGCGCTGTAGGCCGGCACCTTGGTCAGCGGCCGCGTCGCACTGAGGGACGAGATGTTGATGATGCAGCCGCCCGGTCGACCGAGCATCTGCCGGGCGAAGATCTGCGTCGGCAGCAGCGTGCCGAGAAAGTTCAGACCAAAGACGCGCTCGATGCTGTCCGCATCCAGCGAAAAGAAGCTGCGCAGCGATGCGTCGTCCAGATCTTCCAGGGTCAGAAACTCCTGGCTGGTGGTGCCGCTCGGATGATTCCCGCCGGCGGCGTTGAGCAAAAGATCGCACGGACCGAATGCGGCCTGGATTTGCTCCGCAGCGGCCCGCAGCGATGTCCGATCGAGAACATCCGCAGCCACCGCGAGCCCCTGCAGTCCGTCCGCCCGGAGTCTGGCCGCGAGTTCCTCCGCGGCGCCGGGATTCACATCGACAATCGCGACCTTGGCGCCGCAGTGGGCCAGCGCCGCCGCGAGCTCTGCGCCCAGCACTCCGGCGCCGCCCGTGACGACGGCGACCCGGCCGTCCAGATCCACCCGAAAAGGCAGCTGCATGACTCCCCCGGGACGCATCATAGCAGCATCATCCGGCGATCGGCACGCGCATGTACAAAGGCCGCGGTTTTCCGTATCGTCAAGACACGATGCACTGCGCCTTTGCCCAAGCTCCGCCGTCGCATTCGCTCTCTGAGTCGGAGATCTCGCATGTGCTCGATCAGCTCATCGCCGGCTATGCGTTTGCGGGCAAGCGCGTCCTTCTCATCGTTCCCGACTTGACGCGCAGCATGCCGCTTGGCGTGCTCTTTCGCGGCCTTCACCACCGCCTGGCCGGGCTGGCCGACCGCATCGATGTGCTCATCGCCCTGGGCACGCACCCGCCGCTTTCTGAAGAGGCGATAAACACGCGCCTGGAAATAACGCCGCACGAACGGCAGACCACGTTCGCCGCGCTGCGCATCTTCAACCACGCCTGGGACGAGCCCGAGTCGCTCATGCCGCTTGGTACCCTGGGCGCGGCGGAGATATCCGAGCTTACCCAAGGACGGTTCGCCAGGCCCGTGGCGGTGGAGATAAGCCGGCGCATCGCCGACTATGATGTCCTTTTGGTCGTAGGGCCGGTGTTTCCCCATGAAGTCGTGGGCTTCTCCGGTGGGAACAAGTATTTTTTTCCCGGCATCAGCGGTCCGGAGATCCTCAACTTCTTTCATTGGCTCGGGGCGGTGGTCACTAACCCGCTCATCATCGGCAGCAAATGGACCCCGGTGCGGCGGGTGGTGGATCGCGCGGCCGCCCTCATCGCCCAGGATCGGCTCTGCCTGGCCGCCGTGGTCGATGGCCAGCGTCTGGCCGGTCTGTATGCCGGCACCCCGGAGTCCGCCTGGGACGCCGCGAGCGAGCTTTCGGCGGCGCTGCATATCACCCGCAAGCCGCGGCCGTTCCATACCGTGCTATCGTGCGCCCCGCTCATGTACGGGGATCTGTGGGTCGCCGGCAAGTGCATGTACAAGCTCGAGCCGGTGGTTGCCGATGGCGGCGAGCTTATTATCTATGCGCCGCACCTGCACGAAATCTCCAAGGTGCACGGCCGGCTGCTCCTAGAGATCGGCTATCACTGCCGCGACTACTTCCTGGCTCAGTGGCCGCGCTTTTCCGGCTACCCGTGGGGGGTGCTGGCGCACTCGACCCACGTCCGCGGCATCGGCACCTACCGCGACGGGCAGGAGCGGCCGCGCATCCGCGTAACCCTGGCGTCGGCGGTTCCCGAACCCATCTGCCACAAGATCAACCTGGGCTATCGCGATCCGCGCGCGCTGCGCCCGCAAGACTTCGCCGATCGGGAGGAGCAAGGGATCCTACTTGTGCCCAAGGCGGGCGAGCAGCTGTTCCACCTGGAAAACCGTCCGCCCTGGGCCGGAGGCGGTGAATGATTTCGCCTGGTGGGAGATGAGCTTTGCGGCGATCACGATCGTGATGGGAGTGGCCGGCTGCGGCAAGACCACGCTGGCGACCGCGCTCGCCGCGGCGGCCGGGGGCCGGTTCATCGATGCGGATGACTATCACAGCGCCGCCAACAAACAGAAGATGGCTGCGGGCGTCGCTCTCTCCGATGACGATCGCGGCCCCTGGCTCGACGCCCTGAATCAGGAGCTGCGGCGGCACGCCGGCACCGCTTGGCCGCTGTTTGTCGCCTGCTCCGCCTTGCGAAAGAGCTACCGCGCGCGTCTTACCGAAGGCGTGCCGTCGGTCCGCTTTGTCTATCTGCGCATCAGCAAAGAGCTGGCCCGGCAGCGCATCACCGCTCGCGCCGCGTCCGGTCACTACATGCCAGCCGCCCTGATCGACAGCCAATTTGCCGCGCTAGAGGAACCGACCGAGCCCTCTGTCCTGACCTTGGATGCGTCCCAGCCGCTGGCGCAGCTGCTCGCGCAGGCCCAGCTTCTCCTGCCTGCGGGCTCCTGATTCCGGGCCGCCAGACGGCTCAGTTTGTCGGCGCCAGACAAACGCCGCGGTACGCGGTGTTGGTTGCCGCCGTTGCCAGAACCGTCGGGGTAAGCGAGGCCGCCGCGCTCCCGTCATCGGTGAACGAGACCAGACGAGTCTGGACTCCCGTGGACTCGGCCGTGGTCACAAGGAGGGTGGTGTTGCTGCCGCTGCGGTAGCCGGTGATTCCGCGCGCCCCGGAGAGCACGCCGGTCGCCAGAGTCCCATCGAGCGTCCAGCTGTTGTTGTTCAGATACCAGCGCTGCACCCCTCCCCCGGAACCGAGGCGGTCGTCGGCGACATAGAACGTATCGATGCCGGGAACGGTGTCGCGATCGATGGCCAAAAAGCCATACGAGGAGAGCGTGTTGTTGTTGGTCGGAAAGCCCGGCAGCTGCGTCGCCGTGACGTCGGCCGTGGTCGGCAATCCCGCCCCGACCGTGTTGATGCCGCCGACCGTGGCGCTCGAGCGGCTGACGTAGAGCTGGTTGTTTATGATCCCAAGGACGCGCACGTTGTACGGATCGCCAAGGGGCCGGATCGGGTTGGCGGTGTTGCCCAGGGTCGTATAGGCGACGCCCAGAACTCCGCTTGCCCACAGCGCGTTCCCGTCCGTGCTGATGGCGCTGCGAATGTTGTTGCCGGCGCCGCTTACGCCGTCGAAAGAAGTGGTGGTGTTCATGCTGCCGTCCGCCGCCACGCGGCCGATGACGCGCTTGGAGTTATCAAGGAGGGCCGCCGTTCCCGGGGTGGCGTCATAGCCAGCCAGCAAGACGTAGCGGCCGTCCACCGAGCGATTGAGCGCCCCTTCCGAGACCCCGGTTCCCGACAGCGTGAACGGGCGGTTGGCCCCGTTTGCCGCCGTGGGCATGGCGAGCGCGGCGCCCACCAGCGCTCCCCCGGCAATCTTGCGGCGCTCCAAGAACACTGCGGTCCCGGTATTGGTCATGAGCGCCCCAGTCCCATCGCCGATCCGCGCGACCATCACCTCAGTAGGCGGGGCCGCATTGGCCAGGTCGGGGCTCGTGCCCAGATCCGCGCTGCTGCTTAGATCACTCCCTACGCTGAAATCGGCGGCGGTACCAAGATCGACCGTGCTGGTTGGGCTGGAGTTGCACCCCACCGCGGAGCACAGAACCATCGGAGTGAGCAAGCACGACGCAAATATGATCTTCATGACGACTCCTAATTCTCCCCCGGTCGGGAGGCGGCTGCCGTAAGACGGACGCGGGCCCTTACAAGCCCCGGACTACGTTTCCCCCTAAGCCCCACCAGGTAGTCAGATGGAGCCTTTTTTTACATACTGTGGGATATTTTGTGAAAGGAAAGCTACTTTTTCGCTGAACGGATCAAAAAGTACGACCAGGCGCTTATTCGTGCCGATCGCTGGGACTGGCGGAGCCGGAAGGAACAGACGTAC
>CALFML010000097.1 GCA_937879845.1 uncultured Myxococcales bacterium
CTAAACCACGCCTCGCAAAAGACCCGCAGGTTCGGGCTGCGCCGCGGGTCCTGTCCCCTACGGCCCCCCGCTGCTCGCGCAGCAGGGCTCCCGCCTCCGGCGCCACCCGCTCTCTTGGCAAACACTTCGGGTCTCAACCGGGGCGCGGTTTAGTCGGACTTTTATGACCGAGTCGGCTCAAAAGTCTGTGAGTCCGGCCGCCGGAACCGCGCCCCCGCTCGCAGCAATGCGCCTTGCTTGTAGGCGGCATATCGCTTGCTATTACGTCCCGGGTCTGTGATGCAAAGCGGGAGCGCGAGATGATCAGGCTAAAAAAGACGCTGGCTCTTTTATCGACGTTGGCTGTGGTTCTGGCCCTAATGCTCGGCAGCGCCGCCGCCGCGCGCAGCGTGCGGATCGCCGGTCCGCAGACGCTGCAGCTCGTGGACGAAACCGGCCAGCTGCAGACGGAGTGGGCGATCGCGGCCACCATCCAAGACGTGCTGCAGCTGGACAACATCCTCTACGTGGCCTGCGGTCCGCAGGGCGTGCTGGTCTTCGATCTCACGACATCGCCGCAGCCGGCGCTCCTTGAGCGGATCGCCGAGGGGCGCAACGTCGTCAAGCTGGCCCATAACGGTCAGTCGCTGCTCGTGGTGGCGGCGGATTTCGCCGCGCTGACGTACTCGCTGGCCGATCCGCGCCAGCCGGTGCCGACGGCGATTCCGCTGCCCGCGGGCGGGGCGCCGAGCAGCGCCGGTCCGCCGCGCACGGTCGCCGCCGGACAACCCTTGACGATTCCCTCCCCCGCCAGCGCGGCGCAGCGCGAGCTCACTTTGAACCCCGAAGGTCCGCGCGCACCGCAGGCCGGCTGGGCGCGGGTCACCGCGGTGCGCGGCGGCTCCGTGGCCATCGTCTCTTCCGTTCCGGTGCAGATCGGCGACCGCTTCGTAGTGCGCAGCCAGCGGCGCGTCAAGGTGAGCGCCCCCACGGCCGAGCATCCCCTCTACGCGCCTTCCAACCGGGCCATGGGAATGTTCGTGGTGACCCAGACCAGCGGCTTCACCGCCAGCGGTCCCCTGCCCCGCGGCACGGTCGCGGCGGTCGGCGATCTCGCCGAGCCGACCCCGGCCCCGCTGCGCGCCCCCAAGGTCGCGCCGCGGCTGTGGTACGGCATGGGCCGCTTCAGCGCCACGGTCCGCCCGGTCATCGAGGTCGGCGGCTTCAGCAGCTCCGTCAGCTCCGGCCTGGGCCTGCTCAGCGATGTCACCTTCGAGTACTACTTCCGGGTGCCGATAAAGCTCGGGGTGCAGCTGGCGCCGCTGGGCCTTGTCACCGGCGATCGGACCGGGTTTAGCGGCGAGCTGCGCGCCCTGCTCGCCTTCTCCAGCTCCTACTTCGAGCTCGGCATCGAGCCCGGCGTCGAGGTCCACGTGATCGAGCAGACGCGCTTCCTGGTCGGTTACGGGATGCGCCTGGGGAGCCTGGACGGGCTCAACCTGATCCTGCACAACGCCTACGCCCTTATGACCTCCACCGGCCGGCTCGAGTTCGCCAGCATGACCGGCGAGATCAACATCCCGGTGGCGAGCCGCTTCAACCTCTATATCACCGGCGGCGGCTCGGCCTACTGGGGCTACGGCACCCTTGGGCTCAAGTACTTCCTGCGCGGCGGCGGCGGTCCGGGAACGGTCATCGTGCAGTCGGCGGTCGGCGGCGCCTACCTCAGCGACCACTGCCAGAACAGCAGCTTCTCGACGCGCACCAACTTCTGCCAGTCCGCCCAGGTGTCAGGGGTGGGCCCGGCAATCGCGCTGGGAGTCGACGCGCGCTTCTAAGCCCCAGGCGGCTTGCTCAGCCGACCGGGCCGCGAAGCCAAGCCGCGGGGAAGCCGCGCCGCCGCTTGTAGCCAGACCGCGAGCCCTCTGCAATAGTGCCAGGCCATGAGCTCTCGTCCTTCGCCGGAACGCGCGCCACGGCCGCCCGGTTCGTCTGCGCCCGCGGCATCCCCGGACCCCTCCGCTTTTCCCCGCCGCTCGGCGCTGCGTCCGCCGGGTCTCGGGCGGACTTTGACCGGCTGCGCGGCGGCGCTGCTCTTGTCCCTCAACGTGATTTTTTGCGTCGGCTTCCTGGTCATGCCGGTGGCGCTGTTGAAGCTCCTTTTGCCGGCCGGGAGCGGCCCGCGCCGGTTCTGCGACCGCGTGCTCAACGGCATCGGCACCTTGTGGATCGACAACAACGCGCGCTGGCAGCGGGCGACCCAGAGCACCGCCTGGGAGATCTCCGGCACCGACAATCTCTTGCCCGACGGCTGGTACCTTGTCACTTGCAACCACCAGTCGTGGGTCGATGTACTGGTGCTGCAGCGGGCGCTCAACCGGCGGATTCCGCTGCTCAAGTTTTTCCTCAAGCAGCAGCTCCTGTACGTGCCGTTTATGGGGCTTGCCTGGTGGGCGCTCGATTTTCCGTTCATGCGGCGCCGCTCCAAGGAGTATCTCGCCAAGCATCCGGAGCAGCGCGACCGCGACCTGGTCGCGACGCAGAAGTCGTGCGAGCGCTTCTCTTTGGTGCCGACGAGCGTTCTCAACTTTCTGGAGGGAACCCGGTTCACCGCCGCCAAGTACGCCAGCCAGCAGTCGCCGTATCGCCACCTTCTGCGCCCCAAGGCGGCCGGGCTGGCGCTGGCGATTCAGTTCCTGGGCGACAAGTTTTCTTCCCTGCTCTCGGTCACGATCTTTTATCCCGATGGCGTGCCGACGTTCTGGGAGTTTCTCTGCAACCGCCTGCCGCGGGTGACGGTGCGGGTCAACTCGACGGCGATTCCGCCGGACCTGCTGCACGGCGACTATCAGCACGATGCCGACTACCGCCACCGCTTCCAGGCTTTTGTCAACGCGCACTGGGCGGAGAAGGACGCCCAGCTGGCAGAGCTGGCGCGGGGCGCCGGACCGGGATAGCCGGCACGGCTCGCCGCCTTCTCACCGACTTCAAGCCGGCCCCCCCCGGAGCGCCGAGCAGCTCTGCGTAGCGGTCTTACTCGTCGCTGGCCATGCGCCAGCTTGCCCCGTACCAGGCGCTCTTGGCCCCCACCGGCTCAAGCGGGATAAAGATGCCCCACAACAGGCGCAGCGTACGGTTTTTGCCTTCGCGGGAGTAACCGATAAGACCCGCCAGCAAGTTCCACTGCAGATCCTGCGGCCGCGGCCGACCGACGTGCACGAGCGGCCAGAACTCGAACCGCCAGGCGCCCAGGCTCTCCCCGGCGCCTTTGTAGTAGTAGGTGTTGAGCACCAGGGTGTGGCGGCCGCGCGCGTTGGTCCAGTGCGCGCCAAACGGTGCAAACACCGTGGTCGTCTGATTCGGCCGCTTGAAGTGCCAGAGCAGCGGGAACACGACGCGGTCGCGGCTGCCGTCGGCATAGTCGCGAATCCAGGTGAGCAGCGGCGGCAGCAGGATCGACCGGGTGTCATGCTCGTCGCGGTGGTAGGCGAACAAGGGCAACAGCATCGTCAGCTGCGTCGCCGGCCGCTTGAGGTGATAAAAGAGCGGGAACAGCACCGTGGTCGACCGCTCCTTGCCGCCGAAGTGGAAAAACACCGGGAAGGTGATCACGTCGAAGTAGCCGTTGGGCTTGTGCTTGACGTAGGTGAGCAGCGGCGGAAACACCCACGTGGTGGTGTTGCTCACGTAGTCGCGGCTGCGGACGACGAACGGCAGCACCACGCCCACCGCGGTGAGCCGCGAGGTATAGACGTTGTGCACATCCAGCACGAGCGGGAAAAAGAGCGAAATCCGCCGGGTGAGCGCGCGATGATGCCAGAACAGCGGCGTCACCATGGTCAGGCTCGACTCCGGGCTGGCGGTGCGGAAGTACAGCGGCAGCGCCATGCCGATGGTGGTCCGGGTCTTCAGGTTGTGGCTGTAATAAAATAGCGGCCACAGCGCCGCCGAGTGCACCTCGGCATCGCGGCGGAAGTACAGCAGCCCCGGTCCGATATAAGCGCGGAACCCGGTCGCCGAAGTGCCAAAGCCAAAAAGCGGCGTGAGCAGCCAGTTCTGCGGCTGCGCTCCGGCGCGGTGCGAGGCATAAAGGAGCGGCAGGGCCATGAAGCTGAACGACCCTTCGCCATCGCTGCGCCCGTAAAATAGCGGCGCCACGCCGCCGTAGCTCGCCTTGCCTCGGTGGCCGAAGTACACCGGCCCGAGCAGCGTGAACGACCGGTTCTGCGCCGCGTCCTGCGAGTGATAGAAGAACGGCGTGACAAACACCGCCGAGGCCGTACCGCGCCGGGTCGTGAACACCAGCGGGAAGAAGCCGATGTCCGAGCGCTCACGCGAGTGGTCGGCATAAAACGTCAGGAACGCGCTGCGCGTCCGCCCGGATAAGTAGTTGTGGGTGTAAAACCCGACCGGCGTCGCCAAGGTGACCGAGGTCCGGCTGCGGCTATAACCAAACAGCGGCAAGAGCCCGAACGCGACCTGGTTGTGCTCCACGTTGCGGTGGTGGAAAAACGGTCCGACGATCGTCGTGCTGCTCTGCGGACTGCGGGCGACAAAGAGCAGCGGGAACAGGACATGCACGCTGCTCTGCGGCCGCTGCACCCCGTAATAAAGCAGCGCCACCGAGCGGAAGGTCGTCTGCTGTTCGCGAATCTGCATGAACAGCGGGAACAGCACGGTCGCCCGCCGGCCCGGGCTGCAGTGGAAGTAGAACAGCGGCAACACCGCGCGGGTGATGCTCTGCTCGCGCTGGCCCGGGGCGCCGACCGTCTCGAAAAACGGCCCGATGACCAGCGTCCGCCGCTCCGGCGAGCGGCGGTAGCCGAACAGCGGACCGACGACCAGCGCCGACTGCGGCGACCGCGTCGAGAAGAACAGCGGGAACAGGCCGAACGTGGTGCGCTCGCCGGCCGCGGCGCCGTTCGCATCGTGCAGCTTCTGCCGCGACCAGAAGATCGGGCCGACGACCACGGCGCTCCGATTCGGCGAGCTCACGTGCCAGACCAGCGGGAACACGATCGTGTAGTTCTGCAGCGGCGAGCGCTTCCAGAACAGGATCGGCGCGATGCCGCCGCGCACTCCCGCCCGCGTATCTCCTATAAAGGTCGGGCAGCGGCGATCCCAATATACCGGGCCGATGACCAGCCGCTCGTTGCCGGGGACGCGGTGGTGGTAAAAAAGCGGCAGGAGCATCTGTCGGCTGCTCGCGCCATGGCGGCTCAGCCACAAAAGCGGAAACACGCCGGCGTCATAGCCGGCCTGCGGCCCCTTGGTCTGCCAGCGATAAAAAACCGGACCGACCGAGACGTAGTGGCTTCCCGCCTGCCGATCGCCGGCATAGATGAAGAGCGGCGGCAAGATCGCCACATGCGGCCGCGGCCCGCGGGCAACCGACAGGATCGGCAGCAAGCCGCCGCCGCTCGCCCCTTCGACCGGATGCGACCAGCCGAACAGCGGTCCCAAGAATCCGAACTTCAGATGCGGCGAGCGATGCAGCGCCGCCAGGAGCGGCAGCACGATCGTGGTATCGGACCGCCCTGGCCGGCTCGCCAGGTGCAAGTACAAAGGAATCAGCCCGTGACTTGAGCCTTCGTCGTCATGGGTATAGAAAAACGGCCCGACGTAGCCCCAGCTGCGCCCGGTCTCTTTGTTGCGCCACCACATCCCGAGCGGCGGAATCGCCGTGTAGCGCCGCACCGGATCGTCGCGGTGCAGGAGCAGCGGCAACAGCGTCACCGTCGTCGCTTCACCGGTCTCACGGTTGCGGTACGATCCCCCGAGCGGGGTGATGATGAGGCGCGTCTTGTTGCTGTTGCGGTGATAGAAAAATAGCGGCAGCAGCGTCGCGTAGCGATCGCCGGTGGTCTTGTTCTCGCCCTCATAAAATAGCGGCAGGATGAGGGTCGAGCGGTGATCCGGCGCTCGCTGATGCCACACGAGCGGAAACAGCCCGCCCCACACCTTGTCGCCGCTGCGCCGGTAGTACCCGAGCCCCAGGAACAGCGCCAGGGTATCCTGCCCCTTCTTGCCGACGTAGGTGAGCAGCGGCAGAAACAGGGTGTGCGAGCTGTCCTTGGCCGCATCGCGGTGATGGAAGAAAAGCAGCGGCGGCAGCACGACCAGCGAGGACTGCTGGCGCTTGGACGCCCAGAACAGCGGCATGATGCCAAAGGCCTTGCCCTTATTATCGCTGCTGTCGTAGTTCGCATAAAAAATCAGCGGCCAGAAGCGGTGCGCGACCAGGCCCGGCTTGCGCTGATATTGATAGGTCGGAAACACCCAGACATCGCGCGTCTTGGCGGTGTCGTTTTTGTGATCGACGAACAGCGGGGCCAGGACGCGGGTCTGCTTCTTGGGGCGCCAAAAACTAAAATAAAGGGGCGCTACCACCCGGTAGCCGATCGGACCCTTCTGATGATAGTAGAGCAGCGCTGACAGCGGCCGCTGCGGCGAGCGGCACACGCTCTTTACGCAGATCGTTTGATTTGGGCACGCGGCGTCGTTATCGCACTCGATCTTTTTCTGCTTGGCCGCTTTCTTCTTCTTCTCAGCGTCGTCGCCGTCATCGTCGTCATCGACGACCTGGCCCGGTGCCGGGGTGGCAAAGGGCGGCGGCTCGACTTCTTTTTCTTTTTCTTTGGCTTTGCTGGGCGCTGCGGCCTTGCCCGCCGCCGGGGCCTTGCTCTCCCCCGTCTCTTGCTCTGGCGACGCCGGCGTGGCCTGGGCAAAAAGCGGCAGCGGCGGCAGCCCTCCCGCTTTCGGCTGGGCGTCGGCAAGGTCCGAAGCCGCAACAACCGGCGGCGCGGCCGCTCCGCCGTTCGCCGCGCTGCCCGGGCTTGAGCCGGAAGACGGAGACGAAGATGTCCCGGCCGCGCGGCTCCCGGTTCCGACCACAAGCGGTCGGAGCGGCGATAGCGCGGCTACCGGCAAGAGCGCCGCAGGCTTTGCTGCGGCCGCCCGCTGCGGCAAAAGGACCATAGCCAGAGCGCCGCCGAGCAGCGCCACCGCCACCCGCCGAATGCCCTGCGACCCTGCTAATCGCCGACGGGGCGACACCCTTACGGTGTCATCTTCCACTCGCCGTTCTCCAGGACAAAGTGGATTTCGTCGGTCTGTACATTCTCGCCCTTGGTGCGCCGCACCTTGAGCGTGGCCAGCTTGGTCTCCCCCTGGGTCTGATAGGAGGCGCCGCGCAGCTCGAACAGCACGCCCTCCATATCTTTTTGCGCCTGCTTGAGGGCATCCGGGGTCTGAATCATCTGCTGTCCGACCTGGCCCTGGTACATGAGCGCGTAGCAGTCGATGGCCTTATTCACGTCGCCTTTTTGCATCGACTGGCGCCAGCGCTCAAAGACTTTCTCCGGCGTCGCGAACTCGGCGCGGGCCGGCGGCAGCTTGAACGTGATGGCCTTGACCTTGTCGCGCGGCAGCTCGATCTTCTGACCGTTGCTCGTCTCAAGGACGATGACGCCGTCGAAGTAATGGGTGAGCTTGCCTGCGACCTGGGTGTTGTCGGCTAGCGTCACGACCTCGGAGGCTGCGGCGCGGCCGCCCAGGCCCAAAAGTCCGGCAAAACAAAAGACTGCAGCGAAGATTGCCGGGGTAAACACGCGGCCGAATCTCTGAGATTTTTGCAATCTCTGAGCAGAGGCCCCGGCATAGCAGGCGGCCCGAGCGCAGCCAAACGACGCAGCGCGATCCCCGATTAAAGGGAGCGGACCGGAATCCGGCATGGCGGGCGAGTTGAGAAGCATCAAGGAACTCCTTACTGGGGTGCTGGATGTACCGCGTCTTAGAGGGAGTGTCAAGGCCGCCGCGGCCGCCAAAGCCCGATTCCCGGCCCTTCCCCACCGACGAAGAGACGCCAGCCGGACAAACGACAAAGTAAATCGAGAGGAGACCTTCACCAAAAGCCGCGGGTTAACACTAGGGCTAAACACTAGGGCTATCGGCTGGTCACAAAGACGGAGCTTTGGGCCGGCTGAAGCCATCTCCGGTCGGCCCGCGCCTCTTTGCTCCCGAGGGAACTTGCGGCAGCGGTCAACAGATCGCTAGATGAGGTCAAGGGGCCGTGAAGCGGGCGATGATCGCATCGGCGATCCGCAGGCCGTCGATCGCCGCGCTGACGATGCCCCCGGCGTAGCCCGCCCCCTCCCCGGCCGGATAAAGGCCGGCGAGCCCGGGCGACTGCAGGGAGGCATCGCGGACGATGCGCAGGGGCGCGGAGGTGCGGGTCTCGACCCCGACCAGCTGCGCCTCTTTGCAGAGGAAGCCGGGCATGGTGCGCTCGAAGTTGCGCAGCGCCTGGCGCAGCGGCTCGATGACAAAAGGCGGCAGCACAGAGGCAAGGTCGGCGGCGGCGATGCGCGGGCGGTAGGTGCTGCGCGGCAGCGGCTCCAAGGCCCGCGCAGACGCTCCTGGGGCGCGGCCGGCGAGCAGCTCCATAAGACGCTGCGCCGGCGCCACGAAGCCGCCGCCGCCGGCGGCAAACGCCCGGCGCTCCACCGCGCGCTGGAACTCGACCCCCGCCAGCGGATCGCCGGGTCCGCTGCCGTAGGCGGCAAAATCCGCCGGCTCCACCGTCACGACCAGGGCGCTGTTGGCCAGCGGCGAGTCGCGCCGCGACAGGCTCATGCCGTT
>CALFML010000098.1 GCA_937879845.1 uncultured Myxococcales bacterium
TCCGCGGAGCACATCCTCAACAGCGCCTATGCGCTCATGCAGTACCCCGCCAAGACCTGCTGCACAAAAGATCAGGGCGCCCACGCGCAGCGCGGCACGCTGATAAACTTCGTCGATCGCGACGCCGTGGTCATGGAGCTCCTAGAGCAGGGCCTGCCGCACTTCCATGACAGCCGCCGCCGCACCTACGCCCGCCTTTGCCGGCAGCACGGCATCCTTCTGCCCGAGCCCTATGAGGGGTCCGGCGAGTCCATGCCCATTCTGATGACGACCGCGGCGGCGCAGCTCAACGCGCCGCAGCTCGACACGCCGCTTTTGCGCGCGGCGCAGCCGGCGGAGCTTGCGTATGTGCAGAAGGTCATGCTGCTGGAGAAGGTCTTTCTCATGGTGCAGCTGGCCGAGGCGGTCGCCTGGCTGCACGGCGAGCAGCAGATCGTCCACAAGGACCTGGCGCCGGACAACATCATGATCGCCGCCCTGCCCGACCCGGCGGATGTGGACGACGAGTGGCGGGCGATGGCGATGGGCGGTCTGCCCGAGGCCCTGACGAGCCTCGCCGCCTATCCGAGCTTCTCCGCCAAAGTCATCGACTTCGGGCTCGCCGATCAGGTGCAGCTTACCCGTAACTGGTACGAGGAACCGGTCCAGAACATCGCCACGGAGAAGCGCGCCTATCTGTCGCCGGAAGCGCTCAACCGCAAGCGCCACATCTATCAGCGGATCGACTTCGATCCCACCACCCGGCGCTTCCTCATTCCGGAGGTCCTGCGGCCGGACAAGGACGGCGAGCTATCGATCAAGCCCGGCGACCTCCTGGTCGATGAGAGCGATCCCACGCATGGCTACTGCCTCACCGTGACCGCCATCGAGCAGGACGCGCAGGATCGGCGCATCTTCCGCGCCGTCTTCAGCGGCGAGGTCCCGCCGTGCCCGCAGGCGCGGCAGTTCGATCTGCTGCATCCGCTCGGGGAGGCGCACGATGTGTATGCGCTCGGGGCGATTTTCTATTTCATCCTGACCGGGGACCACACCGGCGTCGCCAAGCTGGTCAACATCATCGGCCCGCTGCAGGACAAGCCGGAGCCGCTGCGCGCCGAGGTCCTGGCGGCCAAGATTCCCTCCTATCCCTTGGTCCGTGATCGCATCCCGGAGCGGTACTTCGCCGATGAGCTGATGATCTTGATCCTGCGCGCCATGATCCGCGGCCTGCCGGAGAGCTTCGTCTCAAGCCGCATCGAGCGCGGTCCGGAGCCGGCGCGCAAGCTCCTGCAGGAAACACAACGGCTGTTCAATCAAATCAAAGCCGATGTGCTCTCCGAGCCGCAGCAGCGCAAGCTGGAAGAGCTCAACGCCTCCTATGGCCACCTCCACCGTCTCTACGGCCAGCTGCGCGACTCACACCAGCAGCAGGCACAGAACCTGCAAGGTCTCCGCAGCGCCAATGAGCAGCTGCAGGCCGAGAACCAGCGCGCCCAGACCAAGGCGACGCGCTCGATGCAGTTCATGTCGGGGGGCATCGTCGCGCTGCTGCTCGCCGGCGCGGGGGGCGTCTACAAAGTATCGGCCGGCGGCAAGGACAGCAAAGGTCCAGTGCAGAAGCAGCACTCCGCCGGCAGCGTGAACAGCACGCACAAGGACCTGCGCACCGGCCAAGTCACCGCTCCCCTACCGACTCTGGGTTCCAGCAGCAGCGTAAAGAAGGCGGGTTGAAAAAAGGAGTTTAGAAGTGGCAAGCTTTCGCACCTATAGACAGTCGGCTCTCACGCTTCTGCTTGGCCTGCTCGGGCTCTGCACAAACTCCCTAGTCGCACAGGCGCAGCCGCGGCTCCTGTTTCTGGGGATCAGCCAGAACGACCGGGCATTTCAACCGGCTGAAAGCGCCATCCAGCTCCGCCTTAGTGGGCTGGGTGTCGCAGTCGCACGGGCGGGCGAAGCCGTTGATACCCCCTGCGAGCGCGCCGACTGCCTTTTGTCCGCCCTAGCGAGTGAGCACGCCGACTTGGCTCTGACGGGCCGTATCTTGAAAAATGAGCGCGCCTGTTTGGCGACGCTGTGGTTCGCCACAGGAAAAAGCGCCGACCAGACCACGGAGCGCGACATACCCTGCCACCCGGATGCTAAAGACAGCGAGCTTGCCGAAACCCTGACCGAGGGAGCCTCGGCGATGGTTGACACCTATTTGAAGAGCCGTGGCACACCTGGAAGCACGGTCTTGGCAGCGCTCTCAATCGAGCCTGCGCCAGCGCCGCTTCCTGACGCCAAAAAGAAATGGAGTTGGAAAAAAAAGTTAGCGGTTGCAGGGCTCGGCGCGCTGCTCGGCGCAGGAATTGTTAGCGTAGTTTCCTTTGCTGCGCGGGATAAGCAGCCAGTAGGGGGTCCGGAGCAGTGCCCGGATTTTCCTGTCACCTCGTGTCAAAAATACTACGCCTTTAGCACGCAAACTGCTTTATCTGCGGCTTTAACAGGCGGTGCCGCTACCGCTCTCATCGTTACCCTGATTCGGTGATCCTGAAAAAAGGAGTTCGAAAGTGAAAAAACTGATTATCGCAATCGCCGCCCTGCATTTAGCTAACTGCGACACATATAGCTACGTAGCGCTATTGGATTCAGGCACCAAGCCGCAATTGAGCGAGAATAATGCAGATTGCAAAAGCACGCCACCAACCACCGGTGATACGGCGGTAACTCAGCCCATCATTCTAGACAATAATTTTGAATTGCAAGGTCTGACCAATTGCCCAAAGATACCGAATATGCCCGCAGCGTTTTCACTGGAATTCAAAGCGCTTCCGGCTCTACCGTCAAGCATGACAGGCAATGATTTTTATACTGAATGCACGGCAACTTATTACATTTCGTTCAAGAACTTCTCAGCTCTAAATTTCAGCAAGGCAAAATCAATCAGAATAGACCTTAATTATATAATGAAATTATACATTAATTATAATTTTATATCATCCAAAATTGGAGTCTACGCCGATTATTTAGAATTCGGAACAGTAAGCACAAAGGGCGAATTGAGCCTCGGTTCGATCGGCGGCTATGATATTTCGACAAAACGAGAAAACAACAAGCCTTTAGAGAGAAAATTTGTCGGAATTTATGACATTCAAAGCAATGATATGCCAGCAAAACTCTTCGTTAAAATCAAGAGTTATTACAGAAATAAGGACATTCAAATAAGAGACGACGCAAACACCGAAGACCTTGAATATTTCACCAATGAAAACTCGAAAATGACAATCAACTCGATTCAGCTTTTGAATTGAAACCCCTTGACTCGGGTGTCCCATGCGCGAATCCTCCGCCATTCAAAATCTTGCCAATTACGCCGCGCCGCAGCTGCGTAAGCGGATTCCGGTGACCGGTACCAACTGGCCGACCGCCAAAGCTCGGTATCAGCGCGTTCTTGGGCAGCTCGCGACGCTGCGCCACGATAACGTGGAAGCGGTGCATGAAGTTCACTTCGATCCGCCCAAGGAGTGCTATCTGGTCTGCGAGCGGCTGGAGGGAGCT
>CALFML010000099.1 GCA_937879845.1 uncultured Myxococcales bacterium
AGCGATGACGAAGGCAATATCCTATATACATACCCGAATCGCGTCCGGCTCGGCTCGGCGAAGGACAAGGCGGCGGCGACCGAGACGGCGCTGGCGCGCACCCGCCAGGGTCCGATGCCGCCGGGTGAGGCCGGGGTGAGCCTTATGCGCAGCGACGCGCTGGCGGCGCAGCTGCAGGTGCCCGAGACGGTCCCCAGCGTCATCGACATGACCGAGGTGGCCGGCGGCGGTCCCGGGCGCGAGGCGCCGGCGGGCACCGGCTTTGGCACGGCGAGCGGCCCGAGCGGCGGCGCGGCGAGCCCCGGGGCCTACGGCGCGGCGGGCGGGCAGACCATGCCGTGCCCGTTCTGCAGCGAGCCGATCCTCATCGGGGCCAAGAAGTGCAAGCACTGCCACGAGTACCTCGACTTCGTCATGCGCGACCTGCGCGCCCAGCAGCAGCAGGTCAACCAGATGAGCGTCGCGCTCTCGCCGGTGTCGCAGCTCCAGCAGCAGCAGCTCCAGCAGCAGCAGCAGCAGCAGCTCCAGCAGTGGACCAACACCTCGGCGACCCAGGCGGCGCTGCTCAGCTTCTTTGTGCCGGGGCTGGGCCAGATGTGCAGCGGGCGGGTGCCGGCGGGCCTTTTGTGGATGATGTTCACCTGCCTCGGCTATGTGTGCTTCATCGTGCCGGGGATCGTGCTCCACATCCTGTGCGTCATCAACGCCGCCCGCCAGCCGCCGCAGCTCCGCTGATTCACAGCGGATAAGAGAGGGTCAGCCCCAAGACCCAGGTCAGGATCAGCACCACCGGCAGAAGCAGCGCGAAGACCAAGAACGTGTAGCCCATCACGTCGCGCGCCCGCAGCCCGAGCAGAGCCAGCACCGGCAACATCCAGAACGGCTGCACTAGGTTAGCCAGCGCCTCCCCCAGATCGTAGACCGCGACCATCCAGCCCAGGTGCACCTGCATCTTATGCGCGGCCGTAAGGACGTACGGGGCCTCGATCAGCCACTTGCCGCCGCCCGAAGGCACAAGCACCCCGAGCAGCGCCGAGTATAGGGCGATGAGCGGCGGCAGCGTGGCGCGGCTTGCGGCGCTGACAAAGACGTTGGCGATCCGCTCGTTGAGGGCCCCGGCGCTGAGCATCCCGGCGATGGCGCCGTAAAACGGAAACTGCAAAAGGACGCCCCAGACCGCCTGCGTGCCGGCGGCGAAAGCGCGCATGAGCCGCGCCGGCGTACGGTGCAAAGCGGCACCGATAAGAAGCAAGGTCAGGTTGATGGAGTTTAAGTGGATTGCCTCCAGCGGGCTCCGCGCCGCGCGCCCGTAGCGCCACAGATACGCTGCGCCCAGCCCGACGAACATCACCGTCAAAAGCGGAGAGTGTTCCCAGCGCTCGCCGGGGCGCTGCGCCGCGGGCGGCGGTGCCGCCTCTTCCGCCGGCTCATCGTCCAGCGCGATCCCCAGCGCTGCCGCCGTGACCGCCTGCGCTCCGGTCGGTGCGGCCCGCCACATAAGGACCGTCACAAGCACGATCTCGACTGCGACCGCCGCCAGCGACTGCCATAAAAAGATGGTCTGCGACAGCGGGATGATGCCGCTGCCCCAGCGGTTCCACGCCGGCACCCCCGTTTTTTCGCTTCCACCCCAGTCGACGATGTGGCGCAGCGCCTCCGGCAGCGTCCCCGGTGTTGCCATCTGCAGCGCGGCGGAGCCGGAGAGCCCTTGCGCCCAGATGCTGCCAAGGCCCAGGAAGCTCGCCGCCGCCAGGGCGCGATAGTCCACGGCGATGCCGCGCCGGTGCAGGTTTTGCGCCACCGCCCGCGCCAGCAGCGCTGAAAAGATCAGCGAGAACCCCCAGTTGAACCAGGAGCTCAAAAGCGCCAGCAGCGTCACCCACGCAACCGCGCCGGACGCCGTCTTGGGCACCGCGGCCAGGCGGTAGAGCAGCCGCTTTATCGGCGGAGCGCTGGCCACGGTATGACCGCAGATGATGATCATCGCCATCTGAAGCGTGAACGGCAAAAGCGAAAAGAAGCCGCCGCCCCAGCCGTCGATCAGCTTGCCGCACAGGGCGAGCCGCGACTGCTCCGGCGGAGTCAACCCGAGCGCCGCGAGAAAAACTACGCCCGTAGCGATGAGGGCAAAGATGAGCGCATCGGGAAGGTAGCGCTCCAGCACCGCCACGACCCGCAGCGCCAATCGCTCCAGCAAAGAAGTAGGCATGGCCTTTTATAGCGCAGCCCTACCGGTCTGAACGCGCGCTTAATGAAGTAGTTAGGGGCGCTTGGAGCGCAGCGGTGTGGTCAGAGCGAAGAAGGCTTGCAGGAAGCGCTCCGGGTGTTCCGTCTTCTCAATGAATCCCAAAGCCTGGTACTGCTTGGCGAGCGCGTCCAGGGTTTCCGCCTTCTTGCCCGAGTAGAAGATGACGCCGATGGGATTCCGGTTTGCCTGCTTGGAGATGAGGTCGGCCAGAAGATCGCCGCTAAGTCCCGGCATCTCTACGTCAAGTAGGACGACATCCGGCTGCGATTTGAGGATTGCCCCGCTGGTGCCAAAGGGAGTGCTGCGGGTGAGTACCTCGCAGCCGACACGCTCCAGCCACGTCTTGACGACTAGCAGCTGAGTCACATCGTCATCGACGATAAGGACCTTAAACGGTCGCAGCATCTTCAGCTCTTTTGTCCGACAAGCAGACAAGATTTTAGAGTAAAATCGGTCGATGCGCAATCGCTAGTCCTAAGGAGTCGTGGCGCATGTACGGCCTTAGCATGGGTATCAAAGCCAGCGGCTGGCCTATCGACTGCAACGCGCTGGGTATCAAAGCCAGGACGCTTCCTATCGACTGCAACGCGCTGGGCATCAAAGCCAGGACGCTTCCAATCGACTGCCTCGCGCTGGGTATCAAAGCCAACGGCTTGGCTATCCACTGCCAGCGTGCTGGGTATCAAAGCCAGCGGCTTGGCTATCCACTGCAAGCACGTTGGGTATCAAAGCCAGCGGCTTACCTATGTGTACCAAGCCGTGTGCCTATCGATTGCTCCGCGCTGGGTATCAAAGCCAGCGGCGTGACGATCCACTGCAAGCGCGCTGGGTATCAATGTCAGCGGCGTGCCTATGTGTACCCAGCCGTGTGCCTATTGACTGCTCCGCGCTGGGTATCAGAGCCGGCGGCTTGCCTATCCACTGCCAAGGGTTTGGCTATGAGCGCAGCGGCCTGCAGATACAACTAATGAGCGACCGCAGCACCGATAGGGGAAAGATAGGCCTTGGCGCCCAGGGTCTGCGTGAGGTCTTTCCGTTCTTTTTTGCCATCGACCGGGAGCTGCGGCTTGTCGATTTCGGCCGTTCTTTGGGAAAGATATGCAGGGGCGTACGGGTGGGCGCATCGCTGCTCTCCCTGCTGGCCGTAGCGCGGCCGCGGCTTACCCCGAGCTTTGAGGCGTTTGTGCGGGCGCGCGCCCATACGTTCTTCTTCGCCCCGCTGAATCAGCCGGTCCGGCTGCGCGGGCAGATGTATTACGACGCGGAGTCGGACATCCTCCTTTTTCTCGGCTCGCCGTGGTTCAGCGACTTGGCAGATCTGCAAAATGCCGATCTTGTGCTGGCCGATTTCACCATTCACGATCCGATCGTGGATGTCCTGCACATGGTGCAGGCGCAGTCCGCCGCCCTCAGCGATGCGCAGAAGATGAGTGAGACCGTCCGCCAGCAGCGCGACGAGCTGGCTGCGGTCAACAGCCAGCTGGAGCAGGCGATGGCGGCCAAGTCGCAGTTTCTTGCCAACACCAGCCATGAGCTGCGGACGCCGCTCAACGGCATCATCGGCATGGCATCGCTGCTGATGCGGATGAAGCTGTCCAGCCAGCAACGCCACTACGCTGAGACCATCCTAAAGTCGGGACGCACTCTGCTCACCGTGG
>CALFML010000100.1 GCA_937879845.1 uncultured Myxococcales bacterium
CATCAGGCGCACCCGGTCGATCTCCAGTGCCGCCAGGTCCGGCGCGCCGGCGCGCGTCGCCTCGCCGACGACGATGTCGAAACCGTAGGTCTTGCAGCGGCCCTCGATCCGTGAGGCGACGTTGACCGGATCCCCGATCACCGAATAGTTGAAGCGCTGCTCCGAGCCCATATTGCCGACAAAGCACACGCCGGTGTTGAGGCCGATGCCGATCCGGATCGGCACCGCCTCGCCGCCGCGGGCCCGGGCCTCCTCGGCCAACGCCCGGTTCAGCTCGACCAAGCCCTCGCGCATCCGCAGGGCGGCGAGGCAGGCCTGGCGCGGATGCTGCCCGACCGGCAGCGGCGCGTTCCAGAACGCCATGATCGCGTCGCCGATGAACTTGTCGACGGTGCCACCGTGCTTGCTGATCACCTCGGTCATCGCGCTGAAGTACTCCGACAGCTGCGAGGACAGCTCGTTGGGAGTGAGCCGCTCGGAGATGCGGTTGAAGTCCACGATCTCGGAGAAGCAGACGGTCATCTTCTTGCGCTTGCCGCTGATCTCCGCTTCCTGCTTGTTGCGGATAAGCTCCCGCACCACCTCATCTGGAATGTACTTACGGAACGACTGCAGACCGACCTTCATGCCCTCCATGGCCTCGACAAGCTCGCGCATCTCGATGAGGGGGCTTTCGACCATGATGGTGCCGTCGAGCTGCATCGCCTTGATCTTCTCGGTCTCCAGAACCAGGTTCTGCACCGGCCGGGTGATCATGCTGTAGAGGAAGTACAAGATCACGGCCGAGGCGAAGAGGCCGAACAGACAGATCAGCGCCGACGACTTCTTGATATAGGCGATGCTGGAGAAGTAGACCGTCGGATATACGTAGCGGATGAGTACCACCACATCGCCCTGGAAGTTGCGCACCGGCAGGTACAGGGAGATGGTCTGGGTCGGCTCGTCTTTTTCATAATAGTAGTTGCCGTTGCGGATGTTCTGCATGATCTTCTCGTGGGGGAGAGAGTTCACGAAGAACTTCGCCTTGTTCTCGCCGACCGCATCGATCAGGTATCGATCATCGACGCTCTTGACGCCACGGACCAGGTTGTAGACGCCCCAGGCGCCGGGGAACTTGGAGTTGAGGATGTTGAGGAACGCCTCCCCCATGTCGAAGCCGAATGATACGGAGCCGATGCGCTGGCCGTCCAAGGTCAGCGGTGCGACGGCGCGGAAGCCGTAGCCGGAGCGGCCCTGTTCCAGACCGCTTACTACCTGATTTCCGGTGTTGGCCTTGAGGATGGTCGGGCGCAGGGCGGCCGAGTCATGGAAGTGGGTCGGGTTGTGCGCGCGGTAAAAGTACTGATAGTCGGAGTTCTCTTTATTGGGGACATGAAACTCGAACTGGCTGAATCCGGTCGGCCCCAGGCGCTCCCAAACTTCCTTGACCTCAGCCGCCAGTTTTTCCCGATCGCGCGCCGCAAAGACTCTGAGCAGCTCCTGATTCCCGGCGACGGCGAGGGTCGCCGTGAGCGCCTTGTCCTTGGACTGTTCAATCTGCGTGTTGATATAGGCGGCGATGCCGTGGACCTTGTCGTCTTCCGCGTGATCGAGCATATCAACCGTCAATCGCATAAACACGATCGTCAGGCCGATAAGCAGCGCCTGCACCAGTACCACCACGGATAAAAAGGAATTTTTCATCTGAAGCAGACGACGGAATGGCTGAAACATGGGCTCCTATGCTTTCCTGTTCTCTTGAAATGGTGACCAGTCGGCGGCTGGCATGGCAAGCGGCTGCACTTGCCGCACCGTCATAGTGAACTACAGGATTACTTGCGTCTTCTCGGCCGGTGCCTCGCAAATCACATTGCTGCCGAGTCGGTGCAGGGCTTCGCGGGTCTCATTCAGCTTGCGGTCGATATCGTCGTCGGTCTGATCGGGATCGTGATGGAAGATGTGCAGACGCTTGACCTGGGCGCGCGCCGCCAGATCCGCCACTTCGCTCACGCAGGAGTGGCCCCAGTCGACTTTGGACGGGTACTCGTGGTCGCGGTAGGTGGTGTCGGTAATCAGGACATCGGCGCCGCGTACGAAGTTGGCCAGGCGCTCGACATAGGCCAGGTCGTAGCGCGGATCGGTGCGCAGATAGAGCTCATTGTCGGTCACATAACAGACCGAGCGGCCGTGGCAGGTCAGGCGGTAGCCGAGGCAGTAGCCGGGATGTTTGAGCAGGATGGACTCGACATGGACCGGGCCGAAGTTCAAAAGCTCGCCGCGCAGATCTTGGAAGATGAGCCGCGCGCCGAACTCCCGGAAGGTGACCGGGAAGTACACGCTCTCCATCTGAGCGGCGATGGCGCGTTCGATGGTCAGGTCGCCCTGGTAGGGGCCGAAGATCTCTATCTGATTGCCGCGGACGTAAAGCGGGGTGAAAAAGGGCAGGGAGTTTATGTGGTCCCAGTGGGTATGGGTGATGAAGATCCGCGCCGAGAGCCGCTGGACCTTGTTCGCGCAGAGGCTGTCCGAGAGCTGCTTGATTCCCGAGCCGCAGTCGAAGATATATAGCGGCTCGCCGCTCATCGACACGCTGACGCAGGGAGTGTTGCCGCCGTAGCGCAGCCACGGGGTTCCCGGCACCGGCAGGGTTCCGTGCACGCCCCAGTAGCTGACCGTGACCTGCTCCGACAGGATCTCGGCAATCGAGCGCAGGAGTCCGTCGCGTTCGATCGGCTTTATGATGTAGCCGTTGGCGCCGAGCTCCTTGGCGCGGCGGCGGTCGAAGTCATACGACTTGGAGGTGCAGATGATGATCTTGAGCGCGGCGAGATTGGGCCGCCGGCGCAGCTCCCAGCACAGCTCGAAACCGTCCATCCCCGGCATGATGATGTCGGTGATGACGCAGTCGGGCTGCTTGAGCTGGATCTCGCGCAGCGCCACGACGCTCGACTCATAATGGGTGACGCTGTGCCCCGCCTCTTCGAGTACCGCTTTCATCTGCTGGAGACTGTGCGGATCAGCGTCGACAATTAAAAATTTCATGACTTGATCTCAGATGATGGTTGGTAAAGATTAGAGACGGCCTGAAAGCAGGGTCCTCAGGGACCGGGCAGGCGCTCGCAGACGGATCCCAATCGACCAAATTATCTCTGATTTTGTAATAATTAAAACAAATTAATTTTCCACAAATCTCTTTACATAGCTGGCATCGCGGCCCCTGGCGATGCCCTTGCCAAGCATTGGGCGGCCCCCACGAGATTGCCTCTGGACTTCCCTGGCCGCGGCGGCGATGCTTGCCGCACTCGTCTCACTGCAAGCCGCGGATTTTCGAATATGGATTCCCAGCGCCGCACCCTCATCCAAACAACCTACGATCGACTGGCCGAGCCGTATGCTCGCAATCTCGCCGGCGAGCTTAGCGACAAGCCGCTCGAGTGCCAGATCTTGGATCGCTTCGCGGCGGAGGTGAAGGGGGCCGGGCCGGTGCTCGATATCGGCTGCGGACCGGGCCAGGTGGCGCGTCATCTTTACGATCGCGGGGTGCCGGTCTGCGGCATCGATCTCTCGCCCGCGATGATTGCGCAGGCCCGCCGCCTGCATCCGGACATCGAGTTCCGGGTGGGGGATATGTTTGCCCTGGAGGCGCCCGACGGCATGTGGGCCGGAATCACCGCCTTTTATGCCATTGTTCACATCCCGCGGGAGCGCCTGCGCCAGGCCTTCGTCGAGCTGCGGCGCGTGCTCCGCCCGGGCGGTACGCTCCTGTTGGCGTTCCATGTCGGCACCGAGACGCTTTGCCCGGGCGAGCTGTGGGGCGTACCCGTAACCCTGGACTGGCTCTTCTTCTCACCCCAAGAGATCGTCGAGCAGCTGACCGCCGCCGGCTTCGCGCACACCGAAGTGATCGAGCGCGCTCCCTACATCGGCGTCGAACATCCGAGCCAGCGCGCCTGCATTTTCGCTCGTTGATCGATCTTATCGTAGTATGTGGGAATGTGGGGACAGTGGCGGCCCGGGGGCGCACGGGTGGATGGCGATGTGCTCCGGTGGTGGCGCCGGCCAATGACTGGAGCGGTTACTTGGCAGGCTCGGGGTCGAGGTGGCCCAGCCACTCTTTGCGAGCGCTAGCGTAGACCCCGCGGGCGAGCAGCTCGCGCTCTAGCGTGGTGAGCAGCGGCAGCGGTAATCGGTGCTGGCCAGAGAGCAGCGCCTGCGCGACATAGGCGGTCGCTTCCCCGACCGTTCCCGGCCACCCGCCGGCCGCGGCGCGGCCTTCGCAATGAAGCTCCTCGCGGGAGCGTCGGGCCCAGGACTTTCCGAGCGTCGCCGCCAGCGAATCGATGGCCACCCGCCGACCGTTCGCCGAAACCTCGCCCGGCACGTTCGCACCGCGGGCGGAAACAGAATCCTGCAGGCTTGGCCCGCCGTTCAAAGCGGATGCATCGGTGGGCGGCAGCGTCTCCGCCGCGTTTACCGCGGCTTGGCCAGGCCCATCGCCGGGCTCCTGGCCGGGCTGCGCGGTCGGAGTCTTCCGCTTGCCCACGTCAGTCCACGACCGGCGGCTGCGGGCCGGCGACAATGCCAATCAAGTCGGGATCCTCATCCTCGCTGTCGGCGGGGAGGTTATCGGTGTCGCTCTTGCTGCGGCGCTCTGCCCGGGCAGTCGCTTTTTGGCGCTGGCGTTCCTGGCGAACCAGCTCGCGCTGTCGCTTCTTTGCTCCCATTTTCTGCATGTGGATGCCTTTACGCCTTCCAAGTTTTACGGACTAGAGCGGGCAGTGAAAAAAAATTAGCAATTCAAATACTTCGACAAATTCAGTCTAACATCAATTTAAAATCTTTATCCAATATAACGCATTGCCTTGTCATGGTCGCGGTAGCCGCGGTCCCGCCTTGTCCGCCATGCGCACGGTTTCCCGACGGTAGCACCCGGCGGAGGGCGTTAACAAGGCATTCGACGGGCCGTAACCGCGATCGCGCTGCGCGCCATAATCGACCAATCCCAGCGGAAACAGCTGCGCGCGGCAGCACTAAAATAAAATTTGCGGATACTGCGATCGCAGCCTTGCCCAAGCTGCCGACAACCCGATGGGACGGTCACGCGGGTCAGAATCGTTCCCGCAGCCCTTCCCACGGGATGCTTGCTCGCCAGATCTGCCACGGAGGCGGACGCTGCGGACCTTTAGCCGCAGAATCGTCTTCACTGCCCGGCTCGACGGTGAGGCGAGTATATGAATGGGCTGCGGACATGTTGCGGATAGATTCGCAGAGGCTCTACATACCACAACCTTGACCATCTGCCAGACTGCAGTTAGCAAGATGAGCCCCCACTCGAACGCTTAGTCGTCGCTGAGACATCGCTGCAAAGAGCACTTTGAGCGCGATAGCTCGGTGACGAACCGGCAGGAGGGCTACTTGTCGGCGCTTCGAAGCTGTACTTGCAAGCTGCGGCGTGCGTCGCTGGTTTAGGTTTAAGCGGTCTCCGAAGTAAGAAGGCGTTGAAGAGCCACTCAGGGAACGGGCGGAGGCTTCTTCGCGCGACAGAGCGGCGCATGGCGCGTGTCCATCGATCGGTCAGACCGCGGAGGACCGAGTGCGCTTGACCTAGCGATCGCTGCGACCGCCACTGCCTAAGAGGGGCCGACCAGAATGAAGCAGATGCGCTGGCTCCTCGGTTAGCACGCAACTGAGCCAATTGTTTAGTGAACTCGAGTCAGGGAAGCTCAGAGCGCAGCGACAGTTCGTGGCGGTCTTAGCGCGGTGGTCTTTTTTGGGCCATGGCATGTTCATTTTTGTACATCGCAAGGAAAGGGGAGCGGATATAGGCTGTCACGTGGACGGCTTAGCGAGCGCCGCCTCGACTGCGGGTGCAGTGCTCTCCTATACACCTCGCGGGAAATACGAAGACCAAGACATGAGCTTTCGAATCCGATTTCTTCTACGCATCCTGTGCTGGTTCTTCCAGACTCCGCTAGATCTCACGCGCGAATTCCGAGGAGACTACCGCGTCGGGCCCACCGAAGCCGAGCTTCGCATAGTGGAATA
>CALFML010000101.1 GCA_937879845.1 uncultured Myxococcales bacterium
CTCCGTAGGTGTTTGTGTGCCCTTAACGGAGGGGTTTAATTGGTCTAAGCGTCCGCCATCGCCATCCCCGCCGGCGACTTGCCGACCGCCAGGTCGACGAACTGCGTATCCGAGTACGTGCCGCCCCCCTGCCCCGTCAAGATCCGCAGCTTATTGAGGCTCGGCAGCGCCGCGACGATATCCAGCCGGCTGGGCCGCGCGCCATCGGTCGCCCCCAGGATCAGCGCCCCCGGCGCCGCCCCCGCCGCATAGTCCACCCGCGCCCCGAACATCCGGTTCCCCAAGTTCAGGTTCACCCCCACCGAGTTATTGACCTGATTGGCCGTCAGCACATCCGGCCGGCCGTCGCTGTTGACATCGCCGGCCACCAATGCGATCGGGTGCGCGCCATCGCCGAAGTCGCTGCGGGTGGCAAAGCCCGAGCCATACAGCGCCGACACATTGCCGCCGAGGAAATTCGCCACCGCCGCATCCACCGCGCCATCCCCGTCAAAGTCAGCCACCACCAGCCCGTACGGGGTATCGCCGATCGACCCGTTTAGCAGGATGGGCGTAATCATGCCGGAAGAGTTGGGGCTTATCTGCACGAGCGCCCCATTCCCGGTCGCCCGCGCCACCAGAACATCCGGACGCTTGTCGCCATCGATGTCCGCCACCGCCAGCGACTTGGGCAGCGCGCCGACCGACAGATCGAGCCGGCGCGCATACATCCCAGTCCCGCCGCCGGCATCCCCGCCGTCGCTCTGGCTCTGGTTCGTAGCGCCTGAGTTACAACCCGCGAGCAGCGCGGCACACGCGAACCCAAAAGGAAGAAGCCTGTTCATCTGCAAAGCCCCCCATAGTCAAGTTAGCGAAGCGCTCTTGTATCGTACCATGGCTGCGCGGGTGGTCTGGGCGTCGGCCGACACATACCCAGGCGGTACCTAGACGACCGTGCGCGCAAGGCCCAAAATGCGCTAGCATTCTACCCATCCCATGAGCCGTTTCCGTCCGCAGCACGACGACACCAACGTAGTCCTCGATAAGAAAGCCGCGCCCAAGGTCAAGCCGCCGCAGCTTTATCGGGTGCTGCTCCACAACGACGACTACACGGCGATGGACTTTGTCGTCGCGGTGCTGCAGACCGTGTTCAATCACACCGAGGCTTCGGCCACCGTGATCATGCTCCACATCCACCAAAACGGCATCGGCGTGGCGGGGGTGTACTCGGCGGAGATCGCGGAGATGAAGGTGCAGAAGGTCATGGCGCTGGCGAAAGAGGCGCGGTTTCCGCTCTTGTGCACCATGGAGCCGCAGTAGCGAGCGGCACGGGCTGGACGGGCGACCTATACGGTCAGAAAAAAATAGACTCTATCGGGCTGCGCCACGGGTCCTGTCACCTGCGGCACCCCGTCGCTGGCGCGCCGGGGGCCCCGCCTCCGGTGCCACCCGCTAAGGGGCAGAATGTCGTGACAAGGCGGGCAGGTTTGCTTGGGAAGAGGGAGGGAGGCTCGGGCTAGAAGTAGGTGATGTCCCAGTGGCTGCCTTCGTTGGCGTAGAGGTTTCCGGCGGCCGACTTGTAAAGCGGTGCGCCGTCGCTGCGCAGGCCCTGGTAGGTGAAGTTCTTGTGGATGTAGTTGGTCACGCAGCTGGTCGGCGAGACATCCACCTTATAGCCGTTATAGTGGCTGTAGGTTCCCGAGGCGTGGCCCACTTCCGTGCCGCCGGTGATCGTGATGGCGCAGCCGCTGGCGCTGTGGAGGGTGATGATTCCGTTTACGGTCGCTTCGTTTATCTGATCGAGCGAGGTGCAGTTGGACTTGCTTCGGGTGCTGCAGTTGCCGCTGGAGGACACATCGATGCCGGCGGCTTTGATACGGGCCGCGGCCTGGGCCTGCGAAAGCTTGGCCGGATCCGGGTCTACTTGATCGGGGGCGAACTCGTCTCCGGTGACCTCCGCATCCGAACCGTCGGCGTAGGCGAGCGAAGCGGTGAACAGACTCAGCGCCAAGGTGCCGGCGGAAACTAGCAGGACCTTCTTCATAGGAGCCTCCTTGAGTCAACTGGGAACGGTAGGTTAAAGGCGGCAGCATAGCCGACTGCAGCGCCGGACTCCTTTGAACAGAAATCCGAGCAGTGAGTACGGCCATATCGCAGGCCGTAGCAACTTGCAATCGCAATACTGCTAACGCACGCGCACTACATGGGTCACGGCGCGGTGAACGCTGGGAGTCTCGCCGCGCGTCAGCGCATAGGACACGCGCGCGGTGCCGCTGCCGGTCGCCTCGAACACGATGACGGTGGCCTTGTCGACGTCGGCCTCCGACACCTGCCGCAGCACCTTGGGATCGACGCTGCGCGCCTGGCGCCAGGTCAGTCCGTCCGTAGCGTGCGGCAGCGCCACCGCGATGAGCGCGCCGCGCTGCGTACTCACCGTGGTCACCGATTCCTTAGTTAAGGGCCCGACCGCTGCCGCGTCGGCTGCCGCGTTGCTTGTTCCTAGGGACATACCTAGGGCAAACGCGGCGGCGAAAAGAAACTGCGGTGTTCCGTGGGGTAAGGACAGGCGGCGCGGTGCGGTCAGCATGGGAAGCACAGTACGCGCGGACTTTTCGTGGAGGCAACCGCGCTTTTATTCAACGCTTTATTCCGCGGGCATTCCCCACGGCTTGGTTACTTGGAGGCGCGCATAGAGCTGGCGGGCGGCGGCCAGGTGTTCTTGCGTCTCCCGCGGGCTCAGGGCCTTTATGGCCGCTTGCGTTTTAGCCGTGCGTCCGAGCCACGCCAGCGCCTGATGCACCTCCGCCTGGTCGTAGGGCATCTGCAGCTCTTGCGCCAGCGCCAGCGCCTGACGCAGGGAGCGCACGGCGGCAAGCTCATCGCCTTGCTCTTGCAGAAGCCGTCCTTGCCACAAGGCCGCCGCGGGCTGGGCGACGATGTTGGAGCGCGAGTAGCGCCCGAGCTGCCGCACCATCTGGCGCAGGCCGGTCCCTAGCGCCGGATCGTTCTGCTTCTGCTGCAGCGAATACGCGACTTCCAGAATCACCCGGAAGCAGACCAGGATGCCCGGGAGCGTCAGCTTGGCGCGGTTCATCGTCGCCAGCGCCGGATGCAAGAGCTCGGCGCTGCGCTCGTAATCGCCGCGGCGGAGCAGCAGCTGGGCGCGCAGGGAATCGACCGCGCAGCGCGCGACTTGATCCTGCGCCACCGCGGCATGCGTCGCCGCCTCCGCCAGGTCCAGGTGCGCTTCGCCCAGGTCGCCGCGGCGCAGCCGCACCATGGCGTTTATCGCGTGGGCCCACGTGAGCTGCTGCGCGTTCCCGGCGGCCTGCGCCAGCCGCTGGATCTCCGCCCCATCGCGCAGCGCGGCGGCGAAGTCGGCCAGGTGCAAGCTCGCCATGCGCCGCACAAGGAGGCTGAACATGCGCAGGCGATCGTCGTGCAGCCGGGTGGCGCCGGCGACCGCCAGCTCGCTTTCGTGCAGCGCGGTGCGGAGCTTTCCCGCGCTGGCGTACACCAGGGCGCGGACGCGGCGCAGCTCCAATTCGGCGCGCGGCTCCGGCGGATGGCAGCGCTGCAGCAGGGCTTCGGCCCGCGCGAAGTAGGAGGCGGACAGGGCGCGCAGCGGCGTCGCCGAGAGCACGAGCGCCAGCCCGCTGTAGCCGAACACCTGCCGCTCGGTGGCTCCGACATCCTCGGCCGCGTTGCTGCTGCCGAGCATGCAGTAGACCATCTGCAGCTGCTGCAGCGAATAGAAGCTCGCTTCACCGACCAGCGCCAACAGCTCCGCCTCTTCCAGCCGCGCGCCGCGGTCGGGCAGCGCCACCGCGCCGTGGAGAGGCGGCGCGGACGCGCGCAGCCGCCGCCGCAGCTGACCCGCTGCCTGGCCGATGACACCGACCGCGAGCACGCCCGGATGCTGCGGAATCGACCGCCCAAGGGCCCGCAGCCCGAGCTGACACTCCTTGGCGCACGCCGCGGTCCGTCCGAGTCCGGCCAGCGACTGCGCCAGCAGGCGATGGGCGTGCGCCGCCTGGAGCGGTGAGGCCGCGGCGCGCGGCAAGAGCTGAACCGCATGCTGCAGGATCTGCGTCGCTTCGACCAGCGCGCCGCGGCGGAGCGCATGCTCGCCGGCCTGCAGTCCGTAGTGCAGGGCGCGCGCGGGTACGCCGGCGAGATCGTAGTGATAAAGGAGCGCCGCGGCGTGCAGGGAATCCTGGCCGTGCAAGGCGGTGATGGCCTCGGCGACGGTCTTGTGCAGCTGCTGCAGCTCTTTGGCATCGAGCTCAGACAGCAGGGCCTCACGCAGCTTGTCATGGCTGAAGCGCCAGCGCTCTTCATGTACTTCCAGCACTCCGGCTTCGGCGCAGGTCGTGAGGAAGTTCTCCGGCTCGGGGCACAGCGCGGCGAGCAGCGCGAGCTCCACCTGCCGGCCGGCGATCGCCGTCAGCTTCAGCCACTTTTGCGCCGCCGCGGGAACGCGCTGCAGCCGCCGCTGCAAGAGCGCGCGCACTCCCACCGGAAGCGCCGAGAGGCGCGCGCCAAAAGGCGCCCCGGTCAGTCCTCCCGACTCTTCCGCCAGCGCGCGCGTGATCTCGATTAGGAACAGCGCGTTGCCTTCTGATTCGCGCAGCAGGTGGCGCTGCAGCTCGGGATCTTCGCCGCTTGGTCCCAGCACCGCCGCGGCCAGGGCGCCCACGGCCTCGGCGCCGAGCCGGCGCACCGGCCGGAGCTCGGCGCCGGGCAGCTCCTGCATGAGCTCCGGGCGCTCGTCATCGCGATAGCTGGCGACGATGAGCAGCGGCTGCGTGGGCAGCTGCGGCTGCAGCCTCTGCAGCAAAGTGATGGTCTCGGTCGCCGCCCAGTGCAGGTCCTCTAGAAGGAGCACGGTAGGAACGCGCACCTGCAGGAGCACCGCTTCCACCGCCGCCAGGAGCCGCTGCTGCGCCGCCTGCGAGTCCAGCGCCGGCGCGTCCGCCACCTTTCGCTGCAGGAGCGCCGGCAGATCCGGAATCAGCTCTTTGAGCACGGCGGCGCTGTCGTCATCCAGATCGACATAGAGACTGAGCAGCCGCAGGACCTCCGCCAGCTCGTGCAGCGGGCTCTTGCCTTCGCTCACCGCCTGGCCGCGGACGACCTGCGCCCCTTCGACCAGCGCCAGGATGCGCAGCTCATCTAGGAGGCGCGACTTGCCGACGCCGCTCTCGCCGCCAAGGAGCACCAGGCTGCCGTGCCCCTTTTGCGTCGCGGCCAAGAGCTGGTGCAGCCAGGCGACTTCAGCGCTGCGGCCCAAAAGCGGCGCCGCGGTCAGCAGACTCTCATGCGTGGACGCGAGCACGCCGTGCAGCGCAATCCCGGTGCTCTGCGACAGGGCCTGCGCGACGGCTTCGGCGCTCTGATAGCGCAGCAGCGGATCGCGCTGGAGGAGCCGCAGTACGATCTCACGCAGGACTACGGGAACCCGCATTGCGTCGCGCGGCGGCGGCGGCGGTTCGTCGGCGTGGGCTTTGAGCGCCGTCCAGCGCGGCCGGCTGAGCAGCGGTCGTACATGCTCGGGCAGCGCTTCCGGATCGCCTTCGCCCAGCACATCGCTGAGAAAATGCGTGACGCTGTGGCGGGAAAAAGGATACTCCCCGGTAAACGCCTCCCACAGCAGCACTCCCAGGGCGTAGAGATCCGAAGCCGGAGACGGCGGATTCCCAAGCAGAAGCTCCGGCGCCATGTATTCCAGGGTTCCGGCGACATCGCGCGTGTGGGCGGCGCGCGCCGCGACTCCGAAGTCCAAGACCTTGACCCGCGTGCCGATGCACAAAACATTGGAGGGCTTCAGATCGCGATGCAGGATGCCGTGGCGATGCAGGTAAGACAGCGCCGCCAAGAGCTGACCGACCATGGCCACGAGCTCGGGCAGCTTGCGGCCCGCGGCAGCGGCGGTGAAAGGCTGCTGCTCCGGCAGGAGCTCCATGGTGAAAAACGGCGAGCCGTCCTGATCGAAGCCGTAGTCAAGGACGCTGATGATGCTGGGGTGGCGGAGGCTGGCCAGGGTGCGGAACTCGTTGGCGATGGATACGCGACGCTGACGCAGGAGCGCGGCCTGCTTCTGCGCGGTCGCCGCGGCGGTGGGCAGGGTCGTCGCACTGCTGGCGGCCGGCTCGTGCGCCGGGAGCGCTTGGGTCACCGCTTCGGACGTTTCCGGCGCGGCCGCAGGTGCCGGCGGCGGGGACTGCACCACGCGCTTGAGCGCCACGATCTGTCCGCTGAGCCGGTCAAGGGTGCGGAACACCTCGCCCATTCCGCCCACGCCGAGCCGCTCCAGCGCCTTGTAGCGGCGCGGCAGGCGCACGGGAAGGGAGATTCCGGCAGCAGTGGCCGCGGCGACCTTGCGGTCCGACATCAGTCTTGTGGTACCACGCGGGGGAGGAGTGGACAATGATGGCAGTCGCTGGGCGGCTCGCGGCGGACGCAAAGGCGCGGATCAGGCCTATTAAGAATGAGCCGGCGGCTCAGAGCTTGAGACGGTTCATCTCGGCGCCGAGAAAGTCGGGGGCCAGATGCGCATAAACGAGCGTCATCTTGATATCGCTGTGACCCAGGATCTTCTGCAGCGCCAGGAGGCTGCCGCCCTGCATGATGTAGTGGCTGGCGAAGGTATGGCGCAGCGTATGCCAGGGGCGCGGCGATTCGGGGCAGCCGGCGGCGGCAAACAGTGTCGGCAGTCCGAGCACATCGCTCGTGCCGCGTACCATGCCCCAGGCGCCGCTGCGGAAGCGCCGGGGAAACACCAGCCCGTGGGCGGTCTTGGGACAGACCTTTTGCCAATCCGCCAGAAGCGGCACCACCGCATCGGGCAGCCGGAGGTGGCGCGGCTTGCCCGACTTGGGCGCGGCGGCGAAGCTGCGGGCAATGGTGAGCCGGCGGGTGTCAAGGTCCAGATCCATCCAGCGCAGGCCGAATAGCTCGCCCTTGCGCAGCCCGGTGTGCTGCGCGAAGTGGATGCAGGTATGAAGCAGCCGCTCCACGATTCCGCCGGCGGCGGCGTGGTGCTCGGCGGCGCCGAGGAGCGCCCGCGCTTGCTCGGCGCTCAGGTAGGTCAGGGCGTCTTTGCGCTGCGGCATGGCGATGCCGCGGAGCGGATTGTGGCTGATGATTCCGATCCGCACCGCCCAGCCAAACAGAGTCTTTAGGAATGAAAGCGTGAGGCGCTGGCTGTTGGCGGCGCAGCGCTGACCGAGCTCCCTTTGCAGCCGCCCGAGCTCGGCCGGCGTGACCGCATCGGCGCGCAAGCGGCCCAGTACCGGAAGGGCGCGCCGCAGGGCGGTCTTGGCAAAGCCCCGATACTTACCCAGATCTTTGATCTGCGGACGGCTGTACTCGGTCAGGAATCGCTCGACCAGCGCGGCTACGGTGGGCGGCGGCGGCGCCGGCTCCGGAATCCCGACCAGACCGCGGGCGACGCGCGATTCGACGGCGAGGAGGTAGCGCCGGGCGAGCTCGCGGGTCGGCTGATGGCTGGCGCGCTGGCGGCGGGTGCCGCCTTCGTCTTTGTAGCGGATGTACCAGCCGATAAAGCGCCCGTCGCGCACCCGGCGCACGATGTCTCCCATCGTCAAGCTCCCCCGGCTGTTATCGTATCACATTCGGCTCCGCGGACCGATGCTCTAGCCGGGGTCCAAATAGGGTCCGCAGCCCGGGCCGCGCTGCGCCCCGGAGAGGGCGGAAACCCAGGGGCCTTGTGGTCCTTACGCCCCGGCCAAGTACGCGAGCAACAAGACAAATTCCGGACGACGGCTCAGAAGGTGACGTTCTGGCGCAACCAGCTGCGCATGGGCGGGTCGATCACCGGCCAGCTCGCCGACCTACCCGTCGCTGCTGCCAATATGCGCACCGTCAACTTGGAGACGGCGCCAGTGCTGCTCGGCCGCCTCACCGCCACCGGCGCCGACATGCGGACGACGTTCACCCAAGCGACCAATAACTGCCCGACGTTCAACCAGAGCACCGGCGCCTTCACCGATGGCAACTGCAACACCGGGGCGACGATCGCGGGCAGCAACGCCGCTACGGTCATGGGCAACAACATTCCCGAAGGCCAGCAGGCCGGCGTGCTCACCAACCCCGGCTTCATGGCGCAGTACTACTCCAACTTCGGCTTCCGGCGGCAGCGTCTGATTCAGGAAGTCTTTGCCTGCAGCCGCTTCCCGGCGGAGCTCGCGGCGACGCCGCAGATCATAAACTCGGCGGTGTATTCGGCGCCGTGGCCGCTCAAGAGCATCACCAGCAACGCCGCGCCGCCCAGCTACCCGTCCCCGCGCCGGATCGTCGGCGGCACGATCAGCAGCCAGGAGTACGTCGACTTCAACGTCGAGCAGGGCTGCTACAACTGCCACACCTCGCTGAACCACCGCGCCCCGCTGTTCTTCGGCTTCGACGCGGTGGGCTACATGAACAACGCCGGCCTGAGCATGGTGCACTCCTCGGTCACCGGCGCGCCGTTCACCCTGCCGCAGGACTACTTCCCGACCACTGAGACCACGGCGTGGAAGTGGCAGGTCCCGGCCAACTCGATCCAGGCGTTCGGACAGGCGATGGCGGCGGATCCGCAGGTTGCCAAGTGCTTCATGATCCGGCTGTGGAATGAAGCCTACTCGCGCGACGACGTAGTAAACGATCTGGCCCTCGTTCCGGACTCGGTCATCGCGCCGATGGCCCAGTACTTCGTTAACAACAACTACAACATGAAGCTGGCGCTCGCGAAGATCTACACCGACGCCAACTTCATCCGCTTCTAGCCTGGGCGAGGAGACGACGATGAATAAGGCAGTACTTAGAATGATCGGCGTGGCCTCCCTGGTTGGGAGTGCCGCTTGCCTACCGACTTTTGATCAACCGGCGGCGCAGAGCACGGTCGCCAATCCCGAGCAGCCGAGTACCGCGCCGGTGCAGGCGACGGGCGACAACGCCGTGGTGGCGCCGCTCACGCCGATGCAGCAGACGGCGATCTGGATGCAGGGCGGCGATCCGACGCTGCTCGCCAACCGCGCGTACGACGAAGGCCCGATCGAGATCGCGAGCCAGAAGCACTCGTGCGAGAAGATGAAGTTCAACACCATCGGCCGCCTGCTCCAGGGCCGCGGCGTCCTCATCACCCAGGGCGACAACCCGACCACGCTGCCGGTGACGCCGGCCACGACCTGCCCGGCGCAGAGCGGCGCCAACACCCAGTCGTCGGCGTTTGTCTACTGCACAAGCCAGCTCACCCTGGGCCTGCCGCAGTACGCCGCCCGTCTGGCCGAGTCCACGAGCGTGACCGCCGGTACCGGCACCAAGATCATGGACCTTTACGCCACCGCCGCGACCGAGATCGAGCAGCGGCTGGTCGGCAACGCGTTCCCCGCGGCCGCCACCGGATGCGCCGATCCCAAGACCGGCGCCATGGCCGTGATGTTCAACGCCGACAACACCTGCAACGAGGCCGGTATCACCTGCCTCCAGGGCTATCCGGCGACGCTCGATCAGATCGCGCTGTGCAACCGGATCGTTTTCCAGGCGCAGGCCTCGGGAGCCATTACCGCGATCACGGCAGGTCGGCGGCTGGCGATTGCAACGATTTTATCTGCCACCCAGATGTGTGAATAGACGCAGTCCGGAGTCGGTTTCGAAAGGTTTAAAGGAGATTATCCATGGCAAAGAATGAACTTCGGGGCGCGTCCCGCAGGCAGTTCATCCAGAGCGTGACGGCGATGGGCGCCATGCTCGGCTGGGGCCCCGCTCGTATTAAAGACTTTATCGCCCGCGGCGCCGGTGAGGCGGCTGCCGCTAACAGTGCCTCGCAGAACCTGGTCGTCTTGCACGGCAAGCAGGGAGCGCACGGCTATCCGCACCTCTTATTCCCGCATCCTGATTCGTATCCCAACCGGACCTCGAACCAGCTGTGTACCGCCTTCATGCAGACCGCCACCAACACCGGCGCGACCGGCGACAACCTCGGCGGCGCCCTGTCGGGAACGATCAACTATGTCAACCCGCCTGCGATGCCGTCGCGCGGACAGCTCGGCGCGTGGAACGCCGGGGATCGCTACAAGCAAGTCTTCGGCGCCGACAACCAGGCGTTCGCCGGCTTCAAGAGCAGCAACCCCACCTCGCAGTCGCTGGATCAGAACTACTGGGGCAACTCCACGATTCCCAAGAACGCCGCGCTGCCCAAGGCCAAGAAGTTCCTGGTCGCTGGCCGCGAGACGCCGTGGCTGGACAAGTACGGAATCAGCAAGGGAATCACCGCGCTCGATGGCGGCATCATCAACACGTTCCACATCACCGGCGCCCACAACCACTACATCAACTTCAGCCGCGCCTGGTCGATGATGGCGGCGGCGGCGAGCATCCAGCAGGCGACGCGGCCGACGATCGTTCCGGTCATCACGATCAGCGCCAGCAGCCTGCAGGATCCGCAGAGCGCCATTCCCAACTCCGATATGTACGGCATCCAGGGTGTGAACCTCATCCCGGGCGCGCCGAGCAACGCGCGGGTCGGCAGCGCGTCGCAGCTCGTGGGACTGTTCAACAGCAACTGCGCCCGCGCCCTGGGAGCGCTGGCCAACCCCGCCAACGCCCAGCTGTTCGAGGCCTACACCAAAGGCTGGATCGGCAGCAGCAAGTCGGCGCAGCTGCCGACGTTCTCCCGCGGCTACCGCACCGCTAAGCTTGCCAGCAACCTCGTCGGCCTGAACCTGTCGGACAAGCTCCTGCCGACGGCGGCGGATCAGGCGCGGTACGGCTACACCGGCAACACGATCGGCAAGCTGGCGGATCTGCGCGACTCGCTGATCGTCACCGCCAAGGCGCTGGCGCTCGGCCTGACCTCGCAGGTCATCATCGCCTACGGCGACGACGATCCGCACTCGCTGTTCACCGCGGCGGGGGCGGGCGTCAACGCCTCGACGTTCGCGACCGCGTTCTCCAACTTCCTCAACGCGTTCATGGACGACCTGATGCAGACCCAGGATCTGTTCACCCCGAACCTGCGTCTGGGCGACAACACCTGCATCGCCTTTGTCGGCGACGTGCCGCGCACCGGCGTCAGCACGCCCAACTGGAACGATCCGACGTTCGGCGGCCAGAACCGCTGCTGGATCATGTCCAACGGCATCCTCAAGACCGGCTTCTTCGGCGGCGATCGGGCGCGTATGCCCGGCGACTCCCCGACCGACAACAACCAGAACTCGGCCGGACCCGGCGAAGGGTGCATCTATGATCCGGTCACCGGCGATGCGGTGCCGATCACCGGCGTCGGTACGGCGCAAGGCATCAGCGGCGACTTCCGCGTCCGCTACGGCGAGATGTCGATGGCGGCGGTGCTCTACGCCGTGGCGCGCGGTGATGACCGTCGCGTTCAGGACTTCTACAGCGGCGTGCTGCCGACCTGCGCGTTCATCCCGCAAATCCTGTAGCCTGCCGGGATTTCCCGGCTCAGCCCGATAAAACCTCTGCCGCCGCCGTCCTGATTGCAGGGCGGCGGCGCCGCGTTTGGCCGGAGTGGGGAGCGCGGCGGGCCGACGCCTTATTCGGCGGCGGCGTCGCGGCGCTGCTCGCGCTGCTGCAGGTGGGTGAGCGCCGCCTGGGCTTCGCTCTTGATGCGCCGATCGCTGTGGCTGGCCGCGACGAACTGGAGGTAACTGCGCGCCTCTTCGCCGCCGAGCGCGGCGACCGCCTCGACGACCTTGCCCATCTCGACTTCGTCGTTGAAGCGCGCCGTGTCAAGGAGCGGCCGCACGGCGCGGCGGTCGCCAAGCTCCACCAGGGCGCCGATCGCCTGATCGCGGAGTCCCGGGGCGAGCTCTTTTTCTTTGATGAGGGCGATGAGCGCCGGCACCGCCGCCTGCTCGCGCCGCAGCGCCAGCAGCTGGGCGGCAATGCCGCGCACGTCGCTCTCCGCTTTGCCGTCGGCTATCACCGTCAAGAGCCGGGTCGAGGGGCTGCCGAGCAGCTGCAGCTGCTCGCCCAAGGTATGGGCGGACTCATTTATCGCCCGCCGCGCCAGCTGTCCCCAGGCGGCGGTGTCCGCGTCCTTCTCACCGGAGAGCGGCCGCTCGACGACGCCGACGTGCTGCAGCCGCGCCAGCTCGGGAGCCTTCTGCGCCGCCACCGCGCTGTCGTAGTCGAGCGCGCTGGCCCCGGCGCGGGCCCGCAGCTGACCGGCGGCCAGGGCGCGCAGCCGCTCGTGGCCGGCATCGGCCGTTCCGGCTTTGGGCGTGACGCGCTTGAGCACCAGCTCCATCTGCAGGGTGAAATCCCCCGGCTCGGGCTTCTGCGGCGCCGGCTCGACTTGCACGCCCGCGCGCGTAAGACCCGCGCGGGCGGCTTCGGCCAGCTCGGCTGCGCTCAAGGCTTGCGCCCCGAGCCCCGCCCAGTCCTCGCCCTGCTCGACCTGCACCCGCACCACCCGCACGGCCAGCGGCGGCGCGGACGCGGCTGGAGTCGCCCGCTTGCAGCCATCGCCGCCCAGCGCGAGGCAGAGCGCGGCCAGCGCCCAAAACGGCCTTCCTGACATCGCGAGAGCTTGTCTTTTGCCAGCTGACCGTGCCATGCGCGCTTGCCTCACGAGCGCAGTATAGTCCGCGCCGTGCCGGCTTGCCCGCCCGACTGCGCCCGCCGCGGGCCCATCGCGCGCATACCGCGCCGGTTCCTCCGCACCCCTGACGATGCTGGGAGCGTTCTTGGCGCGGCGGGGTCGGCGTCGGCTAGCGGCTAGCCCAAGGAGCGCGGCCGATGAGGACGAGGTAGAGCTGGGCCGCATCGACCACGCGCACCACCATGCCGCCGAACGTCACCTGCTCGCCGATGCGCAGCACCACCGGCTGCGACGGCGACACCCGCACCCCGTCGATCAAGGTTCCGTTGTGCGAGTTCACATCGATGAGCATCCAGCTGCCGTTGGGTTCGCGGCGGATGTGCGCGTGCAGCTTGGAGACCGACGGGTTGCGCAGCACGACATCGCAGTTGCGGGCCCGTCCCACGGAGATTCGATCCGAGTACGGGTTTGCCGGAGCCTTGACTAGAGGGATGACCCGGAGCTCGCTCGCCGGCTTCTTGCGGTTCTGATCCTTGGAGACGACCTGCGTCGCAAACGAGGAAGCGCCGACCGCCTCGACGGTTTCGTAGAACAGCAGGAATAGGTGCGGAAAGCGGGCTGCAAACTCATCGCTTGTGAGTTTGCTCGCCAGGTCGCTGAGTTCGCTCGCTTCCATTCCTGAACTCATCGTAACACGATCCTAATCCCAAGCCTAACCCGGGCAGATCCCAGGCCCAGCCCAAGCTGTACCGCTCCAGTGTAGGCGATCCCAGGCAGGAAGGGACGGATAATTTTTTGTCTCAGACTTAAGCGGCAGCCGGGGACTTGCGCGGCAGCCGGCGATCGGGAGCGCCGCATGAACTCTTTGTCTCGGATTAGGCGGAGATCGCGGGCCCTGGGGCAGGGACGGGGGCGGCATTTCGCGGCAATTTTTATGGAAAATGAACCTGGCGATTTAGAAGCGAATTTTGGCCCGCGCTTACGTGCGCTGTCAGAAAGATGAGAACCTCGCGGGCTGCGCCGTGGGGTCTGCCGCCTGGGGCATGCCGTCGCCGGCGCGCCTCGGTCAGGCCTTTTTACCGCGCGCTAGAGGACAGAACGGCGGGACGAATGGGCCTGGCTGCGCGGCCGGATTTACCGGATTTATCGGATTTATCGGGTCGCTCCGCTGCGCGCTATGCCTGGGATGCAGAGGGGCAGGGGAGAGCGCGGGCACAGAGCGGGCAACAACCTGCTCTGCCTGGGATTTGCTCGGCGTTGGCCCGCCGGATCGCGGATGCGGCCAACAGACTCCACTTACAGCGCAGAGCCATTTGGCCCGCACCAAGGCCCGCACCAAGGCGCGGCCGCCGCGCTTGCGCTTGTCGCCGCCGCGGCTTTGCGCAAAAGCTGCCGCTGGGCGTCGCCCACCTTACGGAATAGCGCGTCGGAGCACAGCGCACCGGGTCGGGGCCACGGGACGAGCTGCCAGCTCAGGCTGGCTGGGTACACCCCAGGCCCGGTCTGAACCTTTGGCGCCGTCCGGCGAGCGCAAATAAGCCGCGGTGCGACCGGTTGCGCGGTCGCCGCATGTCGGCATCGCTCGACGAGCAGGCTGTGGCAAAACTACTCCGCGACCCGACTTCGCGTCCGACCGTGCAGGCAGCCACGAGGCCGCTCCACGCGCTCGGACACCAACCCGAGCCGCTCGCTACGTTTTGCTACAGCCTGCCAAGCTGCGCCTGCAGCGGCTCCTTGGGCCTGAGCCTGCGGCCAGACCCTGCGCCGCCCGGAGGCGGCCCAAGCGGAGCCGTTACGCCCGACTCTTGTCGGTGCCGCGCGCCGGTGCCGACTTGCCGTCGGCCTTTTTCTTTTTGGCGACCGCCCCGGGGGTCGCCGTCGCTGCGGGCTTACTGTCCTTGGCCGGGGCGTGCGCCGCAGCGTCTTTGGCCGGGGAGGCCGCCGGAGCTGGAGGCGGAGCCGACGCCCGCACGGGTGCCCCGCCGGCGTTGACGCGCTCCTTCAGCTCCTTGCCGACCTTGAAGAACGGCAGACGCTTGGGGTTTACGCCCACGGGAGAGCCGGTGCGCGGATTGCGCCCTTCGTACGCTTTATAGCGCCGAATCTCAAAGCTGCCGAATCCGCGAATTTCAATTCGCTGGCCGTCTTTGAGGCTCTCCTCCATGGAGTCAAAGATACAATTGATGATCAGCTCCGCCTTCCCTTTGGGGAGGTTTAGCTGGGTGGCTACCTTCTCGATCAGATCCGACTTGGTCATACCTACGTGCCTCTCGCTAAGCGTGGGGCAGGGACAGAGTACGTGTCATAGTAACCTGCTTAATGATTTAGGATCAACAGCTTTCCGCTTAAAGATCAGCACGCAGAATCACCCACAAAATCCGCTGCCGCAGTACCTTGCGACGGCCTTTCCGGCGGGGCTTATCAACCACCGAAAGAGGCGAGGTATCCGTCGAGAAATCGCGAAGATCGGCTGCCTCCGGAGCGCGCCGGCGCAGCTTTGCCTACGGCGGCGTTTGGCGCATCACACCGAATCCAAATATCTTACTTCCTACGGAATAAATTTACTTCCAGATCGGCGACCGCTAATAGTTCGATTTTTCTTTTTGATGAAATCGTAAAGAAGTTGAGAGGCTATTTTCTCAATTTATATATAGAACAAGCGCGATAACTGCTCAGAATCATCGTGGATTTGGTCAAAAATTCGTTTTTATTGCAGTGAGAATTTTAACCCACGCTAGTGTTTTTTGACTGCGCACGATAAAACAAAAAAGCATATTTCGAAGCCAGCTGGCGGGCCAAGGCGGCAATCGCCTGCAGTACCGGGCAGCGCCGGCGGCCGGCGTCAGCGACGCAAAACAGAGAGGCAACGTGAACGCCCAGATCCCCTGTCTCAGCCAAATCTCTCAGGTCACGGTGCACGCTCGCGGCGCCCTGGTGCGGCGCAAGGTCGCGGTGCCGGAGGGCGAGGACCTGCCGAGCGGCGATATCGATCTGATCATTGATGACATCACGCCCCTGGCCGAGCCGGGCAGCATACGCGCCGCCGCTCCCCCGGGCAGCCGGCCGATCGTCGCCGTCCAGAGCGCCCTCATCATACCGGCGGTGGCCGTCGCGGCCGGTCCGAGCGAGGCGCGGGTGCACGAGCTGCAGGGGATTCTTGGCCGCCTCAACCTGGAGAGCGAGCGGCTGCAGGCGCAGCGCCAGAGCTTGGCGGCGCTGCAGCCCAATCCCGGGCTGCGGACGACCTCCCTTATCGAAAAGATCGACGAGCGGGTGGCGGACACGCTGGCCACGGCGGAGCTTTTGGGGACGATCCAAGGCGAGCTCGACCTGCGGCTGCAAGAGCTGGCCCAAAAGCGCCTCCAGACCAGCCGCGATCTCGAGGCGGCGCGGCTGGCGCTGGCGCAGGCGTCCTCCGATCCGCGGCCGGACAGCGAGCGGCAGCGCCGGCGGGTGACGGTACGCCTGGGGAGCGGCGGGCCGCTGCCGCAGCTTGAGATCATGTATGTCGTCCCGGCGGCGCGCTTCTGGCCGATCTACACCCTGCGGATCTCCGAGGGCGGCCGCAAGGCGACCTGGCTCATCGAGGCCCTGTGCGCCCAGCGCTCGGCGGAGGACTGGCGCGACGTGCGGCTCAGCCTGTCCACCGCGGATCTGATCTATGACGCGCGGCTGCCGGAGCTGCCTTCGCTGCGTCTTGGCCGCGCCCAGCCGCCGGCGCGCCGCGGCTACCGGCCGCCGCCCGAGGGTCTGGAGCGCATGTTCAGCGGCTACGATCGCGCCTTCACCGGCGTCGCGCTCCCCCCCAAGACGCTCGCGCCGCCGAGCGATGAAGATCCGAACATCGCCGAGATGCCCGCCTTCGGGCTCGACCTCGATAAGGATCGGGACGACGGCAGCGCGATGGCCTTGTACCGCCAGACGCAGGGGAAGGGCCGCCCGGGCGGCGTGTCGGCCAAGCTCGGTGAGGTGCGCGATGAGCTGCGTAAAAAGGAGGCGCCGCCCGCCAACCGCGCCGCGATGCCGTCGCAGCCATCCCCGAGCATGATGGCGCCGCCGCCCCCGCCATCCGCCGGCGGTCACAGCGGATCGGCGGGGATGCCGCCGGCTCCCATGCAGATGTACCAGGCCGTTCCTGAGACGGCGACCCGCGCCGAGCCCAGGGGGATGCGCGCCCGCCAGTCCGTAGCGCTCGGCGCCGCGCCCGAAGGCGGCTTCGGCGGCGGCGGCCGCGATGACTATGAGATGGCGCCGGAGCCCGAGCCGCCGAGCAACGAGCCGCAGGACGCCTGGCTGGATTTCGATCACCTGGTCATGGCCGGAGTCGGCGATACGCAGCGGCGCGGCCGGCTCGTCTACAGCGGCGAGTCCGACTCGGGGCAGCGGCAGCTGGCGACGGCGCAGCTGGAGTCGCTCCTGCCCACCGAGCGCCTGGTCGATCCGCAGTCTTCCCGCGGCCGCTTCGATCACCGCTACGAGGCCGACGGCATCGTCGTCATTCCCGCGGATGGGCAGCCGCACCGGGTCGCGCTCTTGTGCGCCGAGACCGTACCGGCCCTGCGCATGCTCACCGTTCCCGGCGAGCGGCCCGAGGTCTACCGCGAGGCGGAGCTGCAGAACCCCTGCGAGGCGCCGCTCCTCTCCGGTCCGGTGGATGTCTATGTCGAAGGCAGCCTGCTTACCACCGCCGGCATCGATCACATCGATCGCGGCGGCACCCTGCGCGTCGGCATGGGCGTGGAAGATCGCCTGCGGGTGGCGCGCAACGTGCGGAGCGATGAGGATACGGCCGGGCTTCTCGGCGGCTCCGTGGTGGTCACCCACACCGTGACGATCGAGCTGGCATCGGCCCTGGGTCAGCCGAGCACCGTAGAGGTCTTGGAGCGCCTGCCGGTCTCTGATGACAAGGCGATGACGATCGAGTTCGTGGGCGCCCGTCCCGAGGCCAGCGCCTACACCCAGGCCGAGCGCGGCGCCCCGATCCGCGGCGGCCTGCAGTGGCGCATTCCCCTCTCCGCTGCCGGCAAGGCCAAGATCGAGTACCAGTACCGCATCACCTTCCCGGCCCGGACCGAAATCGTCGGAGGCAACCGTCGTGACTGAGCCCCAGAAACATGAGGTCAAGAGCACCGCGGTCCGGGTGACGCTGTTTGAAGACCGCGCCGAGATCCTCCGCCGCGCCACGGTGGCGGTCGGTCCGGGCATCAGCTGGGTGCAGATCGCCGGCGTCACCACGCTCATCGATGATCCGAGCGTGCTGTGCAACGTCCGCGGCGGCGCGGCGCGGGTGCTGGCCAGCCGGGTGATCCGGCGGGTGCGCGAGGTCCCGCACGCTAGCGAGAGCGAGCTGCAGGCGGCCGAGGAAGACAACCGCGCCGCCACCGCCCGCCGCATCGCCGCCGAGCGCCTTACCGAAGCCCGCACGACCCAGGAGCAGCGCCACGCCGTTTTCCTGGCGCAGTGGGTAGACGCCCTTCAGCGCGTGCCGCGCGTCAAACAGACCGGCCTTGAGCCCTGGCGGGCCGCGTTCGCGCAGCTCAGCGCCGCCCACCTGGCGGCGATCGCGGCCTTGGCCGCCGCGGAGCGGGAGCGTGAAGAGGCGCAGCGCGATGAGCAGCGGGCGCAGCAGCGCTTGGCGCAGGCCCGCCGCATCTCCCCGCGCTACGAGGCGGCGATCGAGCTGCAGCTGGACTCCCAAGGCGCCGCGGAGCTGACCCTGGAGCTCACCTACCGCACCCCGTGCGCGCTGTGGCGGCCCGAGCATCTTTGCCGCCTCACCCAGACCGCCGACGGCGGGGCGCAGCTTCAGCTCACCAGCGCGGCGGTGGTGTGGCAGCGCACCGGCGAAGACTGGACCGACGTGCACTGCCGGTTCTCCACCGCGCGGCCGACGCAGCTGGCGACGCCGCCGCTGCTCAGCGAAGACGCCCTGCGGCTGCGCCGCAAGACGGATGTGGAGAAGCGCAACATCGTCGTCGAGGCGCGCGATCAGACGATCGCCGTCGCCGGCCTGGCCGACGGCGCGCGCGCCGCCGCCGAGATGCCGGGGGTCGACGACTGCGGCGAGCCGCTGCTCCTAGAAGCCAGCCGCCCCGCGACCCTGCCGGGAAGCGGTCTGCCGATCCGGGTTGACCTCGGTACGCTCAGCCTCCCCTGTCAGGTCGAGCGCATCTGTTACCCGGAGCGCGGCCCGGCCGCCCACATTCGCGCCACCGCCACGCTGACCGGGATGCGGCCGCTTTTAGCCGGACCGATCTCGGTGGTGCGCAACGGCGAGCTGTGCGGGCGCGGCCGCATCGGCTACGTCGGCCGCGGCGAGCCCTTCGAGGTCGGCTTCGGCACCGACGACGGCGTGCGGGTGCGCCGGCAGGTGCAGGAGACGCGCGAGGTGACGCCGGTGGTCGGTACCCAGAAGATCACGCGGACCGTGAAGCTGTTCGTCAGCAACCTCAGCGGCAGCGCGCAGCGCCTGAGCTTGACCGAGCGCATCCCGGTGAGCGAGCTGCGCGATGTCGAGGTCACGCTGCTCCAGGCCACCGGCGCGCACTTTGACACCAAAGACGGCCTGGCCAAGCTGCCGCTGGAGCTGCCGCCGCGCGCCACGCGCGAGCTGCAGCTCATCTACCGCATCGAAGCCCCCGCCCGCGTCATCCTGCCGAGCTTATAACGACCGACGCCCCCCACTCCGCCGTGACATTTTGACCCTCAGCGGGTGGCGCCGGAGGCGGGGCCCTCGGCGCGCTAGCTGTGGGGTGCCGCCGGCGACGGGCCCCGCGGCGCAGCCAGAAAGCAGCCCATTTTTCGACCGCATGCTCCTAGCTGCTGCGATGCAGGACGGATGGACTCTGCGGGCTCAGGTCGCCGAGCAGCCGCTCATAGATCCGCAGGTACTCGGCGGGCCGCCGCAGGGGATGGCTGATGCGGTGAAGCTCCCCGAAGATATCGAAGTTGAAGCGGCCCGGCAGCGTGTTCCAGACCCCCGCCCGGCCAAAGAGCAGCGCGATGACCCCGAGCTCGCCGCTCAAGACCGCGAGCAGATCGGTCGCCCAGCACTCCATGCCGGCGATGAACGCCTGCCGCGGCTCTGGCGCCGGAACAAGCTCGAAGCTGCAGCCGCTGGGGTTGTACATGTACACTAGCGGCGCGCGACCTTCGCCCTGGCGCAGCACGAAGACGAACGTGCCCATGCGGCCCTCGCCCTCGACTTCGAGCAGCGAGTAGAGGTTTTTGAACAAGCCGCTGCCGACGAGCGAGCCGGCGAACTCGCTCAGCTTGTGCGGCAACCGCTGCAGCTCCGCCGGCGTGAGCTCACCCCGGCCGGTGGCGGGCGCGTAGTCGGGAAACTCTTTCATCGGCGTCTTTTCCCGCAGCGGCCAGGTATTGGGCGCGGTGGTGGTGAGAAACGGCGCCTGCTTGTCCACGCGCTTTAGCTGGTTGCCTTCCATAACGAACGTCTGACCCGGCCGTCCGGCGAAGAAGCGCTGATCCGGATAGATGCCGCCGATCGCCTTGGCCACGCGCTCGCCATCGACGCAGAAGATGCGCCGGTTGAGCCACTTGCGCTCCCCGTGGAACGAAAAGCCGCCGGCGCACAGCACCACCGCCGCCGGCCGTCCCCACAGCGAGCCGAGCGCCGCTATGCCCTCGCGCATGCTGCCGACAAACTCGTTTGTGCCCTGCGTGCGCTCGGGGGCGCCGGGGCTCATGTGGCTCCAGTCCTGGGCGTTGTTGGTCCAGCCGATGATTCCCGGCCGCGGCACGAACGTCCGCGCCAGGGCGATGTGGCCGGAGGTGAGCTTGCAGTCCACCATCGAAAAAAAGCTGCCGGCGCCCTCGGCCTGCCGGACGATAAATGGGAGCGTGTCCCACTCGTCCCCGGTGTTGGTGTTGAGGTGATCGCCGCACAGCGGCAGCACCTGCAGATCCCCGCACTCA
>CALFML010000102.1 GCA_937879845.1 uncultured Myxococcales bacterium
GCTGCAAGACGCGCGACCGCTCGCCCGCCTCCGTCGTGAGCTCCAGCAGCTGCAAGAGGACGCGCTTGAAATCCGGGTTGCGCTCGGCCTTGCCGTAGAGCCCGGCCAGCGCCTGCAGCGCCTGGCGCTCTTGCGGCCACGCCGCGACGATCAGCTCATAGCTCGCAATCGCCTGATCGGGGGACGCCAGGGAGTCGCGCTGCACCCCGGCAAACCGCAGGAGCAGGGTCCGCTGCTGTTCTTTCAGCTCGGTCTGGGCGGGGGAGTCGGCGTCGCTCGATTCGCGGGCGAGCTTGTCCTGCACATGGCCCAGGGCGCGGGCTAAAAGCGCCGCCTGTTCGGTATGCCGGCCGGCGCTGCCGTAGTGCTTCTCCAGCGCCAGCAGCACCTTCTCATCGTGCCACAGCTCCTCGGGGGCCAGCTCATAGAGCCGCTCCCAGGCGCGCACCTCGTTATCGGGCTGACCGAACTTCTGATAGAGCTCCGCCAGGGCGCGTGCTGCGGCGATGCGCTCCTTGGGGTCGGTGATGAGGCTCAGCTCTTTTTCGCGCACCCGCGCGATGTCGCCGGACTGGCTGAGGTTCTCATAGGCCTGGCGCAGCGCCGTCAGAATCAGCGGGGTCGCCGGAGCGCGCTCCAGGGTCTCGGCGAGCAGCGCCCAGCGTCCGCCCTGCTGGCAGAGTGCGATAAGCTGCGTGAGGGCGCCCTCATGCGCAGGTTCCAGCGCCAGGGCTTCGGTGAACGCGTTGATCGCCTGCTCGGTCGCGTACTCGACCACCTCCGGGCTGTCCTGACCGCTCGTGGCCCGCTCTTGCGCCCCCTGGCCGATCTCGAGCAGCAGCGCCAGCCGCTGCCCATCGTCGCGGAGAAGCGGCAACAGGCGGGCCATGGCGGTGAGCAGCTCGGTCGGCCGCTGCAGCGTGCGGTAAAGCGCCACCAGCGCGCGGGCGGCGGGGCGGCAGCGCGTATCGCGGCGCAGCGCCTCTTCGTAGCAGCTCACCGCGTGCTCCATGGCGGTGAGGATCTCGACCTCGGAGGTCGCCGCCTGCGCCTTGTGCTCGTGCAGGGCCCCGAGCTCGCAGGCCAGCAGCGCTGCGGCTTGCGTGCCGATGGGAACCTTGCTCTCGCCCAGCCCGTAGCGCGGCGCCAGGAGCCCCAGGGTCGATGGCGCCTGTCCGGTCGTCGCGTCGGGCTGAAGTCCCGGCAGCTGCAGCGCCGCCTGGACCGCCCGTTCAAGCAGCGCCACCGCTTCGTCTATCTCCCCGCGCTGCTGCAGCAGCCGCGCCAGGGCGTGCAGAGCCACCACGTCGGTGGAACGCCGCGCCAGGACTTGGTTGTAGCAGCTCTCGGCAAGGGCGAAGTCGCTCGTGTGCTCCGCGGCGTGGGTGCCAAGCTGCCGGTACAGGTGGGTCTGGGTCTCCGGGCTGCGGGTGCGGCTGATGAGCGTCTGGAGCGCGGTGGTAAGCTCGGGGTAGCGCCCGAGCCGCTGTAGCGTCAGCACGCGAGTCGCGGCGATGAGCACCCCGCCCGGCTGGTCGGCGTAGCGCTCGGCCGGCTGCTGGAGCTCAAGGAGGCTCGCGGCCGCTTGCTGGGCGCTGCCGTCCTTTGGCCCGGCCGCTCCGGATTCGCCCAAAAAGCTCAGCGCCAGCGCCGTAGCGACGCTCAGATAGGTTCCGCTCTGCTGGGCGGCGGTGGCTTCGCCGAAAGTAGCAGCCAGGCTGGCGAGTCGGCGATAGTCGGCGATAAGCTGCGGATACTGGTTCTGACGCCGGTGCCGGCGGGCCATCGCCTCCAGCGTCGAGCGGTCGGCGAGCTCCGAGGCCGGCTCCGGAAGCGTGCCGTACGGAACGCGCAGCACCTCGCTGGCGCGCGCCGAGCGGGCGGCGAGCAGCGCCTGCTCGCGGCTCCCGGCAGCGGCGGCCTGGGCGCACTGGGCGAGGGCGGCGGGGATCTCGGCGCGCCGGTGGCGGCCGCTGCGGAGGAGCAGGTACAGCCGCATGAGGACTGCGACTTCATCGCTCGGCTGAAGCTCGCTGAGGCGGGCGAAAAGCGCTTCGGCCTTGGCGTGCGGCTCCTCGCCGCGCGTCGCGTCCTCGGCGGTCCCGGCGGGCATCGACGCTTTGAGCAGCCATAGCTCGGCCGCGCGCCGCAGGTAGGTCAGCGCCGACAGCGGCGGTCCGAGCTCCCAAGTTGCCGAGAGCGCCGCGGTATCTTGCCCGCTGGCGACAGCGCCGCGCTCCGCGGTGCGGTCGGCGATCGCCGCCCACGCCTGAGCGGCTTCAGCGAAGTCGCCGGCGCGCTCCTGCATCCGGGCGCAGCGGTGCAGCGCGCCGAGCACCACCGCCTGCGCCCCTGCCGTCGGGTGGGAGGTCACCAGGCGCACGATGGCCGCTGACAGGCTGGCCGCTTCCCGCGCCGCCGCCGCCGTGCCCTGTTGCTCCAGGTGGTCGGCGACCTGGGTCGCGGCGGCGATGAGATCCGGGTGCTCGTGCGGCGGTCGCGATCCGGAAAGGGCCGCCGCCCCGCCAAAAAGCTGCAGCCGCTGGCGCAGCAGCCGCAGGCGGTCTTCCCCGCCCACTTCCGGCAGCAGCAACAGCGATTCGAGGGCGCGCAGACGCTGGGTGCCGGATAGCTGTTCCAGCGGCCCGCCCGGCAGTCCGCTCATCCCATCGGCAACCTGCTCCGTGGCTTCAATCACCCGGTGGAGCAAGCGGTCGCGGCGGGAGGAAAGCTCGGTGTTGCCGGTGCGCAGCTCCTCCAGCTCGAGCAGCAGGGCCGCCCACAGCAGATCGCTCGGCTCCGCGCTGCTGGTCAGCTGTTCGGCCGCCGCGTCGAGCCGTCCTTGCAGCCACAGCGAAAGCGCCCGCAGCCGGAGGGTCGCCGGCGTGACCAAAAGCTCGGCCGCCTGCTCGTACGCGCCGCTCCACAGGAGCAGCTCCCCGAGCTCCGCCCGCGCCAGCTCATCGCCGCGGCTGTGCAGGCGCACCGCGTGGGTGAGCAGCGCCTGCGGCTCCTTGGCGTCGCCTTGCCGGCCGGCGTCTTCTTCGATCGCCGCCTGCAGCCGCAGAGCCGTGGCCACCGGATGCTCCACCCCGTCCAACAGCTCCAGCGCCGCGCTCACCTTGCCGTAGCCGTCCCACATGAGCAGCGCCACCCGGACCGAGAGCTCGGCATGCTCGGCCTTGGGCGGCGCCTCGGCGAGCTCGCGGGCCAAAAGCTGCACGAGCTCGTCCAGGGTCGGGACGCTGCTCTGGCTGAGCAGCGTCTGCAGGCGCATCTCGACGGTGGGCGAGGCCGTGGAGGGAGGTGCGGCCGCGCCTTTGGCCGCCGCATCGGGCGGCGGCGCCGCCGGCAGCGGAGACGCTTGCGTCACAAAAGGAGGAGAAGGCGGCGCGCTTTGCGGCATCGGCCCCGCCAGTTTAACACATCGAGGGCACTCACAATATGGCCGCGAGTGCCGAGCGGCTTGTCCGCTGCGTCAACGCCATCCGATCGGCGGACCGGCGGCGGACCGGCGGCGGACCGGAAGCCGCGCGGCGCCTCAAACCGTCAGCTTGGCGGCGCCGGAGGCGACGACGAACTCCGGATCGAGGGCGACGTTGACGCACGCCACCTGCGGGCTCTCCAGCGCTTTTTTCAGCGTGCTGCCAAGGTCGGCCGCGTCTTCCACATGGAACCCCACGCCGCCGAACGCTTCGACGATGCGATCGTAGCGCACCGGGGCCAGCTTGGTCGCGGGCGCGCGCTCGCTGCCAAACAGCATCACCTGGGGCCCGCGGATCTGACCCCAGGCGGCGTCGTTGCCGACGACGATCGTGACCTTGAAGCCGAAGCGCACGCAGGTCTCGAAGTCAAAGCCGTTCAAGCCAAACGAGCCGTCGCCGGACAGCACCACGACGCGCTTCTGGTTGTTCGGATCGAGCGCTTTGGCCGCCAGCGCGAACGGCGCGCCGACGCCCAGGCAGCCGAGCGGGCCGGGATCCAGCCACTGCCCCGGCCGCGCCAGCGGAATCACTTTGGACGCCAGCGCGACCACGTCGCCACCGTCGCCGATGAGGATCACGTCGTCGGCGATCCGGCCGCGTCCCTGCGGCCCGGCGCCCAGCGCCTCAGACAGCGCGCCGGCGAGCTGGTAGTGGTTGATCGGGCGCCCGCTCGCGTGCATATGCGCGGCGAGCTGGCCGTGCTGCTTATGTTCCTCGGCGCGCAGCTCGGACAGCCAGGGCGCGAAGCGATCCCGCAAGGCCGCGCCGCCGCCTAGAGCCGCGTGCAGCTGCGCCAGCACCAGGTCCACGTGTCCGCCGAGCGCCAGATCGGTCGCGCGGTTTTTGCCGAGCTGCATCACGTCGCGGTCAAGCTGGATGATCTTGGCCGCCGGGTTGATGCTGGCGCCGAAGCCCACCCGGAAATCGAGCGGCGTGCCGATGACCAGGACCAGATCCGTGGAGCGCAGCGCCTTCTTGCGCGCCAGGCTCAGCGTCTGCGGATGATCCGCCGGCAGCACGCCGCGGCCCATGCCGTTGCAGACCACCGGGATGTTCGTCGCCTGACACAGCCGATCGAGCGCCGCCGCGGCGCCGTCCCAGTACACCTGCGAGCCGGCGAAGATCACCGGCTTGCTCGCCGCCTGCAGCAGCGCCGCCGCTTGCTCCACCTGCTCGGTCGCCGCCTGGGTGCGCGGCCACGGCGGCAGCACCGGGGGAACGACCAGCTCGTTGGCATCGACCTGCGCCATCAGGATGTCAAACGGCAGCTCGAGGAACACCGGGCCCGGCACCCCGCCCACCGCCTGGCGGATCGCGGTCTGGACCAGCTCGCGCAGGCGGCGCGGATCGCTGGCCGTGGCGCACCACTTGGTGATCGACCGCATCATCGGCAGCTGCTCCATCTCCTGCAGCGCCCCGCGCCCCGCCGAGCGAACCTCCGCCGCGCCGCCGAGCACGATGAGCGGCGACTGCGCCTGGAAGGCGTTGGCGATTCCGGTCACCGCATCGGTCACGCCCGGGCCGGCGGTGACCAGCGCCACGCCGGGTCCGCGGGTCAGGCGGGCATAGCCGTCGCCGGCATGGGCCGCGGCCTGCTCATGCCGGGTGTCGATCATGCGGATGCCGTAACGCAGGCAGCCGTCATAAATCGGGGCGATGTGCCCGCCACATAGGGTGAAGAGATCGCGCACGCCGGCGCGGTGCAGCTCCTCTGCGACTAGATGTCCACCGATGCTAAAGCTCATAGCTGCCGACGCTATCAGCTAGGCGAACCGCGGTCAATTGGCAGTGCGCCGCGCATCGGCCGTTTCTCCGCAGCGGCCAAGTCCATGGGGCCAAAACCCGCCTTGAACCCGCCGCAGCGTCAAGTCACGACAGCCCAGGCCGCGGCGTCAAGTCCACGCCGACATAATTTCGCAGACGCTGAGTCAGCTGATCGACCGCTATGAAATCCTGGCGATCGAAAGGATGGCGGGGACAGCTGCGGCAGACCGGGATTTGCGCGACGGCGCTCGCCAGGTGGGCGCGGCGCAGCGCCTGCATCGGCGGTCCGTTCCAGATCTCGGCCAGCGTCTGGGTGCGCAGATCGCCGAGCAGGTTCTGGTGCTCATAGACGTTGGCGCACGGCACCACCTTGCCGTCCCAGAGCACCGTGAGCTCGGTCCAGAGCATCCGGCAGGGACCCGGCTCGGACGCGGGCGGCGCCGCCGTGGCGTGCTCGGGCGGCGCGGCGCGGCTTGGATCGGCCGAAGAAAACGGCTCTGCGGCGGCGGGCTGAGACGGACCGGGCGCGGTGCCGGCGGCGCCGGCGGTAGCCGATCGGCGCGGGCGCAAGAGCGCGCTCAAAGGAACCTGGCCGGCCCAGTCGCGTGCGACCTTGAGGACGACCTGGCCGTCCCAGGCGCGGGCGAAGTCGGCGACCTCGTGCTGGTTGTGGGCGCTGACGATCATCTGCACGACGACGTTCAAGGGGCTCTTTTTGGCGTGCTTTTCCGCGAACAGGCGGCGGACGTTGCCGACCGTGCGGCGGAAGTCGCCGCCGCGGCGCATCTGGGCGTAGCTCTCCGGACTGTTGGCGTCGAGCGAGATGACCAAAAAGTCCAGACCGCTATCGAGCAGCGCCGCGGTCTTGCCGGCGGTCAGAAACGTCGCGTTGGTCGACAGACCCATCGCCGCCCCGCGGCGCTTGCCATAGGTGATGAGCTCGCCGATGCGCGGGTGGAACAGCGACTCGCCAAGATGATGCAGGTAGGCAAACTCCAGCTCCGGCGCCGCTTGATCGAGGATCGAGCGGAAGAGCTCCGGCGTCATGTACCCGACCGGCCGCTGCATCTGGCTGTGCGGACACATCGGACAGGCGAGGTTGCAGAAGTTGGTGAGCTCGATTTTCAGATGCGCCGGCCGGCCGCGCAGGATCACTCGGCCGTCACGGTAGTCATCGGCCAAGCGGCGGCGGTTGCGCGCCTGCCCGGTCGGCCCGCCCGCCCCTGTGGCCGCTACCGCCGCCGCGCTGTCAGTCGGGGTTTCATTGTCGCCGCGCGGGCTTGCGGGGTGCTGCAGAGGCTCATACATGGGGCTCAGCGAAAGCTCAACCAAGACGCAATAAGGGCCGGGCCCGGCTCAACTAACGGCCGACAAACAACCACCTGGCAGCATATCGCCAAACATGCACCCAAACTTGCATCACGTTCCTTATCCAAAGGCTATAGTTTTTTCACCTACCTAGGCGCACGTTTACTCCATGCTCGACGGAGGTGTGGGTCAGGTCGCCCGCGACCGCAGGGTGCGCGCAGCGCAGGGTACGCGCACGTAGGATGCGCGCAGGGGGCGCCAGGCTTACTGCCATGATTCTCGGTTTGGCTGCCGATACAGCGCGGGCGCTTTGGTTTGACAGTGGGCTATATGGCTGTCGATACTAGATACTCGAACCCTGACATAGTGCACCCATTTTTATCCATCGTTGTCGGTCGAGCCTGTAGGCGGTGGGCAGGAACCCGGCGGCATAACGGCCGCGGGGTTTGCAGGAACGCAGCGACAGCGGGTGATGGGATAGGAGATGGGGCACCAAGGTCTTCTACGAGCAGAAGCGCGCATGGCCTCCACCGATAGCTCTCCGGATCTGATGAAGCACAGTGACTCCGAGCCTACCTCGCCGAGCGTGTTGCGTAGCGGAGCCCCCGACGACCCGGACGCGGTGATCGCCGCGCTCGACGAAGCCGAGGTGGCGTTCGACGCCGACGCCGACGTGATCGGGCGCCGCGCCGATAGCAGCGCCGACGTGATCGAGATCCTCGATGCCGAGCCGATCCTCTCCGAGGATGAGGGGCTGGCCGGGGCGCCCGATCCGGTAGATCTCATCACCCGCCGGGCGCGCAATGAGACCCCGCGCGATCGGGCGGCGTTCTATGAGCGCGAGCGCCAAGATGAGACGCGCAAGCAGCACTCGGCGGTGCTGCAGCACGAGCTGGCCGTGCACGCGGAGCGCAGCATCTCCGATGAAGGGGACGTGGCGCGGGCTTATGGCACCGCCATGGCCACCGATCCGTCGCTGCGGCCAAACCTTTGGGCCCTGCGCCGCATCTACTACCGCCGCAGCCTGTGGCCGAGCCTGCTCAAGCTGCTCGATACCGAGGCCCGCTACGCTTCGACCCAGCGCGAGCGCGCCGAGGTGTGGACCGAGAAGGGCCACATCCTCGAAGACCTGCTCGGCGAGATCGAAGAGGCGATCATCTGTTATCGGACGGCGCACGAGCTCGATCGCACGGCGCTCGCCCCGCTCGCTGCGCTGGAGAAGCTCCTCACCCGCCAGGCCGGACCGGCGGGGGCGAGCGGCCGCCCGAGCGAAGATCTGCTCACCCTGTACCGCGATCTGGCCAGCGCCACGCACGAGCCGGGACGCCGGGTGGCGCTGCTCATCGAACAGGCGCGAATCGAAGAAGAGCACAACCGCGCCGCCGAAAAGACCGGCGGCCCGCCCGGCGATCTCGATCGGGTGCTCTCCTACCTCCACGACGCCTATGACGTCGGCATCGATCAAGCGCGCGTCATCGACGAGATCGTCCGCATCACCGCGGCCTCCGGGCGCATCCCCGACTGCCTCGCCGCCCTGGAGGTCCGGGCCGAGATCTTGGAGCTGCAGGCGCAGCAGGCGACGGCGCAGCGGCGCCCGGTGCTCATCGATCAGGTCGTGGCGATCCGCCGCTGGCAGGCGACGCTGGCGCGCGAGCGGCTCGGCAACGCCGAGCTGGCCTGGCAGTATCTCGACAAGGCGCAGCAGAAGTCACCCGGCGATCCGCTGATCATGCCGGATCTGATTGCCATGGCCGAGGCGCAGGGGCGCCACGCCGATCTGGCGATCCTGCTGCAGCACCGCGAAGATCAGCTGCGCATCTCGCGCGGCACCGACGGACCGCCGCCGGTCGGGCTGTGGCTCAAGCGCGCCCTGGCGTTGCGCCACGCCGGCCAGGATGGCGAAGCGGATGAGCTGGAGCAGCGCATCGCCGAGCAGACGCCGGCGCACTTGCTCCTCATGCTCGGGCGGCAGCGGCGGATGCTGCGCACCCAGGATCTCAGCGGGCTGGCGCAGCTGCTGCGGGATGAGGCGCAGCTGGCGGTGCAGGGTCTAGCCAGCACCAGCGGCGAGAAACAGAGCGACCACCTGTGGGCGGTGGAGGCGCTCTTGCTCTCCGCCGATCTGCTCCTGCGCGCCGGCGATCTGAAGCGCAGCCAGGAAACGCTGGTCGCCGCGGCGCAGCTTGTCGATACCGAAGCGCCGGCGAGCGAGCACTCGCGGGTCCTCACCCAGCTGCTGGCAACCGCCAACGAACACCTGCGGCAGCGCGGCCGCCGCTTCGCCGAACTGGCGGCCCTGTACGAGCAGCGGCTCAGCGCCAAGCCCGACGATGCGGCCGCGGTCAGCGCGGAGGCGAAAGCGCAGCGGCAAGAAGAGACGCAGCGCCTGCGCCAGGCGCTGGTCGATCTATATGGCGAGCTGCTCGACGAGCCCGCCAAGGCGCTCGCCGCGCTCCAGGTGCTGATCCAAGAGTCGCCGACCGATCTGCGGCTTTTGCGCCGCGCGGTCTTGCTGGCGCGGCGCAGCGGCGATGCGGCGCAGGAGGCCGCGGCCCTTGCGGCGATCGAGCAGCAGGAGCAGAAGCTGGGCTTTGGCACCCCGCGGCCCTGGGACCTGCTGCGGCGCGCCGAGCTTATCACCGCGACGGATCAGGCGGCGGCGGTGGCGCTCTACCAGGAAGTCTTGAAGCACCGCCCGGGCGAGCCGCAGGCGCTGGAGCCGATGGAGCGGCTGCTTCTGGCCACCGATCGCCACGGCGAGCTGGCGGCGCTGTGGCAGAAACAAGCCGAGGTCGCGGCGGCAGCGCTGCCGCGCGGCGATAACAGCAAGAGTGACGCGGCGCAGCGCCTCTTGCAGCTGCAGGTGAAGCTCGCCGAGCTGCTGCAAAACGATCCCGAGCAGGCGGGTCAAGCCGCGGCCGTCTATCGGTCTATCCTGGCGCAGCGGCCCGGCTACGCCCCGGCGCTGCGCGGCCTCGTGCGGCAGTACCGGCGGCAGAACGATATGCCCAAGCTGCTCACCGCGCTGGAGCAGCTGGCGGAGGCGATGCCTCAAGGCGGCGGGCGCGCCGATGTCCTTTTGCGGCTCGGCGAGCTGCGCGAAGAGCTGCAGCCGCATCGCCCGGTCGAGGTGGACGAGGCCTTCGCGCAGGCTCTGCAGACGCTGCCGGTGCCGAGCCCCGCTGCCGCCAACGCGGCCCTGGGACGGCTGCGGGCGCTCATGCAGAAGCGCAACTACAAGGCCCTGCCCGAGGTGCTCGACGGGCTGCTCGACTCGCTTTTGCCGGACGAGCCGCTCGGGCGGATCATCGACGCGCTGCTTAATGAAGAGCGGGCGTTTTTGACCGTTCAGACCACCACCGCGAGCAGCGTGCTCGAGCGCGCCGAAGGGCAGCTCGGCAAAGCCCGCAACAGCCTGGTGGGCGAGCCGCAGGCGCCGCCGCCGGCCGAGCCGCCGGCTTATCCCGAAGCGGTGGCGATGCTGGAGCTGGGCCGCCTGCGGGTGGCGCAGAAGCGCGAAGACGGCAAGCAGCAGGGGGCGGTGCTGGCGGCCCTGGCGCAGCACCTGGGCACTCTGGGCGACAGCGAGCCCAAGGCGGCGGTGGGCGAGCTGTGGCTGCGCGCCGGACTTTTGGGCGTACTGAACGAAGACGAGCCGGCGCAGCAAGCCGAGGCGGCGCGGCGGCTCATCAGCGCCTACCGCCTGCTCGGTGATGTGCCGCAGGTCGTGGTGCCGCTGTGCGATCTGCTGGCCGACCCGGCGCTGGCGGAGCAGCTGGCCCGCGTGCCGGAGGTCCTCCCGGCGCTGCGCGCGCGTCTTGCGATGTGCCAGCCCGGCGATCTCGACGATCGGCTGCAGTGGACCCTGCTCGAAGCCGAGGTCTGGCTGCTGCAGGCGACCGAGACCCAAGGCATCGAGGTCGATGCCGCGACGCGCGCCAACTGCTGCCACAACGCGGCGCTGTGCGCGCTGCGGGCTCTGGATCTGGATCCGCGCAACATCCTGGCGCTGCTGCTGCTGCGCCAGGCGACGATTCCGACCGAAGCCGAGATGGATCGGAACAGCAGCGAACCGCTGACCCCGGAATCGGCGGCGCGGGTGCAGGCGTATGCCCAGTACACGCTGCGGCTCGCCGGCGAGCTCGGCGACGACGAGGCGCGGGCGGAGTTTTACTCCGAAGCGGCGCAGCTGCTCTTGCGCGTCGGCGACAGCGACGGCGCGGCGGCGGCATTGCGGACCGTCTTGGACAGCCGGCCCTATGACTCCGCGGCGCTGGCGGAGCTGCACCCGCTGCTCACCCGGCGCGCCGAAGAGGGCAGCGATCCGGGGCCGCTGCTGGAGCTTCTGACGTTCCGGCTGGCGCTCGCTCCCCGCAGCGGGGATGAGGCGCAGCAGCGCAGCGAGCAGACCTTGCGGGTGTCGCTGCTGCTCCAGCGGGCGGGCCTGTCGCGGCAGTCGGGCCAGGATCAAGAGGCCGAGAGCGATCTGCGGGCCCTGCTCCAGCTTGAGCCGGACAATGCCTTGTCGCACCTCTGGCTCGCCGAGCTGCGCGGCCAGTACGGCGACAGCGAGGCGGCGATCCATCACTACGAGCGGTTCCTGCAGCTCGATCCCAAGCCGGCGGAGCGGCAGAGCGCGCATGCCGCGGTGGCCAAGCTGCTCGCGGCGACGGCTCCCGCCCGCGCCGCCGCCCACCTGCGGCAGGCCATCGAGTTCGGCCAGCACTATCGCGCCCTGCGCGGCGGCGAAGTCGACAACGTGGAAGAGGTGCGGGCGCAGATCGTCCAGTACCGCCGGCTGAGCGAGCTTCAGCTCCAGGTTGGCCAGCCCGCCGAGTCCGTCGCGACCCTGCGCGAGCTCCTCGACAAGATCCCCGCCGATCCGGCGTGCACGGAAGAGCGGCAGAGCGTGTCCTTGGAGCTGGCCGATGCGCTGGAGAAGCACGCCGCCGATCCCGCCGCCGCGATCGTCGTCGTCGAGCAAGTGCTCAAAGAGGTCCCGCTGTCGCTGCCGGCGCTGGAGCGCATCATCGCCCTGGCTCAGCGCACAGGTGAGATGTCGCGCCCGCCGGCGACGTTCGTGCGGGCAGCGGCGGAAGCGCGGCGGCGCGTCACGGCGATGACCAGCCCGGAGGCGAAGCTCGATCCACAGCCGCTGCAGGCGCTCACCCTGATCTTCAAGTGGCATCGCTTAAACGATCTGCACAGCCTGGCGCACCAGGCGCAGAGCCTGGTGCTTTCGGCCGTCGGACAGCCCGCCCCGCCGGCGGTCGCGCCGCCCGGCCTGAAGGTGCCGAGCCGCTCGGTGGGACCGCCGCTGCGGACCGTCGCCTTCCCCGGCGAAGCGCGGGGCGTGCTGGCCGAGCTGTGGGGCGAGCTGGCCGAGAGCGCCAACCGCATCCTTGGGCCGGAGCTCTCGGCGCTGGGGGTGCAGCCCAAAGAGCGCCTCAACGCCAAAGAGATTCCATCGAGCTGGGCGATCGTGGATCAGCTGGCCACCCGCTTCGGGCTCGGCTCGACCGGGATGACGCTGAGCTACGGCCTGTTTATGGCCCGCGAGAAAGACCTGTGTCAGATCTCCGGCAACAACCTGGTCTGCGGCAGCAGCTACACCGGCCCGCTGGCGACGATGCCGCCGGCGCTGTTTTTCCGGCTGGTGCGGCGGCTGGCGCTGTTGCCCGATCGCATGGGTCCGCTCGACGGCGATGCCAATGAGGTGCTGCTCTTTATTGCCTCTTGCTGCGCCCTGGCGCAGGTCCCCGGACCCGCCCTGCCGGCCGAGATCCGCTCCCGGCTCGATGAGCGAAACCGGGCCCTGGACCGCGTCATCAGCCGGAAGGAACGCGGCGCGCTGCGGGCGATGGCCAACCGGTTGTCGCCGCTGGCCGGCAATGAGGGCAGAGACTTCATCGTGAGCTGGCAGCAGGCGGTGCTGCTCGGCAGTGTTCAGCTGGCGCTTTCGATTACGGGCAACCTCGTGGCGGCGATGGACGATCTGGGTATCAGCTTGCGCGACGGCGGCGCTGGCGGACAGACGGCGCGCGCGCTGTGCGCGTTCAGCGTTTCGGCGGAGATGCAGAGCCTGCGCCGCGAGCTTGGCCTGAGTGACTAGGAGAACGGACGTGCCCCCGGCTAACCAAGACGGCAAAAAGCCCGATAGCCCAGACAACCCGCTCGCCGGCCTTGCGGTCGGCGGGGACGACTTCGACTGGGATAAGGCGATCGACGAGTGGGACCCGACGTTCCTGGCGGAGAACGAGCTGCCGCCCGAGCTGTCGGAGCCGATCGCGGCGAGCCGCATTCCCGCGTCAGCTCCCGAGCCGGCGCCGGCGCCGGCTCGGCCCGTGGCCATCGCGGCCCCGGTGGCTGCCCCGCCCCCGGCCAAGCCCGCCGGTGAAGCCGATGCGGCGCCGCTGCCGCCGCCGCCGATGTCCGTGGTCGACAACCTGCAGCTGGAGATCGATCTCGCGCGGCCGCCGTCGGCTCCGAACCTGCGGCCGGTCAGCGCGCAGAGCGGCGGCGATGCCCTGGCGGCGCAGAAGCAGCGCTTGTTGGAAGCGGTCGTGACCACCTCCGACTCGACTGGCTACGCCGCCCGCGCCGCCTCCGAAGCGGCAGAGGACGAAGGGTACGAGATCCAGATCGAATCGGCGGCGGCCAAGGCAGCTGGCAATCTTACGCCGCCGCTTGCCGCCCCGCCCGCTGCCGCCAAGCCGGTCGAGGTCGATCCGCTGGCGGATCTGTTTGTCGGCATCGATCTGCCGGCGACGCCGCTCGGGGTGCCGGTGCAGGGCGCAACTGCGGCGCGGTCCGCGAGTCCGGCGCACTCGCCCGGTGAATCGGCCTCGGACGTGGCACCGCTGCCGCCGCCGCCGGTGGCGCCGGTGGCCGGCCCGCGCCTGGGCGCCGCGGACGAGAAGCCGGCGCTCGCCGGCGCCGCGGCCAGCCCGGCACCCGCCCAGACCATCCAGATAGTCGCCGATGAGCCAGGCCATGGCCCGCCCGCCCTCGCCAATGCGGCCGGTGCCACCTCGACCAGCGCGCAGACGCCCGAGGTCGGCTACGAAGGCGGTCTCCCAGCCGGAGCCATGAGCGGCTCGGCGCTGAAACCCGTCTCGCTGGAGAACCTGGCCGCCTCATCGCCGGCGGTAAGTCCGGTGGTGAGCCCGGCGCCGAGTCCGACCGCTCCCCCGGCCGCCGCCGCGCCGGCGCGGAACCGCGGCACGCCGATCGTGCCGCGCCGGCTGCCGTTGCCCACGGTCGATAAGCTGCCCGCTCCGGCCGCTCCGGCCGCCAGCGGCTCGACCGGGATCGAGGCGGCGACCCGGCGCCACTTTTTCACCCTGCTCGATGTCGAGGCCAAGCGCCAGGCCGGCCGCGATCCGGCGCGCGCCGCCAAGCTGTCTTGCGCCGCCGCGCAGCAGGCCGATGCGCTGCACGAACCCGCGGACGCGCAAGAGCGCTACCGTCAGGCGCTCGAGCTCTTGCCGACCGCCCGTCCGGCGATGCGCGGTCTGCGGCGGGAGCTGGCGTGGCCCGGACCGGCGGCCCAGCCCGATGAGGCGGCAGCGCTCCTAGAGCGCGAGCTGGAGCTCAGCAGCGCCGCCGAGCGGGCCGGTCTCTTGCTGCCGCGCAGCGAGCTGCTGCGCGTCCAAGGCCAGCTCTCGGATGCGCGCACGGCGTATCAGGAGATCCTGCGCGAGGCGCGCGTGGGTCAGAAGACCGCAGCCAAGCCCGGCGTGATGGCCGCGCTGTGGGGCCTGGCCGATGTGGCGATCGCGCAGCAGGAGGCCGGCGATCTGATCCCGGCTCTCGACAGCACGATTGATCTATTTGCCCCCCAGGGGACCCTGCGCACGGCGCTGGTCATCGAGCGGGCGCGCCTGGACGAGCTGGCGGGCCGTGACAGCGCGGCCATGACCCGCTACGAAGCCGTGCTGGCGGACGGCCAAGCTAAAAAGAGCGGCTTTGCGGCGGGCCTTGGCCTGCTGCGAGTCGCCAGCCGCCTGCCCAAGGTTCGCAAAGACGAAACGCCGCTGCTCAAGGCCGAGCGGGCGCTGCTCACCCTACCTCTGCCGACGGGACTTCGGGCGGCGCTGCTGCGGCAGGCCGCGCTGGCGCTCGGTTCAGGCGCCGCGGCCGGCGACCGGCTGGCGGCATTTACCGAGTCCGCCCAAGCCGGCGACTCGCTGTCGATGGAGGATCTGGCGCAGGAGCAGGAGCGCTCCGGCGATCTGCCGGCGGCCGCGGCGACGTACACCCGGCTCAGCGAGTCGGTCCGCGACGCGGCGCAGCGCAGCCTGGCGTTGACCAGCGCCGGTGAAGTGCTGCAGCGGGCCGGCAAGCTGGCGGAGGCCAAGGGCGCGCTCACCCAGGCGCTGGCGATCGCCGCGGCGGCGGATCTGGAGCATGACGCGGTGACGGGCCGGCTCCTCGAACGGGTGAGCCGGGCGCTCGGGCGGCCCGAAGATCTGCTGGCGATGTGGCGGCAAGAAGGGCAGACGGGGACGCAGGGCGCGTACATGCGGGTCCTGGCGGCGCGGCTGCTGCTGGAGCAACCCGAAGGCCGGGCGGGAGCGATCGTCGAGCTGCGGGCGGCGTTGCAGTCGCGCGTCGACTATCCGCCGGCGGTGGCCATGCTCACCGATCTGCTGGTCGGCGAAGGGCGCTTTGGCGAGGCCGCGCAGATCCTGTTTGCGGCCGCCGGCGCGACGACCGAGCCGCTGTCGCGCAGCGAAGAAGTCGTGCACAGCGGCTATCGCGAAGAGGCGATGCAGCTTTTGTGGCGCGCCGGCCAGGTCGAAGATGCGGCGCGGCGGCTCCTCACCGAGCTTGGTACTCCCCCGCCCGCAGGGGCGACGGTGCCGAGCCTTCAGCCGGCGCTGCGCTGGCGCCTTGCGGCGCTGGCCGCCGAGCTGGTCGGACGCGCCGACGAAACCCTCAGCCAGCAGGTCGCCGATATCTTGCGCGGCGAAGCCGAGCGCGGCCTATTGCCGTCGCGGGCGGCGGAGCTGTGGGTGCTGCGCGGGGCCCTTTTGGAGCGCAGCCACCCGGTGGCGGCGCCGAGCAGCGGTCCGGTCGAAGAGAGCTTGCAGCGGGCGCTCGCCGTCGAGCCGAGCCACGGTCCGGCCCTGTTGCGGCTGCACCAGCGGGCGGTGGCGATGCCGAGCGAAGCGCTGGCCCACAGCCCGCTGGCCCACAACCTGGTCGCGGCGCTGCGGACGCGGTTCGAGGCCAGCCAGAAGCGGCCCGAAGGCATGATGTGGGCCTTGCGGCTCGCCGCGGCGCAGGAGCACGAGTCGGGCGATGCCTCGGGCGCGCTCTTGACCTACCGCGAGCTGCGGCGCATTGCTCCGGATCACCCGGCGCTGCTCGGGCTGGAGGAGACGATCGGGTCCACCGCATGGCGGGCCGGCCAGGCGATGGACATCATCGAACACGAGCTCGCCCACGAAGCCGACTACGATGTCCGCTTCGCGCTGCTCCTGCAGGCCGGCGAATACCTGGAGGCGCACCACCAGCCGGCGCAGGCCGCCAAGCGGTTCGCCCAGGCCCTGGAGATCCGTCCGGGTCATCCGGTGGCGCGCTCGGCGCAGGTGCGTGCCTATCAGGCGGCGGGGATGCTCGATGAGCTGGCCAAGGTTACGGCGGCGGAGCTGAAAGAGGCCACCGATATCCAGACGCGCGTCTCGGCGTATGAGCGGCAGGCTCTTTTAGCGACGCTGAGCGGCGGCGAGACGGCGGCGCACCGCGAGGCGATCATCGAGGCCTACCGCAGCATCCTCAACGTCGACGCCAACAACCACAGCGCGATGCGCGCGCTAGAGCGGCACTACATCGCCCATGAGCAGTGGGGCGAGCTCATCCACCTGTACGAGCAGATGGGCCTCACCGCGGTCGATACGGCGTTCGCGGTGCACATCCACCTCGATCGGGCGCGTCTGCGTCAGCGTCTGGTCTGGCAGGGGCAGGGCGATGCCTCGGCCGTGGCCAATGAGCTGGAGAACGACTATCGGCTGGCGCTGTACCGCGATCGCCACAGCCGGCCGGCGCTGCGCTACTTGCTGGCGGCGGCGCTGCGCAAAGACGACCTGCCGCAGATCGCCACGCTGTACCTTAGCGCCGGCGAGCTCGGGGCGGTGATCACCGAAGAGCTGGCTCCGGAGCACAGCGAGGCGCAGAGCGCGGCGGTGTTCTTCGTCCGCGCGGCCGAAGCGCAAGCCGCCCAGGGACGTCCGGCCACCGACGTGATCGCGACCTACCGCCAAGCGCTCAAGCGCTTCCCCGAGCACCTGGCCGGCCTGCGCGGCATGCTGCATTTCGCCATCGCCCATCAGAACTTTGCCGCGGTCGCCGATGCGGCGGAGGGGCTGGCGGAGCACCTGCACGATCTCGATGAGCGCTACCTGCACTACATGCTGGTCGGCGTCGTCGCGCAAGAGCTGCTCAAAGACTTGCCGCGGGCCCGGCGCGCGTTCGCCGCCGGCTTGCGCCTTTTGCCGCAGCGGGAGGAGGCGTTCGGCCGCCTGCGCGGCTCGTATGCCGGCAGCGCAAGTACGCTCGAAGACGCCAAGGCGCTGGCGGAGCTTATCGCCAGCCGGCTGTCGCAGCCCGATTTCTCGCCGGCCAACGAGGTCGTCTTGCGCACCGAGCTGGCGCTGCTCTACGCCGGGCCGCTCGCCGACCGCCCCCGCGCCAAAGAGGAGATGGGACGGGCGCTCGCCTTGAGCCCGAGCAACCCCGGCGTCCTTTACGCCATCGGCAAGCTGTACGCCGACGATGGGGAGTGGCAGCAGGCGGTGGAACACCTGCAGCGCTACGCCCAGGTCGAGCAGCGGCCGGCGCAGCTTATCGCCGTGCACCTTTTGCTCGGCGAGATCTTCGCCGAGAATCTCGACAACCTGCAGCAGTCCGTCGCCCAATACACGCGGGTGCTGCAGCTGCAGCCGCAGAACCAGCTGGCGCTCACCAAGCTCAGCGACATGTTCCTGGCGCAGAAAAAAGGCGCCGGGGCGCTGCCGCTGCTGCGCCGTCTGGTCAAATACACCGACGACAAGCAGAAGAAAATCGCCTTCTACCACCGCATCGCCGCGCTGAGCGACGAGTCCGGTGACTCGCGCGGGGCCCTGGAGGCGCTGCGGCAGGCGGTGGATGTCGATCCCGCCAACCCGCTGGCCATCGGCGAGCTTGCCGGCTACTACGAGCGCCATAACGATCTTCAGTCGCTGCGCATCCACCTGGACCGGGCGGCCGGGCGCTTCCGGCCGCTACTGCGCGAGCGGCCGCGCGATCCGGCGCTGTATAAGTCGCTGCTGGATATTTTCCTATGGCGGCGGACCGCGGATCTGGCGGCGATGGCGGCGGGGGCGATCACGGCGCTCGGCGGGGTCGTGCCGGCGGAGCTGCAGGTGCGGCTCGATCGGCAGCCGGGGCGCAAGGATCCGACGCGCGACGGCCTGCGCGACGCGGCGATCGATGATGTGCTGTACCCGTCGCGGCTGGCGCCGGGCTTCCGGGCGCTGTTTAAGCTTTTGCAGGAGCCGCTCGGCAAGCTTTACGGCAGTGATGCCAAGAAGCTGCAGGCGCTGGGCGTCGACAAGCGGGAGAAGCTGCCGCGGTCCGGGCATCCGCTGCGCGAGCTGGCCAACCGCATCGCCCAGGAGCTCGGGGTCGGCGACTTCGAGCTGTACGTGACCGCGGCGCAGGGCAAGGACGACGAGGGGCGGGCGGTGCCGCTTTACACCATCGAACCGACCGAGCCGCCGTCGCTCGTACTCAGCAGCTCCCTGGTCGAGGGCAGCGGCGTGACGGAGGCGGAGCGGCGGTTTTTCCTCGGCGGTCTGCTCAAGCTGCTGCAGAGCTACCTGGTGCTGCCGCTGCGGCTGTCGCCTGACGATCTCGGGGTGCTGGTCGGCGGGCTTGTGCGGCAGTACGTGCCGGATTATGCGCCGCTCGGCTTTGCCGAAAAGCGCATCGTCAACGAAGCGCAGCGCCAAAAGCGCGCCATCCCCAGCAAGCTGCAGCCGCAGGTCCTGCCGTACGCCATGGAGTGCGCCTCGGCGACGCTCGACTTCGAGGGCATCGCCGATACGCTGACCCTGGCCAGCCACCACGCGGGGCTCTTGCTCACCGGCAACCTGCAGAGCGCCGTGACCGCCCTGCGGCGCAAAGGTCCGGGCGCCGAGCGGCAGATCGACGAGCTCTTGCGCTTCGCGGTCAGCGACGAGTTCGCCGAGCTGCAGCGCCTGGCCTCGGGCAGCAAGTAATCGCAAGCTCGCCCCGGCGGATGGCGGGGCGGGCTACTTCTGACAGCGTGGGCAGTAGTAGGTGGCGCGGCCGCCTTGAACGATGCGGCGGATGAGGTGATTGCGGCCGCAGCCGCGGCGCGGGCAGGGGGTGCCTTCGCGGTCGTAGGCGACGAACTGATTCTGGAAGCCGCCGAGCTCCCCGTCCGCCTGCACATAGTCGCGGAGCGTCGAGCCTCCCGCTTCTATCGCCGTGCCCAAGACATCTTTTATCTGCCGCACGAGGCGCTGCGCCTCTGCCCCCGTCAGCGTACCGGCCGCCCGCAGCGGCGAGAGCTGCGACCGGTACAGCGCCTCGCAGACATAGATGTTGCCAAGCCCCGCCACGACCTTCTGATCGAGCAGCGCCGTCTTAAGCGGACCCTTTCGACCGATAAGCGTCGCGCGCAGGCTCGCGGCCGTGAACGCGGGGGACAGCGGCTCGGGCCCGAGCTCTTTGAGCAGCGGGTGCTGCGCCACCGTCTCGGCGGCAGCCAGCACGAGGAGCCCGAAGCGCCGCGGGTCGTTGTAGACGACCACGGTCTGCGCATCGGTCTCCATGTAGATGTGATCGTGCGCTGCCGCGACTGGCCCCGGAGCTGCTGCGGCGCACAGCCGTCCCGACATCCCCAGGTGGCCGATGACCACCGCCCCGTCGTCCAGGTACCACAGCATGTACTTGGCTCGGCGCTCGATGCGCAGCACTTTGCGGCCGGTCAGGCGGGCCGCAAAGTCGGGCGGCACCGGCTGGCGCAGATCGTGGCGGCGAACCTCGACCCGCAAAAGGCGCCGCCCGACCAGGTGGGCAGCGAGGCCGCGACAGACCGTCTCGACTTCAGGCAGCTCGGGCATGGGCGGAAGAAACGCTACTACGCGGCCGCTCGCCGGTAAAGCGCGGCCTCTGGCTGAGTTTGCTCATGGCGAAGGAGCCGCCGGGCCCGCGAAGCGAGCCCGAGCGACGGAGCTAAGAGGAAGAGGGGAGAGGCGACCCGGAGCGGGCCGTTAGCGGTTTGGCAGCAGCGAGATCTGGCACTTGGGCGGGTCGAGCTTGACGCCTTCTTGATCGACGATGATGAAGTCGACGCGGCGGTTCTGCGCCCGGTTGTCCGGCGTGTCGTTGGGCACGATCGGACAGCGGAAGCCAAAGCCCGCCGAGGTCAGGCGCCAGGTCTCGATGCCCTTCTCGATGAGGTACACCATGACCGACTGAGCGCGGCGGTGCGACAGATCGAGGTTGTACAGGTCCGAGCCCTTGTTGTCGGTGTGGCCCTCGATGCGGATCCGCTTGATGTCCGGCCGCGCCTTGAGCACGTTGACCACCTCGTCGAGGACTGGGAAGCTGATGGGCTTGATCGTGTCCTTGTCGAAGTCAAAGAAGATGCGCTCCGACAGGTTCAGCTTCTGGCCCTTGATCTCGACGTGAGCGGGCTTCTTCGGGTTGTCCGGGCAGTCCTCGCCCTCGCAGCTCGGCGGCGGGGTCGGCGGCGGCGGCGGCGGCGGCGGCGGCGGCGGCGGTGGCGGTGGCGGCGGC
>CALFML010000103.1 GCA_937879845.1 uncultured Myxococcales bacterium
GCGTGCGGCAAGCAGTGCGCCATCTTCGGCCTGTGCACCAACGGCGCGTGCGCGGTGTCCTGCGGCAACGGCCTCACCGCCTGCAACGGCGCCTGCGAGGCGTGCACGGTCCCGGGCCAGGCCGGCGTTTGCTCCTCGGCGTGCGGGAACTTCGCCTGCAGCACCGAGCAGAATGCCTGCTTCAGCAGCTGCACCTCCAACTCGCAGTGCGTCTCCGGCGGCACCTGCGTGGACGGCAACTGCCTGCCGCCGAGCCAGGGCCAGATCGCGCTGAGCGGCGGCGGCTTGAGCGGCTGCACCTACGGCGATCCGCGCGGCGCTTCCTCCAGCGCCGCCCTGGCCTGCCTGGCCATGCTCGGCTTCCTGGCGCGTCGCCGCCGCAGCCGCGCGACCGCCTAGTCGCCCCCTCAGGAAGGAAGCGGCCCCGCTTCCTTCCGTTTCGGTTCTGCTCTCTCCTTTCTTTACACTCCTTAGTACAGCTCCCTAAAGTCGAAGCCCAGTCACGACCGCTGATTCTCGGCCGTACCTTCATACGGAGAGCGCAAGGCCTGATTCCCAATCTTACCTCAGGACCAGGTCAACCCATCTTTGATGCTAGGTCAGGCTGCCCTTAGGGGTAGGTCAGGCTGCTATTGTAGGTAGGTCAGAATAACCTTGAGGGTAGGTCAGGCTATCTTTGAGGGTAGGTCAGGATATCCTTGAGGGTAGGTCAGGCTATCTTTGAGGGTAGGTCAGGATATCCTTGAGGTAGGTAGGGCTAGCCTTGAGGGTAGGTCAGGCTAGCCTTGAGGGTAGGTCAGGCTAGCCTTGAGGGTAGGTTAGGCTGCCCTTGGGGGCAGCTGCGTGCTGAGGAAGGTAGCTGGGGGAGAATCTAGCGGTCCGGGTCGGAAGCGGCTGAGCGCTGCAGGTCAAGGGACTGCGGTGCGACCTATGGGGCCGCACCACACGACTGCCTACTTGTTCTTGTCGCCCTTGGACCGGTGGTGCTTCTTGCCGCCCGAGTGCTTGCCGGACTCGGACTTATCGCTCTGATCCGGGGATACGGGCACGGCGATGGCGCCGGCGTCCTGGGTCTTGATTCCGGCCGGCGCCGGCGGATCGATGATGATGAAGTCGACGCGGCGGTTCTTGGCGCGGCCGTCGGCGGTCTTGTTGTCGGCGATCGGGTGATCGGGACCGAAGCCCTGCGCTTCCAGGCGGCCCTGATCGATGCCGTGCTCGACGAGCCACTTCATGACGCTCTTGGCGCGGCGGTCGGACAGGTCGCGGTTATGGGCCGGCTTGCCGCGGTTGTCGGTGTGGCCCTCGACGCGGACCTTCTTGATGTTCCTGGCGGCGCGCAGCGCCTCGGCCACCGACTCCAGAACCTCGAAGCTCTGCTGGAGGATGACGTCCTTGTTGGTGGCGAAGAACACCGGCTTGACGATGACGATCTGGCCGCTGGTGACGCTGACCAGGCCGGGGCAGCCGTTCTTCTTCGGATCGGTGCTCGGCGCACCGGGGGTGTCCGGGCAGGCATCGACCGGATCGAGGACGGTGTCCTTATCGCGGTCGCCGGCGGGGCAGCCCTTGCGGTTCGGATCGGGGATCGGGCCCTGGTGGACGTCGGGGCACAGATCCTCGTAGTCGTAGACGCCGTCCTTATCGCGGTCGCCGGCGGGGCAGCCGAGCCGCTGCGGATCGGGGTGATCGCCCTTGGGCTCATCCGGGCACAGGTCGTCGTTGTCGAGAACGCCGTCGCCGTCGCGGTCGCCGATGGGGCAGCCGAGCCGCTGCGGATCGGGGTGCGGACCCTTGTGGACGTCGGGGCACAGGTCGTCGTTATCAAGCACGCCGTCGCCGTCGCGGTCGCCGATGGGGCAGCCGAGCCGGTTCGGATCGGGGTGCGGGCCCTTGTGAACATCGGGACAGAGATCATCGTCATCGAGGATGCCGTCATGATCGCGATCCTTGGGCGCTTCCTTGTCCTTGGGCCACGGGGCGTAGGAGATGCGCAAGAGCACGCGGCCGTCGGGCGTACCCGCCTGGCGCAGGATGCCGACGCCGCCGCCGAGCCCGAGCTGCAGGACGTGGGCGACGTTGTAGTGGATGCCGAGCAGCGCCTCGACGTTGGTGGTCGAGACCTTGAAGGCGTTGTCGCCGAGGATGGCCGTGGAGGCTACGACTTCCGGGCCGATGGCGAAGCGGATGTTGGTGTTGGCGTAGGCGATGGCGGCTCCGAGCTGCAGCTCGGAGTTGGACTCGGCGCCCAGGGCCGGATCGCCCAGGGTCGAGTGCGAGCGCAGGAGCACGCCGCCGGTGAGCGACCACAGCACTTTGTTTGAGAGGCCGCCGAGGACGAGCTTGGGCAGGCCGCGGACGAACGTATCGCTGGAGGTGGAGGGGATGTCATCGGGGAAGAACTGCCGCCACGGCACCCAGATCTCGCCGCCGATGCTGATCGAAAACGCGCTGCGGTACGGCTGGCCGTACAGGCGCACCATCAACCCGAAGCGCAGATCGCCGACGCTGACGCGGTCGCTGGCGGACGCGCCCGCCGCCGATACGCCGCCCTTGTCCACAAGGACGACCGGCAGCGACGCCGTGAGCATCACGCGGTCGAGAAACGAGCCGGCGAGATCGACGTGGCCGATCAGCTGATGGGCGATGACCGCGTTGAGCTGGCTGAAGCCGCCGTCGGAGTTGAGGGTGCCGAAGACCAGCGGGTTGTGGGCATAGTTCAAAGTGACGCCGGCGGCGAAATACCGGGTCGAGGAGTACCAGGGATGATCGACCCAGAAGGACCACTCACCGGCCGCCGTGGGCTCATAGCGATTAATCTGAAATCCAGTATTGGCCGTCGACTGCGCATAGGCCGGCGCGGCCGACGCCAACATCGCGCCGAGCAGGACGTAGAGGAATCGAGATAGTTTCCGCATAATTGTCTCCAAGTAGCTACAGGATCCGGTGATGCTGGCCTTGCCAGAGAGAACAGTTGAGTTCGGCCCCGCCCGCGCCGCCGCTGCGGTCCGACGCCCGCAGGTTCGCGTCTAGGCAGCCTCGGCGCAGGATGGGCGGGAGATTGATTCGGCGCGACTGGGCCTGGGCGGAAGTTGCGATGAAACAGGTCAAGAGGACCTCTGCCGGCTCGACGGCCTCATATGGAGGGAGCCGTGCATGATGGAGTCCGAGATGGGTCATTTTAGGAAGACTTAACGATCGAAAACAACAACTTTTTCCCCTGCCCAAAGCTTGGAATTCTTTACTGGCATCGCGAGTGAGAATTTTGTGCTTCCGGTCACGCGGTACATTCACGGCGGTGTTTTCTCCATCGATTCATTTCTTCATTTATAGGTCGCAGACCTATATGCGGCCTCACTAGTCGCCAAGGTACTTCATGGCCGCCTCCTTCCGGCAGCTGTCCGGCGCCTGCCGACTAAAGGGGGCAAGGCCAAAGAGTCTGCAATCGGCGGGCCGAAAGGCGCCGGCCGGCCGGGCCGGGATAATGCTTTGGCGCGGGGCGGCTTTTTGGCCGTTGTGAGCGGTTTGTCTACAAGGTATGAAGGGCGACGGGAGAGGAGGTCTAGACGCCGGGTGAGCGATTGATCTATGCTGGCAAAAGCAGCGCAACTTCGCGCAGACTTGCAATCACACTGGGTATAAGGGGCATCACAATGGAACTCGCATTCATCGGCCTTGGGAAGATGGGCATGAACATGGTCACGCGGCTCCGTCGGGACAACCACCGCGTTGTGACTTTTGACCGGAGCTCCGAGCTTGTCACCAAATCCGAAGCCGTCGGCTGCCACGGCTCCTCGTCCCTTGAAGACCTCGTGTCCAAGCTCCAGGCGCCGCGCGTTGTCTGGGTGATGGTTCCCTCGGGCGCCCCTACCGAGGACTCGCTCCAGAAGCTCTCCAAGCTCCTGTCCCCCGGCGATGTGCTCATCGACGGCGGCAACTCCAACTTCCATGACGACCAGCGCCGCGCCGAAGAGTTCAAGGCGCAGGGCCTGCACTACGTCGATGTCGGCACCTCCGGCGGCATCTGGGGCCTGCAGAACGGCTACTGCATGATGGTCGGCGGCGACAAGACGGTCGTCGAAAGCCTCAAGCCGGTCCTGGACACCCTGGCCCCCCCCAACGGCTGGGCGTACATGGGCGCGGCCGGTGCCGGCCACTACGTCAAGATGGTCCACAACGCCATCGAGTACAGCATGATGCAGGGCTACGCCGAAGGCTTCGAGCTCATGAAGAAGTCCGGCTTCAACCTCGACCTCGCCCGCATCTCCGACCTGTGGATGCAGGGCAGCGTCATTCGCTCCTGGCTGCTCGAGCTCACCGCCGGCTTCCTCAAGGTCAACCCGAACCTCGACGGGCTCCAGGGCTTCGTTCAGGACTCGGGCGAAGGCCGCTGGACGCTGGTCGAAGCCATTGATCAGGCGGTGCCGGTGCCCACCCTGGCCTCCGCCCTGTTCACCCGCTTCCGCTCGCGCCAGGTCGAGTCGTTCGCTGAGAAGATGCTCGCCGCCATGCGCAATGCCTTTGGCGGCCATGCGGTAAACCGTCGTTAATACGCTCGCGCGAAGAGGAAACACCTGATGAGTATTGAGAAAATCCTCGGTCACCTGGGCAGCGATGCCCAAGCCCTCCTTGAGTACAAGTCCACCGGCATCCCGCAGCAGCGGCTGCACCTGCCGGGCCCCGATTTCGTCGACCGCATCTTCAGCGTCTCGGACCGGTCGCCGCAGGTCCTGCGGAGCCTGGAGACCATGTTCCGCGCCGGGCGCCTGGGCGGCACCGGCTACCTGTCGATCCTGCCGGTGGATCAGGGCATCGAGCACTCGGCCGGCTCGTCGTTCGCCCCCAACCCCGACTACTTCGACGGCGAGAACATCGTCAAGCTCGCCCTCGAAGGCGGCTGCAACGCGGTGGCCTCGACCTTCGGCGTGCTCGCTTCGGTCTCCCGCAAGTACGCGCACAAGATTCCGTTCATGGTCAAGGTCAACCACAATGAGTTTTTGACCTACCCCAACAAGTTCGATCAGATCATGTGGGGCAACGTCAAGCAGGCGTGGAACATGGGCGCGGTGGCGATCGGCGCGACCATCTACTTCGGCGCCGAGGAGTCGCGTCGTCAGATGCAGGAGATCTCCGCAGCGTTCGAAGAGGCCCACCAGCTCGGCCTGTTCACCGTGCTCTGGTGCTACCTCCGCAACGACGGCTTCAAGGTCGACGGTGTCGACTACCACGCTGCGGCCGACACCACCGCCCAGGCCAACCACCTCGGGGCCACCCTCGGTGCCGACATCGTGAAGCAGAAGCTTCCGACCAACAACGGCGGCTTCAACGCCATCAAGTTCGGTAAGACGTCGCCGCTCGTGTACTCCGAGCTCACCACCGACCACCCGATCGATCTCGCCCGTTGGCAGGTCGCCAACGGCTACATGGGCCGCATCGGCCTGATCAACTCCGGTGGCGAGTCCAACGGCGCGTCCGACCTCGCCGACGCCGTGAAGACGGCCATCATCAACAAGCGTGCCGGTGGCACGGGCCTCATCTCGGGGCGCAAGGCCTTCCAGAAGCCCCGTGCCGAGGGCGTGGAGCTCCTCAACGCGATCCAGGACGTCTACCTGGATCCGTCGATCACCGTCGCGTAGGTGGGGTCGGCCGAGGTCTGGGCGCTGGACCTCGACGGAGTCATGTGGCTCGGCGAGACGCCGATTCCCGGCGCCGCCGAGGCCACCGCTCGCCTGAGCGCAGCCGGCCACACCGTGGTCTTCTGCACCAACAACTCGTCGCAGCGGGTCAGCCTCTACCAAGAGAAG
>CALFML010000104.1 GCA_937879845.1 uncultured Myxococcales bacterium
GCTCTTCCGATCTACGGGTACAACACATTGCTAAAGCTGGCTCCGCCCGTTCCCGGCGCCGTTTGGCCTGCACGAACGAGCAATTCAGGAGCGTCGCTGCCACGTTGCAACCAGTTGCCGTTGTAGATGCCGCCACCACCGGAGTTGGCGTTCTTCGTCTTCACCCGGCACAGGGCGGCGGTATCGGGCACGGCCGGACCCTTGGTGGCCGACGGGGTGGAGTCGCTGCTCGACATCGTCCCTGAGGGATCACACGATGCCGAGCACGTTGGTGGCGGCCCGCTCAACATCGCAGTCGGCCTGGCTCGTTTGGACCAATCGGCCCTGCTGATCACCCAGGTCGGTCACGACGCTCGTGCCGACGCGGACCTCCGCCTCTTCGCCTTTTTGCAGGATGCGGCCGTCCACCTCGGTGAGCTGGGACGATACCGAGCGCAGGACGAAGCCGTCGGGCCGCCGCCGCAGCTCGAAGTGCCAGCGGCTGACCATGTTGTTGAGGCGCTCTTCCGGCAGCTTGATGACGATGTCGTTGGCCTTGACCCCATCGAGCTCGCTGATGCGGCCGAAGCTTATCGTGTCCAGGGCCGGCAGCTGCAGCTGCTCACCGCTGTTTTCGATGCGCACGCACTCGGGGAAGCGCGAGGGATCCCACCAGATGAGCTCCATCAGGATGACTTTGTGCTCGATCCCTTTGAGCTCGATGGGCTCAAGGGGCTTGCAGCGGATGCGCATGGCGCTCGGCAGCTCGGAGTAGACCTGGCGGGTGATGCGAATTTCGCCGGGCCGGCTGGAGCTGGCGACGCGCGAGCTCAGGTTCACCGCGTCGCCGGTGACCACCACCGAATCGGTAAGGACGTTGCCCCAGTGGATGCCGATGCGCACCGCCAGCTGGTGTTCGCGCGGGCGGTGGAAGTTGTCGGCGGAGATCCGGCGCTGCAGCTCGGTCATCGCGCTGCACGCCGCCTCGGCGTGGGGGAAGCACAGAAACGCTCCGTCGCCGGCCGTATCCACGACGCGCCCGCCGCGCTCGGTGATGACGCTCTGAATGTGGTCGAAGTGGCGCTGCTGCAGGCTGCGGCCTGCCTCGTTGCCGAAGCGAGCGAAGTATGGAGTCGAGCCGACGATGTCTGAAAAGACAAGCGCGACCGGCCGCTCGAACTTCTTGCTAATCAGCGTGGACAGCTCCGACTGGAGCCGAATCGCTTCGGTTAAAGACAGGGTCTCCAAGTCGATCATAATGGCGAAAGTATATCAGCGACGGAGCTGGCCACACAAGCGCGCAGGCGGGTAGTCGTCCCAAGCTTCGCCGCCCTGGGCCTGCGCCCGACGGTCACGCGTAGACACAGGCACTTACTCGCTTCTATACTTTGACCTACGAGTATGCAAAATTCCGCAAGCCCAGCCGTTAATGCTCATGCTTTGGGCGACCGCGGCCCGGGCGATCCCGAGAAAGTGGTGGTCGTCGGTGGCGGCATCACCGGCTGCGTGCTGGCGCAGCGGCTGCGCGAGCGCTGGCCGGGGGCGGAGCTGACGCTGCTGGAGGGCAGCGCGCGGCTCGGCGGGCTGTCGGTGGCGGGCGACCCGGACGACATCGGCTGGGATCGCTTCTACCACGTCGTGACCCCGCAAGATCGCCGGCTCATTGCCTGGCTCGATGAGCTCGGGCTGGGCGACCGCCTCCGCTTCCGCGCCGCCCGGACCGGCTTTTACACCGACGGCGGCCTGCATCCTTTTAATTCGCCGCTCGATTTTCTCGCCTTTCCGCCGCTTTCGCTGCCGCAGAAGGTGCGGCTGGCGGCGACGATCCTCTACGCTTCGCGGGTAAGCGACGGGGCGCCGCTGGAAAAATGCACTGCCGAGTCCTGGCTGCGCAAGCTGTCGGGCGACGGAGTCTACGACAAGATCTGGGGCCCGCTGCTGCGCGCCAAGCTCGGCAGCGCCCATGGCGAGGCGGCGGCGGCGTTCATCTGGTCGACGATCCGCCGCCTGTACGCGACCCGCGAAGGCGAAAACAAGGCGGAGTCGTTCGGCTACATCTCCGGCGGCTACGCTCCGGTCTTCGCGGCGGCGGAGCGGCACCTCCAGCGGCTCGGCGTGAAGGTCCAAAAGGGTGCCCGCGTGGCCGCGATCACCCCCGGCGCCGCCCCGCGGTCCCTGCGCGTGCGTACTGCCGACGGCGTCGAGCTTGCCGCCGATCGCGTCATCTTCACCGGTCCAAGCCGCGCGCTGCCGGAGCTATGCCGCGAGCTGCCGATACCCGAGGCGCTGCTCGGGCGGGCGGCGGCGCAGCGCTACCTCGGCGTCATCTGCATGGTGGTGAAGCTGCGGCGGGCGCTCAGCCCGTATTACGTGCTAAACCTCACCGATCCGGGGCTGCCGTTCACCGGGGTCATCGGCCTTACGACGCTGGTGGACCCGCAGGAGGTGGGCGGCTACCACCTTGTCTACCTGCCGCGCTACCTGCCCGACGACGACCCCGATTTTCAAAAGCCCGACGAGGCGTTTTACGAGCCGTTCATGGCGGCGCTGCAGCGAATTTTCTGGCGGCGCGGCTTCCGCCCTGATGAGGTGGTGCTGTGGCGGGTCTTCCGCACGCGCTTTGTCAGCCCGCTGCACGTGCTGCGCTACGACGAGCTGCGGCTGCCGATCCCGATCCTGCCCGGCCAGCTGTATCTTCTAAACACCGGCCGGGTACTGGGCGGGACGCTCAACAACAACCAGATGATCGAGGAAGCTGAGCTCGGACTCAGCGAGATAGGGTGATGGCGGAAGGCGCTTCGTTGCATTCTCCAGACCAGCCGGCGGACAGCGCGGCAGCCGCCGCCGGGCCGGGCTCAGCGCCGGTCCCCGCGGTGGCCGCGCTGCAAAAGCTTCTGGCCGAGCGGCGGATCCTGATCGTCGTCGGCTCCGGCGGCGTCGGCAAGACCACTACCGCGGCGACGCTGGCGCTGCTTGCCGCACTGCAGGGCAAAAAGGTCCTGGTGCTGACCATCGATCCGGCGCGGCGGCTGGCCGATGCCCTGGGGCTCAAGGAGCTCGGGCATGACATCCAACTGGTGCCGGCGGAGAAGCTGGCGCAGGTGGCGGCGCAGCGCCAGGCGGCCGCGGTCGCCGGCGGTCGGCTGGACGCGATGATGCTCGATCAGCGGCGCGCCTTCGACGAGATCATGTTCCGCTACGCCCAAGGGGCGGAGCTGCAGCAGCGCATCCAGCGCAACGCCATCTACCAGCAGATCGCCAGTTCCCTCGCCGGCTCGCACGAGTATGCCGCCGTATCCAAGCTCTATGAGCTTTACACCGAGGGCGGCTACGACCTCATCGTCCTTGACACCCCGCCGACGGAGAACGCGCTCGATTTCCTCGATGCGCCGGACAAGCTGAGCCAGGCGGTGGAGTCGCCGACGATGCAGTGGATCATAAAGCCCACGGCGCAGGCGGGGACCTGGGGCCTGCGGGTCATCGGCATGGGCGGGGCGTTCGTGCTGCGCGGCCTGGCGAAGTTTGTCGGCTCGCGCTTTTTGGAGCAGATGGCGGAGTTTTTCGTCGAGTTCAGCCAGGTGTTCGCCGGCTTTCGCGAGCGCTCGCTGAAGGTGCAGGAGCTGTTGCGGCGGCCGGAGGTCGCCTTCGTGCTGGTGTGCAGCCCGGAGCCGATGTCGATCGATGAGGCGCTTTACTTCCATGAGCGGCTGCGGCGCTCGCAGATGAGCATCGGCGCCTGCGTGGTCAACCGCGTGCACTCCGCCGGACCGGCGCTGTCGTCGGAGCTCTTGCCGCTGTTGCGCGCCCGGCCGGAGCTTGCCGGCTATGCCGCCGACGATCTGGAGAAGCTGGCCGCGGATCTGGGGCGGACCTACAACGAACAGCAGGTGCTCGCGGCGACCGATGAAGCGACGATTGCCCGGCTCTCGGCGACGGCGAAAGAGCCGCTGCGGCGGGTGCCGATGTTCGAACAGGACATCCACGACGCCTCCGGCATCGCCTTGCTCGGCAGCCATCTTCTGCCGGGATGACCGGCGGGGTCGGCGCGGCCATTCCGGCCGGCCCCATTATCTGGTAGCGTGCCGAAATGTCCGTCGCTGACAAGATCAATCGGCTGCTCCTTGTCGATGACGATGCGCTGCTTACCGCCGTGCTGTCGGCGGCGCTGGCGGAGGAGGGCTACACGGTCGAGGCGGCCGCCGACGGCCGCGAGGCCCTGCGCCGCTTCCAGCTGCGCCGCCCGGATCTGGTGGTGCTCGACGTGCAGCTGCCGGAGATCGACGGCCTGGAAGTCTGCCGCCGACTGCGCGCCCAGGCCAGCACGCCGATCATCCTGCTCACCTCGCGCTCCGAGGAGATCGACCGCATCACCGGCCTGGATCTGGGGGCCGATGACTATGTGACCAAGCCCTTTTCGACGCGCGAGCTGTGTGCGCGCATTCGGGCTCTGGGACGGCGGCTGGTACCGGCGCCGGTCGATACGCCGGTGCCGGTGGGGGCGAGTCCGGCGGCGACGCTGCTCGGTGAGGGGCCGGTGCGGGCGGGGGAGCTGCACCTTGAGCCGGCGCGCTTTTTAGCCACCTGGCGGGGACAGGCGGTGCCGCTGACGCGCTCGGAGTTTCAGGTGCTGCTGGCGATCGCGCGGCGGCGCGGGATGGTGCTCAGCCGCGAGCAGCTCCTTGACCTGTGCCACGGCGAGGACGTGGTCGTCACCGACCGCACCATCGACACCTTCGTCAAGCGGCTGCGTAAGAAGCTCCGCCAGGTCGATCCCGGATTCGACGCCATCGAGACGGTGTTCGGGGTCGGCTACCGCTTCCGCGAATAGAGGATCGGGCGATGAACCTACGCTCTGTGCAAGCCGCCGTGGTCGCGGGCGCGCTGCTTTTGATCGCGCTGCCGCTGCTTTTGCTCGGGATGGCCTACGGGTATGAGCGCTGGCTCGTCGCCCGCTGTGAGGTGCGGCTGCGCCTCGCGGTCAAGGAGCTTTCGAAAAGCGGCGACGTCACGGCCGCGGTGAAATCGGGGGTCACGGCGCGGCTCATCGATCGCCAGGGCACGGTGACCGCCGACTCGGGCAACGAGACCTCGGCGGTCGAGCGCTCGGTCATCGGCTGGCTGGCGGAGCAGATCCTGGGCGGCAGCGCCGGTGAGGCCCCGGCCCGCGACATGGCGCGCGTCGAGACGGCGCTCGGTCCGCCGGAGCTGCGGCCCGAGGTGCAGGCGGCGCTCGCCGGGCGGGAGCGCTTCAGCGTCCGCGCCGATCTGGCGCAGCCCGTGGCCCTGTTCGCCCTGGCCGCGCCGCTGCCGGGCGGGGGCGCGGCTTATGTCACGCTGGCGTCGCAGCGCGGGGTGCGGCGGCTCATCGTGCTGCGCGGCGAGCTGCTGAAGCTGACCCTGTATGAAGTCGCGTTCGCGGCGCTGTTCGCGCTGCTGTTCATCCATCGCGTCGTGCGGCCGCTGGAAGCGCTGGCGCGGGCGGCGCGCGTGTTTCCCAGCCGCCCCCTGGCCGACCCCGCGCTGCTGCGCCGAAAGGACGAGATCGGCGCGCTGGCGCGGGCGCTCCAGTCGCTGGTGCAGGATCTGGAGGCGCGCCGGCAGGCCACGGCGGAGCTAGGCGCCGACATCGCCCACGAGTTCAAAAATCCCCTCGCCGTCATCGCCACCGCCGCCGAGCTGTTCGGCGGCGAGCGCCCGGTGGCGAGCGAGACGCGGCAGCTGGTCTCGCGCAGCATCCTCTCCTCGGTCGAGCGGCTGCGCTGCTGCATCGACGACCTGCTCGGGCTCCTGCGCCTGGAGGCCGACGTGCTCGATGAGCCGCGCAGCTGGCTCGACTACGCCGACTATCTCGACAAGGTGCTGGCCGACTACCGGCTGCGCCATCCCGGCATCGTCTTCCGCGTCGAAGTAAAGCGGGGGGCGGAAAACGTGCGAATCGCCCCCGATCGCTGGGCCGAGCTGCTGCGCAACCTGCTCGATAACGCCGTGATCCAGCCGATGGAAAAGCCCGAGGTGGTGATCACCGCCGAGCGCCTCCCCTCCGGCATCGAGACGGCGGTGCGGGATGGCGGCCCGGGGATCTCGGCGGGGAACCTGGACAAGATCTGGCAGCGCTTTTTCACCCAGCGGCCGCCGGGCGTCGCGCCGGGCACCGGGCTCGGGCTGTCGATCGTGCAGGCCATCGCGCGGGCGCACGGCGGCAAAGCGGCGGTCGAGTCGGAGGTGGGCCGCGGTGCGACCTTCCGGGTGACGCTGCCGGACTGACGCCGGCCCGCCGGTCACAGGTTTGCCACAAGCAGTCCCCGGCTCGCTCACCGCCTGGCCCTACAGGGGCCGCGAGCGCTGCGCATCCTCCTTTTCATGGAGGTGCTGAACATGAGCAAGCGACTCGATGAAAAAAGCGCAGCGCAACCCGAGGAACTAAACCTTACGCCGCCGAAAAAGCCTTTGAGCGACGGCGTGCTGCTCGGCGGGATGGGCGCGCTGCTCCTTGGTTTGGCGGGCTATTACGGCTGGCGCGAGCTGCAGGTCGATCCCGCATATCTTGTGACGGTGGCGGCGGCGGCGGGCGTGGTGACGACGAACCTGGAGCGGAACAAGCTGACGACGCGGGTGGGTCTTATGACCTTGTTCCTGTGTGCGGCGCTCGGCGGCGCGTTTTATGCGGCGGTAAGGACGGCCTCGCTCCTGCCGGGCTTGTTCGTCGCGCTGGGCGGCGGGCTGCTATTTCTCGGACGCGGCTATCCGCGGGCCAAGAGCCGCGGCGACAAGGGCACCATCGCCCTGGGGTTCGCGGCGCTCGTGGCGACGGCGCTGTCGGCAAGCTGGGCGGGATATTTCCACTTCCTGACCGCGGGGCTGGCGCCGGATGAGGTCGCGCGGCGGCTGGTGCTGACCCTCTTATGGGTGGCCAGCGGCGTGGTCCTGGTGGTCGTGAGCGGCCGGCTGCGCGAGCTGGCGATGCGCTACGCCGGCTACGTGTTCGTCGTCGCGGCGACCGGCAAGGCGCTGCTTTACGACACCACGCACCTGGGCGGCGGACTCCGCGTGCTCGTGCTGCTGGCGGCGGGTGCGTGTCTGCTCGGCGGGTCGCTCTTGTCGTCGCGGCAGAGCGCCGCGCTGAAGGCCTGACCGCGAAGCGGCGGAGCGGCTGCGGCTCGGCGGGAACGGCACTTCCCGCCCGCCGCCGCCCCCGTGATCGACTTTTAGCCACTGTGACCCATTTTCACCATCGCCCCGCGGCCCCACCGCGGCGGCGGCGGAGCAAAGGAGATTCCGATGACGAAGCCACGCATCGCCCAGACCGCGCTGCCGCCTTGGACCAAGCTGCTGCTGGCAGGATTTCTTCTCGCCGCCTTGGGCCAAGAGGCGCAGGCGCGCTGCTACACCCCCTCGGATCAGACCGCCGGCTGGAAGCGGGCGCCGATCCCCGATGACGCGCCGGGCCTTGTGGTCGCCGACCCGCAGTCGAGCCCCTGGCAGTTCGTGGAGCAGTTCCGCGCCGATGAGCAGGCGGTGGTGTGGCTCGGCAACGACCGCGGCAGCATGTCGCTGGCCGACCATCACCCCGGACGCATCGAGTACATGTTTCGCGTAAGCGGTCCACAGTGGCAGATCCTGCAGATCCAAGTCGCCGCCAACCTCGCCGGTGAGAAGGTCGACGTCATCGCCTATACCCCGAGCGGCCCGGTGCCGATCTGGTTTGAGCGCCGCGTCTCCGGCAACGACTTCGCGGTGGAATGGTCGCTGTCCGGGGTCTACGCCGTCGCCGTCGGCTTCCACCATCACCTGCGCGAGCGGCCGGTCGTAACCGCCTGGCAGGCGGGGCTGCGGCTCAAGGTGAGCAGCGCTTCCTGGCTGCCGCCGGGGTTCCGCGTACCCCGGTCGCTCTACTACTACCATCCGGGCGGGCGCACCGTGATCCTGTGCGATGAATACTATCGCGAGCTGGCGGTGCGCCGTGAGTCCCTGCTCAGCGCGACCCCGCAGCCGGTGCGGTTGCTGCCGCGCTAGAGCCGGCCCGCCGAAGCTAACAAGCGGTCGTGGTTTCGTCGCCAGCGGTCAAGGCCGCAGCGGCACCCGGCGCGGCCGGCGCCCGCACCGCCGCGACCCGCCCGCCGCCGCGCGCCTGCTCCCGCAACCGGGCTTCATACCCGAACATCACCCGCTCTTCCTCCGCCGTGGCGTGATCGTAGCCGACCAGATGACAGAGCCCGTGCACGGCCAGGTGCACGAGCTCATGCAGGAGGTCATGGCCCTGCGCCGCGGCCTGGCGCTCCGCGATCTGCACCGAGATGATGATGTCGCCGAGCGGCTCGGGAACCCCGGCCGGAAGCGGCGGCCGTCCCGCCGCCTGCGGATCACGCTGGGCGAACGACAGCACATCCGTCGCGTGATCCTCCGCGGCGTAGGCCAGGTTCAGCTGGTGCAGCTCCGCGTCGTCCGACAGCGTCAGGCAGACCTGCGCATCCGTGAGCGCAGCTGCGCGCATCGCCCGCTGCAGCTGCCGCCGCAGTTCCCGCCGCACCGTGACGGCGACCCGCGGTCCGACGGACCGTCGCACGACTAGACTGAGCATGAGTTTTCGGAGGTCCTTGAGGAGGGAAGGGGCAGAGGCGGTCGCGCTAGTACTTCAGGGTGAAGCCGATGCGGCCGTATACGCCGATGTCCTCGATGGGATAGAAGCGGTTGAACTTGTCGGTGTACAGCTGGCGCACCTTCTGTCCCGGAGGCGCTCCTTCAAAGATGAAGAACATGCTGGCGTTGGGGGTCAGCGAGACCTCGGCGATGGCCTGAAGGACCAGGCGCGCGCCGACGAAGCGATCGAGGACGCCGTTGCCATCGACCAGGTAGTCCTGATTCACCACCTTGCCGGTGTTCACGTCGATGTACGAGGGCTTGCTGGTCAGCCCGCCCGTGAGCGGATCGTAGCCGGTGGCGGCATAGATCGGGTTCATGTAGCCGGTGGTGTTGTAGGAGCGTCCGACGCAGCGGTCGCCGGTGTGCTCGGCGCCCTTTATCGGATCGCCCAGCGAGACCAGGCTCGCCAAGTCGTTCTTGGCCAGGTTGTTCAGCGTCTCGGTATCGGGGCAGTAGCGGTCCGTGTAGACCTGCAGGTACGGCCGCGCGGTGAGCTTGACCAGGTCGCCGGCGATGAGCGTGATCGGCAGACCCAGCTCCCAGGTGAAGGTGTTGCGCCCGCGCGGACCGCCGCCGCCGCCGAGGTAGGTCTGCACGCCGAGGGCGAACGGACCCTTCTGCAGGAACTGGAAGCGGAGGTTGGCGCCGACGTTGGTGTCCGAGTAGAGGTTGGTGCGGAACTCCGCCCCGACATCGAGGCCGATGATGCCGACCGGCTCGATCTTGGCCTTGAGCGCGCCGACGGTGAGGCGCAGCGAGGCGAAGTAGGGATAGCCCGCGGCGATATCGCCGGTGAAGTGGCCGGCGTCGTGAACGATCGCCGAAAACGACGACAGGCCCTTTTGCAGCGCGAGCTTATCGACGGGCTTAGGCGCCGGCGGCCGCATGATCGCGCTGACGTTGGCGGTGTCGCCGGCGATGACGGTGATGGTGTCGCCGATGGGCTCGAAGCCTTGCTTGGACAGCTCGTAGGTGTGCTGGCCGGCCGATACGTTCTCGCGGGTAAGCGGGGTCTGGCCGATGAGCACCCGGTCGAGCATGACGTAGGCGCCGCGCGGCTCGGTGGCGAAGTAGATCTTGCCGACGTTGCGCAGCTCGATGGTGACGGTCTCGGTGGCGCCGGGGCCGACCTGGATCTCGCGCTTGACCTGGCCGAAGCCCTCTTTCTTGACGACGACGATGACGTTGCCGGAGGCGACTTCGACGCCCTGATCGGACAGCGCGGCCGACTCATCGATCTTGCGGCCGTTGATGAAGTACTGCGCCCCGTCCACGGGGTTGGACATGATGACGCGGACCACGCCGATGCGCTTGGTGGCGTTGTCGCCTTCGAGATCGATGCGCTCGACGCGCGGCTTGCCCGGCTCGACATCGACGACCTTGAGCACCGGCTTGTGGCCCTTGGACTGCACCATCACCGAGTGCTGGCCCGGCGGAACGTTGATCGGCACGCCGGCCGAGCCCTTGGGAGCGCCGTCGATGAAGACCTCGACGTCCAGCACGTTGCTCACGATCATGATCGAGCCGGCGGCCGGCGGCGGCGGCGTGGTCTGGGCGAAGACCTTGGTCTGCTGGTTGCCGGCGACCCGCACGGTCTGGCGCCACGGCGGGGCGCCCGGCTCGGCGCGGCGCACCTCGACCAGGTGCTCGCCTTCGTTGAGGTTATCGACCACGATCGGGGCCTGGCCGCGCGGCTGGCCATCGACCAGCACGTCGGCGGTCACATCCGCGGCGATGAGCAGCGAGCCCACCCGCTGATCGGCCTGCATGGTGACCCATACCGCCCGCGTCTCCGCCGCCTTGACCTCGATGGTCTCGGTATAGGCCTTCTGACCGGGCTTTCTCACCTCGACCAGGTGCCGGCCCGGCGGCAGGTTGACCAGCACCGGCACCGTGCCGGAGGGAACGCCGTCGACGAACACCTCACCGCCCTTGGCGGCGTCGTTGGTCGCCGGGAACTTGATGTCCAGGCTGGACTGCCCCTTCTCCAGCTGGAACGTCAGCTTCTGCGCCGTGCTGACGTTGATGGTCTGCTCCAGCGGTTTATGGCCGTCCAGCTCCAGGCGGAGCTTGTGGCTCCCCTTGGTGATGCGGACCTTGAAGTTGGGGCCGGACTGACCCTGCAGCGCCCCGTCGACAATGACGTTGGCCCCAGGAGGGATCGAGTCGATGGTCATCCGCGGCGCAACCTGCGCCAGCGCCGGGTGGGCGATGGCGCAGAGCGCCACCATCAGTGCATAAGCCACGATCCGAATTGGGCTCTTTAGCATCGGTCTAGGTTCTCCCACTCGAAGAATCTTCGCTCGGTCAGGTTGGTTGCGCGGGCCCAAGGCCTTATCGCACCGCTTAATTTCATCAAAAACTGTGCCCAGGTTCAACAGCGCGTTTTGTCACGACCTGCTGACCAGGTCTGCGACCGGGGCTTCAACCGGGGCGGCGAGCGTCTTTTTCAGCAGCGTGACCATGACCGCGACCGCGCACAGCATGAGCACCGCGGTGCAGCCGGTATCGACCAGCGCCTGGCCGCGGCTTTTCAGCTGCAGGAAATTATTGAAGATCGACTCCCAGCCGGCGACAAGCGTGGTAACCCCGACCGCGGCCATGGGCACCGCGGTAAAAAGCGCGTAGTGCCGCCGCTGCGGGTGCATGCGCAGGATCACCGCCGTCCCCACAGCGAGCGCGGTGGCCGACAAGAGCTGGTTGGCGATGCCGAGCAGCGGCCACAAGGTGGTGATGGTGCCCGTATATAAGAAGCCGCCCCACATCGCCACCACCAGGAGCGACGCCACCCACACCCCCGGCTGCCAGTCGTGCCGCTGGAACCGCTCATCGACCCGTCCGAGCACGTCTTGGACGAGAAACCGCGCCACCCGCGTCCCGGCATCGACCGTGGTGAGGATGAACACCGCCTCGAACATGACGATGAAGTGGTAGAAATAGCCAAGGAAGCTGCGGGCCCGCGGCAGCTGGGAAAAGATCTGCGCGATGCCCGCCGCCAGCGACACCGATCCGCCGGTGCGGCCGCGCAGGTTTTCGCCGATGAGCTGCGACATGAGGTCGATCTCCACCGGTTGAAACCCGAGCTTCTGGAAGATCGCATCCGGCACGTTGATGGCAAAGTAGTCCGCCGGGTGCAGACAGGCCGCGGCGACGAGCGAGGTCACCCCGACCAGGCCCTCTAGGAGCATCGCGCCGTAGCCGATGGGGCGGCAGTCCGGCTCGCGGTCGACCAGCTTCGGCGTGGTGCCCGAGGCGATGAGCGAGTGGAAGCCGCTGATCGCGCCGCAGGCGATGGTGATGAACACGAACGGGAACAGCTTGCCCTTTACGATCGGCCCGCCGCCGCCGGCAAACTCCGTCACGGCATCGAACTTGAGCTCCGGGTTCACCACCATGATCGCCAGCACCAGGACCGACAGCGTACCGAGCTTCATGTACGACGACAGATAGTCGCGCGGCACAAGCAACAGCCACACCGGCAGCACCGATGCGCACAGCCCGTAGCCGGCAATCAGCACCACCAGGGTCGAAAATTTGAAGCTCAGCGCCGAGGCCAGCGGCGAGTGGGCGATCGGATCGCCGGCAAACACCGCCGCGAGCAGCAGCACCACCCCGAGCACCGACGCCAGCGGCAGCCGTCCAGTGCCGCCGCGCCCACCATGCATAATCAGCCCCATGAGGATGGCGATCGGAATCGTCATGCCGATGGTGAACGTCGCCCAGGGGCTGCCCTCGAGGATCTTGACCACGGCGAATCCCATCGCCGCGATCGCGATGGTGACGGTGAAAAAGATCGCCAGCGATGCCACGGCTCCGGCCGGTCCGCCAAGCTCGGTGCGCGCCATCTCGGCCAGCGAGCGGCCGCCGGATCGGACGCTGGCGCACAGCGTCACCATGTCGTGCACCGCCCCGGCCAGCGTCACGCCGATGAGAATCCACAAAAGGCCGGGCAGGAACCCGAACTGCGCCGCCAGCACCGGCCCGATAAGCGGCCCGGCGCCGGTGATCGCCGCGAAGTGGTGGCCCAAAAGGACGAAGCGGTTGGTCGGGACGTAGTCTTTGCCGTCGCAGCGCAGGTGCGCCGGAGTGGGCCGGTTCGCGTCCAGGGCGAACACCTTGGAGGCGAGAAACGCCGAATAGAACCGGTAGGCGATCGCTAGAACGCACAGCGTCCCAAGAAAAATGGGCAGAGCGTGGATGCGCATCGGGGGATTTTATGGACAAATTGCCGGGCGGGCGCAGCGGATCTGAGTAATCTGTCAGAAACTGCGGCGGTGGAGAACGTGGGCTGCCAAGGAGAGACTTGATGACCCAGGGGTCGCTGCTTCGATCGCACCGCTTGTGGGCGGTCGCGGCGGGTCTTTGCATCGCCGCTTGCGAACCGCCGGGCCCGCCGGACACGACGCTGTTCGAGTCGCCCGACTGCACCGAGACCAACAACCTGGGCCTGGACGGCATCCGCCCGGCGGTCCCGGTCGATGCCATCTTGCTGCGCCAGCGCAACTTGAACGGTCCGCCGCTCATCTTATCGAGCAGCGGCAGCGAGTGCGCCACCGCCACCGACATGAGCGCCTGCGAGACGGCCCTCGGGATGCTCTCGACCTCGCCCGGGTTTCATCCGTGCGCGAAAAACTCCTGCGGCCGCTCGATTGCTACGACGACCCGCGACACCGTCAAGTCGTACACCGACAGCAAGTCGCTGACGGCGTTTTTGGGCGCCATCGACACGCCGATGGACGCGGTGCTGTTCGTCTACGCCCAGGGCTACAACATAAGCTGCACCGACAAGTCGGTCGGCAGCGTCCGCGCGACGCTGAACGGCGACGGCTACGAAGTGCTGGCCAGCCTCCCCGAGCCGAGCTGCCAGTCGCCCGCCGCCACCGGCTACCAGCTGCGCGTCACGAGCCGCGGCGGCCTCACGTTCCTGTCGCGCTGGACCGTGCCGCCGCCGACCGGAATCCCCTGCGAGTAGCGGCGCCCATCGGCATCGGCATCGACATCTAGGCGCAGCAGGCCGCCCGCTACGTTTTGCCGCGGCCGGTTAGCGGGGAAGAACGAAGCCGCCTTCGATGACCACGCTCGGATCCTTGGCGAGCAGACGGAAGAGCTCCGTCTGCAGACGGCCTAGGAGCTGCGGCTCTTGCGCCGACAGATCGTGCAGCTCGTGCGGATCTTGGCGGATATCGTACAAGCTGTAGCGCGGCCCATCGCGGGTCGGCCGGTAGATGAGCTTGTACTTCTCGCTGCGCAGGGCGCGGTGCTTGGCCACGGTGACCAGATCGCGGTAGCGCTCGGCGACGGCGATGTCGTCATCGGCAGCGATGGCGGTGGTCGCGGTCACGTCCGGGTAGGGCAGCCGCTGGTCGGCGAGAAAGCCCGGGCCGGCGGGCGTAAACCACAGCTCGGTCTCCGCGAACGCCAACAGGCCCAGCGAAGACTTCTCCCCGCGCAAGAGCGGCAGCAGGCTGACCCCGTCGAGCTCTCCCGGCGCCGCCGCCCCCTCCTGCCCGAGCAGGGCGAGCAGCGTCGGCAAAAGATCGATATCGCGCACCAGCCCCGGCACCGCGTGCGGGGTGAAGCGGTGCACCGGATCGTAAATGATAAGCGGCACCTGCAGCGAGTGATCCCCCTCCAGGTGATCGCCATGCCCCATGCCGCGACCCGGTTCGTCGTACAGGTTCTCCCCGTGATCGGCGAGCAGGACGACGATCGTATTTTCGGCCAGCCCGAGCTCCGCAAGGCCGGTGAGCAGCGTCTTTATCCCCGCGTCGTTGGCGGCCATCGCGCCGTCGTACAAGGCGCGGACTTGGGCGATGTCGGCCGGCGTCGCGCCCTCCAAAAGCGGCGGCTTGTGGTAGCGGAACGGGCCGCGGTAGCCTGGATCCGCGAACCGGCGGTAATAAGGCGCCGGCGCGGCGTACGGGAAGTGCCCGGTGGAAAAGAACACCGTCATGAAGAACGGCGAGCCGGGGCGGCGCAGCTTCTCGGCGCGCAGCTCGGAGAGGGCGTGGGCGGCGAGCAGCTGCGGGTCGGCGAGCTCGGCCAGCGATTGCAGCTCAGGAAACACCCGCTGTCCGAGCTCAAGCCCCGCCGAGCCGGCCAGCGCCCCGGTGGCATAGGGCAGAAAGTTCTTGTGCACCGTCAGGCTGCGCTGCAGGACGATGGTCTTGGCGTCGAACGCCGGCACCTGCACCCGATCAAAGCCCAGATCGATGCGCGAGAAGATCTCGCCACAGAAGTCGCTGACGACGGTGGTGTGATAGCCGCGCTGGCGCAGGAGCGAAGGCAGGCCGGGCGGCACCCGCTCGCGCTCGGCAAGCGATGGGAACATCGTGCGGATGCCGTGCCGGTACGGGTAGCGGCCGGTCATCAGGGTGACTAGCGATGGGAACGTACGCGGGACGGTGACGTGCGCGGCCTCAAAGCGCACGCTGCGCTCGGCGAGCTTTTGGATCGTCGGGACGACGCGGCGGCTGCGCTCGGCATCAAAGACCCGGTCGGCGCGCAGGCTGTCCACGGCGATGAGCAGCACCGAAGGCGCCGCCAGCGCCGCCGCCGCGAGCTCCGGACCTTGCCGCCCGGACGAACGCGAAGGGGTCATCGGCCCCAGCGCCCACAGTCCGCCGCCAAGCCCCAGCGCCAAAAGCCCCACCACC
>CALFML010000105.1 GCA_937879845.1 uncultured Myxococcales bacterium
TTTCCCTACACGACGCTCTTCCGATCTGAAGCTCTTGGCGACGGTCAGGATCTGGGCGAGCGCTCCCCCAACCAGGTCGAGCGGTCCGCCGCCCGCCGCCCCCGAGACCTGGGTGTAGTTGATCGTCCCGAAGCTCTGCTTGAAAGCGCTGGCGATCTGCGGCAGCCCCTGAGTGCACAGCTCGCGCAGCGCCCGGCTCTGGTTTACCAGCTGCTCGACCTCGGCCAGTGCCCGCTGCTGCGCCGCTTCCGCCTCGCCTTCGATGCGTTTGGTCGCGGCCTCGCTGCGCCGCAGCTCCTGTTCCAGCTCGGCTTTCTGCTGCTGCAGCGTCAGCTGCGCCTTCTGCAGCTGGGCGCGGCGGGCCTGCTCCAGCTCGATGCGCCGCAGCTCGGCGTGGTGGCTCTTTTCCGCCAGCTCCGCTTCGCTGCCGAGCGCCGCCAGCTCCGCCTGCGCCGCCGCCACCCGCTTGTGCTCCTGCGCCTTGAAGTGCAAAAGCTCCATCTCCTGCTTGAGCGCGCTGTTCTTGCTATCCACCGCCGCCTTGCCTTCGGCCTGGCGCAGCGCGATGCCTTCTTCGACCGCCAGCCGTTTGCGCGCCAGCGCTTCTTTGCGCTCCAGCTCATCCGCCGCCACCCGCGCCTTGGCCTGCTCCGCGCGCAGGGCCTCCGCCGACTCTTTCTCCGCCGCCTCGGCTTCGGAGCGGGCTTTGAGCAGTCGCGTCTCGTGCTGGGTCAGGATGGTCGCCTCGGCCGTCTGCCGCTCCGTCGCCGCGCGGCGCTCCGAGACCTGACGCTGGCGCTCCAGCTCCGCCATCTCCGCCTTCATGGCGATTTCGGCGCGATACGGGGCCTGCAGATGCTCGAAGACCTGGCGGCTGAGGATCTTCACGTCTTGGATCTCGATGGTGTCGATGAGCACGCCCCAGCCCTGATCCGTGGTGTCCTCGATGCGGCCGCTGCCGCTGACCACCGGCGCGATCTCCTGCAGGAGGAAGCTGGCAATCGCCTCTTTGCGGTTCTGCAGGCACTGATCCAGCGTCAGGTTGGCGATGAGCCGCCGCGCCGCGCCGATGAACATGTCGCGCAGGGTCTGCGCCAGCTTCTCACTGGCGCGCTCGCCGTAGGTGAAGTTGAGCATGCGGTAGGCGATCTCGGGCTGGACGATGCGGTAGACGGCGATGCCGCTGATGCTGACCCCGACCCGTTCGCGGGTGATCTGATCGGCGACGAAGTCGATCTGCTGCAGCGTCGTCGGCACGATCGCCACCGCGTTCCACGGCCACTTCCACACGCGCATCCCCTGGCCCGAGCGCCGGTGGTCGATGGAGCCGTTATCGACGACGATGAGGTACTCGCTCGGCTTGGCGGTGACAAAGCCCCAGCGCTTGAGCTTGGCCGGGTCCTCGACGGGCTTGCCGGCACGCCAGCCTTCGTCGTAGCGGGTCAAGGCGGTGGAGTCGTTGGCCTCAGCAGCCGCGGCATCGGGAACCTTGAGTTTGCCCATGACAGCTCCAGTTTGTTGCGCGGGGTGCGCACAAGCCGAGCAAAGCAGGGCACGTGCCACGGCTGCGGCGCGCTTGCAAACCCCTGTAAACAGCGGCAAACCGACGGTCGCAAGGATCGCCGCGCCGCCTGGCGAGCATCCGCGCTGCGCCAAAATCGATCAGTGGCGGCGCGGCGCGGCCTTTGCCGCGCTAAAACGGATCACCGTGGATCAATTTGGCGCAGCGCCCCGGAGCGAGCTAGCGGAACGCTGCCAGGCCCGCAGGACCGGACCCGCGGTGCAGCCAGTCTGTCAGCGGTATTTTGGGGTCTGTTTAGGTACGAGCCGGGGAGGGCGGCTAAGCGCGAGTGCGGCGGCGGCGTAAGAGCAAGGCCAGACCCCCGACCACCAGGGCGGCGATGGCGATGTCCACGGCCAGGAGCGCCGGCGAGTGCTCCGGCGCCGTCACGTTCTTGGGCGGATCGCGCAGGTAGTCGGCCAGGCGGGCGTCGGCTTCATCGAGCATCTTGAGCTGGCGCTCGATGAGGCGCTGCAGCACGACCTTGCGCAGCTCGGCGCGGGCCTCCGGGGTCTGGGCGCCGGCCAGCAGCTTCTGCACCAGCGCGACGACCCGCCGCTGCGCCGTACCGACGCGGCGGAAGGCCCGCTCCTGCAGCGACCAGAACTCCTGAAACGCCGGCGCGTTCTCCGGCGTCTCGGGGATGATGAAGTGCTCCGGGTCGTCGGTCTCATCGTTGAAGACCACCTTGCGGGTGGACATCCGCGGGTCGGCGATGGCGCGGGTGGCGCGGTACAGCGCCTGCCCTTCGCGGGAAGAAACCTCGATGAGCTCGCGGGTGATCGCCAGCGCGAACTCGCCTTTTTCCGGCGCGGGTCCAAGCGGCGCCAGCGCGGCGTCGAGCTTGGCGGCGAAATCAGGATCGTCCAGGGTCGGCGCCGCGAGCAGGCGCTGGCTCACCGGATCGGCGCTGCCGTTTTTCGCCGCGAGCATCTTTTTGCGCGTCAGCTCCTCGGCCACGACGTGGTGGCTGGTGAGGATGTCCAGGCCAATCGACCCGAGGCTGCGCATCTTGCCGAAATAGCCGCCGCCGGTGAGCAGCCCGAGCTTGAGCCGCTCGATGCCGGCGCTCAAAAAGAAGTCGTACAGCCCGACTTGCACCGTGTGCGCCTGGTTGCCGACATCCTGCAGGTAGTGGAAGCCCTGGCCCAGCAACTCAAAGCTCAGCTCGCGGCTGGTCGGCGCGTCGGTGAGCGCCGCCAAGAGCGCCAGATCCAAGTGAATCTGCGCCATCTGCGCCGCCAGGGTGATGATCGGCGCGCGCTCGAAGCCGACGATCTTGGCGAAGCGCCGCGGATCGTTTTTGAGCACCTCCGGATCGTCGGAGAACTCGACCTGGGCGAGGCCGTAGTGGGCATGCGCCTGGCTCGACAGCGCCCCGAGCTTGCCCATGTTGAGCAGCGCCGGATCGGCCGGCACGAGCTCTCCCGTCGCGAGCTTGCGCGGCTGGCGCTTGTCGTCGTAGGCGTAGCGCTCGCGGTTGCGGTAGTCCTCATCGGGGTGGCTGCTGCCGCGGGACAGCGTATCGAGCAGCGTGCCGCCGGCGGGAATCGTCGGGTCGGTGCGGTCGATGCCGATGACCTTGGATCCGGCGGCAAAAAGGAGCAGCTGCTTCTCCGCGAAGGCGTCAAAGTCAGCGGGGTTGGGGTAGCGCTTGACCCAGGGCTCGCGCAGCCCGGGGGTTGCGCGCGCGTAGTCATCCATGGCGGTGCGCATCGCCGCGGCCGCGGCCAGATCGATAGGCGCCGCTTTGTCAGTCAGACCGCTCTTGGCCAGCGACTGACGGGAGAGCTCGGCATGGACATCGATGGCGAACCCGCGGGCGCTCTGCGGCGCCGTGGCGGCAAACACGCATAAAAGCGGTAGGGCCAGACGCAGGCGGCGGGAGCGCGGACGACCCGAGCCAGCCGTCGCGACATCGGACTCAAGGCGCAGCGAAGTGCGTTTCATCGAACCATTCTAAACTGCGACGCTGCGGGGCCCTAAAGTTTCCTCAATGGGGCCGGTGAATCGGGTCGTGATGCCGACCGCGAGCTGCACAAAGCCGCCGCGCGGCGGGAGTCAGCGAGGGGAAGATGGTGAGCAGGCCGCCCGGGCGCGGCTACTTGTCTTTGGCGGCTTCGGCCTTACAGGTCTCTACGGCTTGCTTCTCGGCCGGGGTGATGATGCCGGTCAGGATGTCATTGGCCAGCTCGCACAGCTTCAGGCCCATGTAGCGGGCGGCGCGATCGTGGCGGTCGGCGGCCAGCTTGTGCTTCTCTTTGAAGTTGCACTCGTCCTGAAGCACCCCGAGCCGGTTATCGACCAGGTCCACGTCCTGCGGCAGGACGCCCTTGCCGTACAGACCGGCGCGATAGAAAAACGCCGCATCATCGCACATGGCCATGCGGTCGTAGACCACCGCCATGTCGTACAGCCAGCGCGCGTTCTTGTCCGTCCGGTAGGCCTGGCGGAACAGCTTCAGCGATTCCTCGTAATTGTCCTTCTGAGCGGCGGCGATGGCGCGCTGGGCCAGCTCATTGGTTACGGGGTTTACCGGCGTTGTGGGCTTGGCTGCAGCCGCAGCCGGTGTGGCGGGCTTGGCCGCAGCGGGCGCAGGCGCAGGCTGGCTCGCCGCGATGCTCGGCAGGAACATGGCAGCTAGGAGCACGGAGAGAACGTGGCGCTTCACTACTTCACCTCTTGTGCCCGATCGGGTTGTGCCGGCGAGGGGCTCGTCCCAGGGCTTCCTGTAGGTTGCTGGTTGGTCGCGGCAGATGAAGTCGGCTTCGCGGCGGCTGGGGTTGCGGCGCCCGCCGGGGGCGGCGCAGCGGGCGTTGCTGGCGCCTGGCCCGGGGCGCCCGGCGAAGCCGTTGCTGCGGCGGTGGACGGCGCCGGGCCGGCCTCCCGCAGCGGAGGAATTTTGGGTCCGGTGCGCTTCGGCCACACGCGCGGCAGGAGATCGGCGGTCCCGGCATCCGCAACGGCGGTGGGCGGAGCATCGACCGGGGAGACGACCGGCGCGGTTCCCAGATCCGCGGCGCCGCCGGTGGCCAGATCCGGCGCCGCGACCACCGCGAGGTCGGCCGCGGCCTTGGGACCCGGCGTCGGATCCTGCGAATACATCACGTAGCCGACCGCGCCTCCGCCGACGAGCGCCAGGGCGGCGGCCCAGGCCAGGCTCCAGCTGCGGGCGGGCTTGGGCATCTCCAAGCGGCCGTCTTCGGAAAAAGCATGCAGGGTTGGCAGCGCGTCGCTCACCCCGAGCAGCTCGGCGACCAGCTTGGCCACCGATTCGATTCGCCCATTCTTTTCCGGGTTGTCGCTGAGCGCCTGCCGCAGGACGGCATCGATGCGCGCCGGGACCTTGCGATTGCGCCAGCGCAGCGGCAGCACCGCGTTCTGGCCGGCGGCGACCGAGTCGGGCAGCCCGCCCAGCATGTCCCGTACGAGCAGCGCCAGCCCGCGCACATCGCTCGGCGCCTTGGGCGCCTTGCCTGGCTTGGGGCTGTCCTTGGCCGACTCGGTGGGGACGAGCGCCACGCCCAGGTCGAGCAGGTAGACCCGGTCCTCGGCATCGAGATCGGAAGAGCACACGTCTGAACTCCAGTCACGCCAATGTATC
>CALFML010000106.1 GCA_937879845.1 uncultured Myxococcales bacterium
GTGCTGCTCATATGGGAAGACCGGCTGCGGGTGCTGGCCGCGATTTTGAAAAAGGATCCGAGTACAGAAGGGATCTGGACCCGGACCCTGTGTCCGCTCATTCCGCGCAAGCCTGATATGACGGGAGTGACCCTGGAGGCCATGGTTCCCGGCAATTGGCTGGACTTTTATATGTCGGTGCTGCCAAAGCCCGTCCCCAAAAAGCTCCCGGAGGCGCTGTTTCGCTCGCTCAGTGACGAGCCGCTGCCAAGTCTTGCAGAGCTCAAGAGCTGGGGGCCGGTCAAGATCGGCCGGGCGCGGCCGACCCGCTACAGCTCGGGGATCTCGACCCTGTATCTTATGACGTATGAGTACGTCATGCCGCCGCAAGTCCATCAAGAGCTTCGCCGCAGCGAGCTTATGGAGCAAGCGGGGGGACGAAGCTTGCCGCAGCCGGAGCAGGCGCAGCTGGCGCAGCAGTTCGAGCGCGGCTTGACGGAGCAGAAGGCCGCGCTGCGCACCTGGCTGCGCCGCTGTGAAGGGGGCTTGGAGCTGGCGCCGATGTCCGAGCCGGCGCTCACCGATGCGATCTTCGCGCTCGGGCCGGCGCACCTGGATGCGGTCGTGACGTATGAGCACCTGACGCTGCCGCTGCTCGCCAAGGTTGACTCCTACGCCGACAGCCTGCGCAAGCTCGCCATCGTGTATCCGGAGCCGACGATCATGGCGCGCAACCCGGCGATCATCTTTGCCTCTGAGCCGGAGAAAGAGGACGCGGCGCGGAAGTGGCTCAAGTTTCTGCGCAGCAAAGAAATCCAGAAGCAGGCGATCGAGTTTGGATTTCGGCCGGTGAATCAAGAGGTGACGATTCGCGGCCATGATGTGGAGCAGAATCAGTTCCTGCGGCTGCGGCGCTACGGCGTATCGCTCGACCTGCACCTGGTCGAGCCGCCCCGCCCGAGCGGCCGCGCCATCGAGGAGCTGGTGGAGCTGTGGCAAGACGCCAACGGCCGCAACTGAGTCCGGTCCGCCCGCTCTGGCTGCTCAGCACCTGAAGTACGTCGCAGTGGCGCCAGGTGGCCGCGCATAGGCTGCGTACAGGCTGCGCGCAGGCTGCGTGGCGGCCGCGTGACACCGCGGGGCACCGCGTATTAGGGGACGGCCAGGGCTTGCGCCTGGATGAGAAAGGGCGCGGTTCGCGCGGTGAGCAGCGGGTCGCTCTGGCCGGCCTGGGTGAGCGCGGTGATGGCCTGCTGCGCGGACTTGCGGCGGGCGGCGGCGTCCGGCTGCGACCGGGCGCGCATAAGGTGCAGGGAGCCGGCGGTGAAAAGACCCTGGGCGTGGCTCGGGTTGAGGGAAAAAAGCGTCGCGGCGGCGTCCAAGCCGGAGGCAATCAGATGCTCGCGGGCCGCCGGCGGCTGCTCTTTGCTGCCCGCCAGATGCAGATAGCTCTGCGCCAACGTCTGCCAGGCGTCGGGATAAACCTCGGTGCTCTGCGTCGCGGCCAGGCTCTTTTCGAGGGCCCGCTTGCCGGCAGCGAGCGCCGGCTTGCCTTGCTGCGTCAGCCAGTCGGCCCAAAGGAGCTCACTTTGCGCATCCAGGGTCTGGCACATCGCATTTTTGGCCCCGAGGGCCAGGCACTTCTTCAGCGCTGCCTGCAGCGGCTGCAGCACCGGGCCCGGGTCTTGTTGTTGCTTGACCCGGTCGCTGGCATCGACGAGGTAGGCCAGGGCGGCGTACTGCTCGACGTTGAGGAAGTTCGCGCCGAGCTGCCGCGTCGCCGCCAGGCTGGCATAGGCGCGCGACAGGCGCAGCTGCAAGTCCTCGCCGGAGAGCTGGCTGCGCTCAGCGGCCCGCGAATAAAGGACGAAGTGATTGATGTAACACTTGGGCGACATCTTGTTGAGCTGGATGCACTTTGCGAAGTAGTCGTCGGCGGACTGCAGAATGCGCTTTTCCTCCTGCGCCGACTGGGTGGTAAAAAGGAGCAGCGCCAGCGTCGCCGGCAAGCTCTCCATCGGCTGTATATACGTCGCATCCAGGGATGCGGCGAGGCGCGCATATTCCAGCGACTTTTCCAAAAAGCCCTTCGCCAGCGGGTTTCCGTGCAGCAGAAAGTAGACGCCTAGCGCGCTGTAGGCGTTGGCCAGATCGTTTAGACCCCACAGGAACTTCGGCGAGCGGGCGATCGCTCCCTCAAGGAGGCTGAGCGCCTTGCGCAAAAGGAGCTCCGGATCCTCCCCTTGGGCGAGCGCCCCGTCCGCGGCAAAGATATTACAGGCCGCGGCGACATCGCTGGCATAGGGATTCCCAGGATCCTTTTGCAGGGCGGCGGAGGTCTCCGCCAGGCACTGCTTTACGCGCTCCGGACAAGTGACGCCGGCTCCGGTCATCGCCATGGTCATCAGGGCAGCGAGGCCTTTTTTCAGCTGGCCGCCGATGCTCTCCGGCTCGGCGCGGGTGAGCTTGTCGCTGGCGGCGACCGCGGCGGCGTACATGGCTTCGGTGGGCTTGCCGCGGTTTGCCGCCATCTCGATCTGACGCACCCACGCCTCCGCGAGTCCTTCATAGACTTCGGCATCGCTCTGACCGATCGCGGCGGCGGTCTCATAGGATGCCACCGCGGCGGTGAACTCACGCTCGGCATCTTCGTACTGTCCGCTGTCGCGGGCTTTGCGGGCTTGTTCAAGGTGAATGTCGCCGGAAAGCTTGGGGGCTTCGTACAGCCAGGGGGCCTCGCGAAACGCGGCGTCCGCGTGCTGCAGGGCCGCGGCATAGTCGCGCTGGTAAAAGGCGATCAGACCCTCAAGATAAAGCGGCGCATCGACCTTCATCGCCCGGCTGGCCTGCAGGGACGCGATGGCCGGGGTCAGGTACTTGGGCTCAATTTCCCGCAGCTGCTTGTTGGCCCAGTCGCCGCCGCCGCTCAAGCGGGCTTCGTACATCGCCTGCTCAAAGTGCTTGCCCTGGACAAAGCCCAGGGAGTAGCGGACCTCGGCGCGCTGGTTGCCGTGCTCGATCGCCTGCTGTAGGTGGGTGAGGGCTTCGGGATATTCGTGCAGGGCCATGTGGCCGCGGCCGATGGCGTAGTGAGCCAGCCCGCGGCCGAGCGCGCCGTAGCTCCCGAGCTCTGTCTGCAGCTGCGTCATGCGCTTGCGGATGATGGATTTTTCGCGCTCCAGATCATGCAGCGGCAGCTGTCGCGCGCTGCGCAGCAACCATTCCATGTCTTTGATTTGCTGACCCAGCTTCTGGGCGAGCTCGGTCTGGCGCTGGGCCTGGCGGAGTCGGCGCAGCCCGAGCCCGGCGAAGACAGACAGGGCCAAGACCAGCAGGAAGGCTCCGGTAAACAAGAGCCCGCGCGGCACGGGCGGCGGCTTGGCCTGGAGCCGCTCCAGGGCCTGGCACAGCTGCTCACCAGAGGCGAAGCGCTCCGCCGGGTTGCGGCGCAGACAGCGGTCGACGATTGCCACAAGGCCCGGTAGAGTGCCTGGCGCGACCGTCGCCAGGGAAGGCGCGTCCTTGCTGATGACCCGCCACCCGAGCGCGATCGCGGTGTCCGCCAGATGCGGCGGATGTCCGCAGCACATCTCGAAGATCATGACCCCGAGCGAATACACATCGGACTGCGGAGTCGCCGGCGCGCTCTGCCAGCTCTCCGGAGACATATAAAGCGGTGTGCCCAGCATCGCCCCGCTGCGCGTAAGGGTGGGCGACGCCGTGTGCAGATCCTCCAGCGCCGGCAGCGGCAGCGGCGGCGGCGCTGGTGGCGCAGCGGTTACGGCATTGGCGGCGCTGGCGGTCGGCGGCAGGGTGCCCGGCAAAAGCGGCGCGGCCGGTACGACGCCGACAAGCTTGGCCAGCCCGAAGTCGAGAATCTTGACGATTCCGTCCTTTCCCATGATCACGTTGGCGGGCTGACTGTCCTCTCTGATTGCGAAGCCGCGGGAAACGGTCCGCGCTGCCTCTGGCGAGCATGCGGACGGATTCTACGGTTTTGATAGCCGTTCTAAGCCGAGGAGCACGAAGCGATTGCTCCGTCTTTTCGCGATGAACGCGCACCCCATTGTCGACGCGGGCCTCCTGAGCGAAACTCTACTGATCAGGATGCAGCGTAAAGACGGAGTTATCGATGCCACCTGAGGGCAGCGGGAGCCGCTTGCCCCGGAAGCTGGTCTATAGCTCTGCTAAAATGAAGCAGGTTGACGAAGAAATCACCCGGACCGCCCGAACCGAGCGCTGCGTCCTCATCACCGGAGAGACCGGGACGGGAAAGGAGCTGGTCGCGCGGGCGCTGCACGAGCGCAGCCGGCGAGCCAAAGGCGTTTTCGTCGCGATCAACACCACCGCTCTGGCCAAAGACCTCCTCGAGTCGGAAATCTTCGGCGTCGCCCGCGATGTCGCAACCGGGGTCAAGGCCAGGATGGGCTACTTGCATAATGCCCGCGGCGGTACGCTGTTCCTCGATGAGATCGGCGATATGCCCGGGGAATTCCAGCCCAAGATGCTGCGCGTCCTCCAAGAATATCGATTCTGCCGGGTCGGCTCGACAACGGAAGAGCAAGCCGATGTGCGCTTTGTCTGCGCCACCAATAAAAACCTTGAGGAATCAATCGCCGAGGGCCGCTTCCGCAGCGATCTCTTTTTTCGTATCAACACCCATGAGATCAATCTGCCGCCCTTGCGTGAGCGCCGCGACGACATTGCCCTGCTGGCCAGGATGTTTTGCGCCGAGTTCGCGCAGGAGGACAATAAGCCGGAGCTTGAGCTCGCGGACGAAGTGGTAAAGCTGCTTGAGGCGTACCCGTGGCCGGGCAATGTTCGCGAACTGGAGAGCCTCATCCGCAAGTGCGTCACCAACTGCGACCATAAGGTCATCCGGGCGCAGCACCTGCCGGACTTTCTCCGCGCCCGACCGGTAAGCGCGTCGTACCCGCCGCAGCCGAGCCGTCCGCCGGACATCGCGCCATCGGTCGTGCGCACGCGGCCGCCCTTTCCCAGCGATCCGCAATATGAACGAATCTCCCGCAGCGCCCTGGTGCATCAGGTGCTGGCGAATCATTTACGCGGCGCCCGCGTGGCGACCTTGCTGCAGACGCACAGAGGCGGCGGCCGCAGCTTGGCACGGCAGATTGCGCCGCTCTGTTACGGTCTTACGCCGGTCTGGCTGACTGATTTTGCCGCCAAGACGAGCTCTCCGGCCGAGTTCTATCAGTGGTTGACCAGCAACCGAGCGGTCCAGAATCAGGCCGCGTTCGGCGACTGGCTCAGCAGCCAAGTGACCGACCGGGGGGTGCTTGTGATCTTGCTGGGAACGCAAGGGAATGAGGAGCTCTTGGAGGAAGTGGCGGCCACGGTCCGGAGCCTGCTGGCCGGGCACCACAGCTCGGCGTTTTTGGTCGTCGGGGGCGAGCGTCTTTTACGGCTGCGCAAGCATGAGCGATATTCCTGGTATCGGCTGCTGCCGGCAAGCTCGTTCGTCGATGTTCCGGATCTGACCGAGGAGGAGGTCGCCAAGCTGCTTTTCGAGCGGAGGCTGCCGGTGGAGCAAGCGGCGGTGCTGTGGAGATGCACCGGCGGTCATCCCGCGCTCCTTTATGAGCTCATCCGCCGCGGGATCGCTGAGCCGGCTCAAGCGACCGAGGCGGTGAAATATCATATCAGCATGACGTGTAAGCTCAGCCGGCATTTATCCGATCCCCAAGCGTGCGAGGTCATGCGGCGGCTGCTCCGAGGCGAAAGCGTTGCGTCCTTGGAGGATCCGTGCATTCGCCATGAGCCGGGGCTTTACGCGGAGTCCCGGCTTTATTTTGACGGTCTGCTGCGCTGGAATCGACTGGGCAAGACAGAGTTCCGGTGTTCGGCCGTACCGCTTCTGGTCGCTAATGCGCTGGAGCGCTAGCCGCATCTATCGGCGCGGCATCGCCACCGGCTTGTTCTTGATCCTCATCCGCTGGCAAAGCAGCTGATGGAAGCGCCAGCATCTGGGCTTTCTGGCCTGACCCCTGAGCTGTAAAGTCATTTCTGGTCGGGGGAACGTCAACTACGTCAGGATGGATTCCAGTGGAAATCTTTAGATTGCTTCCAGGGGGACTGCTTTTACTAATACTTTTTGGAGTGGATTTGCTGCTTGCTGTAGTCGCTTCATCCGGACTGCCACAACCAGCGGCAACCATAGCCATAAGAGGAAACGCAAAATCCACGGCAATGGAGAAAAGGGATCTCTCATGCCTCAGTTTTCGATTCCCAGCGCCTTGGCGCGATTGTGCAAGTTCCTTATATCCGACGGGCTCAGACTTCCATTCTTGTTTTCGAGGCATGCTCTCACCCTATCTGACACTGCTGCCGTTTGTTGTCCTAGTGCCCGGAAGGACTCTAGTGTACCAAGAGCAATAGTACACTCAAGCAGACCTCGCTTGAGGTCTAGACGATTGCGCGATAGATCATCCATCTTTTTAAGAGACAGCAAGGCTGAATCGGGCCGCCCAGCGTGGAGAGCTAATCGAGCTTCCAAATTCAATAGCTCTAACTCATCTAACACAATCCGCCAGGGTACTGTAAACGCTTTATTGATCCATGTCTGCGCTTCCGCGAAATTACCCTCGAGAAAAGCAGTCTCGGCTAAGTTCGCATATATATTGCTGAGTGATTGATAATTCTTACACTGCTCTTCGGCCTTAAGGGCGGCGAAGAAGATATTTTTGATTCCCGTGTGACTTTTGGTCGGAGATACTCCCGGCACAGTGTCTGTTTGCGCCAACTGGAGAGATACCCATCCCTGCAGTGCGAGCAAGGGAGCCTTTTCGCAATCGGATGCATCAACTAAGAGAGGATCAACGGTGTTAAGCAGCTTTTTAGCATCGGGCAGTGAATCTAATGCTGTATATAACTCGGCAAGGCAGAGCGTAGTGATATGTAGCTTTT
>CALFML010000107.1 GCA_937879845.1 uncultured Myxococcales bacterium
GAGATACATTGGCGTGACTGGAGTTCAGACGTGTGCTCTTCCGATCTAAGGCGCAGAATGCCCTTGGGGCTGCTGCTGACGATGGGAATCGGGTCCAGCTGGATGCTCCGCCCGGTGAGCCCCCCCGGGCACCGCAAAAGAGCGCAGCCAAGATTATGGCACACTGGGGCGAGGTCTCATCGGCTCCTGCGCCTGGGCAGGTCGGTGAGCAGCCAGCCCGAGCGCGGCATAAGGGGGCCGAAGCTCAGAGCGCCGAGGCAGTAGATCTGCGTGCTCCTCTCGGACTGAGTACCCTCGGTGTGCTCGACACACGCCAGGCAGATTTCAGCTACAGCGGCTCGCATTCTGATTTCGCTCCGCAGTCAATGGGCAGCGGCGGCCGCGCTGCGATCCAGCGGCCCGCGGACAAGGACTGTCACCAGCGGCGCACGGCAGCACGGGCCGCAGCGCGGCGTGGCGCAGCGGGCGCAGGCGGAACCCTGCCGTATTTCAACCTCATTCAGCGCGCATTTGGTCGTCACGATATTTCGCACATTCGCGCCCACTTGGATGGTAGTGCCAGAGCGGCCGCAACGGAGCTAGGCGAGGAGGCCTATGCCTTTGGGCATCACATCGTATTTTCCGGCTATCCGGATCTACATACGGCGGCACATGAAGCCGCCCACGTCATCCAGCAAGCAGCTGGAGTCTCCCTACCTACCGGATTCGGCGAGGAAGATGATGCTTATGAGGTGCACGCCAATGCAGTCGCCGACCTGGTGGTAAATGGCGAGTCCGCCGAAGCCCTCCTCGATCAGTTTAGCGGCGGCGCGCGCGCTGAGGAGCCCGCTATCCAGTGTGCTCCCAAAAAGCGACGCTCGGGGTCCCAGAGCCCGGAGAGTGACACCATGCGGCGCATCGATCCGCCAATCCCCGGCATCAACAAGACCGGTTTTGTTTTTGTTACCGGAGACGGCGTCAACATCCGCAGCGGCCCCCAGGAGCTCGGCGGCCAGCTCGTGCGGGAGCACAAGCTGCCGCCGGGAACGCGCGTCTTCATCAGCGGTCGGCATCCCAAAAACCCCGCCTGGTGGTACGTGACGGCGTTCCTGCCGGAGGCCATTTTACGCGGCTACGTCTGGGAGCAGATACCGGATGTTTCCGCGATCAACACCGACCTGCCTGAGCCCACGGCCAAACTTTACTACATCAAACACGGGGACAACGTCGAGACCATCGCCAAGCGCGAATTCAGCGCCGCGGTGACCGACGGCCACGACCTCAGGTACTACGAAAACGTATTGCTTGCGGTAAACCATGCCAAGGGACTGACAAATGGGATCAAAGGCACCTATCAGGAGGTGACGCTCGCGAATGTGTTCACCGGAGGCGCCAATAACATCCAGCTCAATGAAAACCATTTCATGTGGCTGGTCAGCCCTGGTTACGCCAAGACCCTGCAGGGAATTGTTCCATCGGGCTCACTGACCGGCGGCGTCTGGGCCAAGGCCAAACGGGCGCTCCAGCATATCGAGGACATCGTACAGAGTGTTACCGACGCTCCGAAGTACTTTTTGGCGGTGGCCGGTCAGTATGCTGAAGCGATCTTGGAACATCTGCCCGAGATCATCGGAATTACCGCTGGATTTATCGTCGCAGAGGCAGCATCGGCATTTCTTGCCGCAACGCCTACAGGGGTTGGCCAGCTCGCCGCAGTTCTGATCCAGCTGGCCCTGGCGGCCTTCTGCGCGGACATGGCAGTGGATGCAGGCAAAGAGGCGCTGAAGCACGGCGCAGAGTGGCTTACCCTGGCGTGGACCGCACGCGGTCGTCCGCAGTACATCCAGGCCGCGAGCGAGGAGTTCTTGCGCATGCTGGTCAGCATCGCAATGGCCGCGCTGGCCGTCGTTGGCGTCCGTGGAAGCCTGGCCAAGAGCATGAAGTTCGCCAGCTCGATCAAGCTGAAGCCGCCCAAAGTCACCGGAGGAGCGCCGGAGTTTAAGACTGAGACGGTTGATCTCGAGCCAGTGCCCGAGAATGTAGAAGCGCCAGTGGCCGAAGTGAAGCTGCCAAAGACCTGGAGCCAGTTCGCCACGCAGCTCAACGAAGGCTTCCGTACACGACTGGCGGAGTTTCGTGGCAACAATAATCTGTCGCCCACTGCCAGCGGGGGTGAGGGACGGATCTTCTCCGCCAACGGCAAGACGACGGCACTCAAGCGCTGGTTCGAGTCGCGGCTCGGCGATATGCCCGAGTCGATCAGCAAGCTCGAAGATGTTCGGGCAGCGGTTAATAGCCATGCGGAGCTCAGCCAGCATATCGAAGTCGTCAAGATTTATGAGACGGGGCCAGACTGGATCTTGCGCGACTTCGACGCCAACTCAGTCGAGCTTAAGGTTGGTGGAGGAACCGCGGAAGCTGTCCGCGCGACTGCCATCCGGGAGCTAGAGCAGCTGGCGTCGCAAGGCCAGACCACTCCGGAGCTGCTGGAGCTGCTCAAAAAATTAAAGCGAGAGCCGCCCTCGGCGAACCTGCACTGGTCAGCAGCGAAACAAAAGATTATTGTCATCGATATGTTGTAAGGGGATCCATGAACCAGCTGCGCAACTTCAAAGCCATCCAGAGAGAGCTCGGCCTCGTACCTTTTGTCGAGAGCCGCTGGGGCAATCTGTACTGCGTTCCGGTTGCTCCGGGGGCCCCCCGGCTCATCGTAAGACACTTCGATGGAGAGCTGTCCGTGGGGTTGATTCCTACGCACTGCGACCTCACTGTGGCAGCGCAGCTATGGGTGGAGCGGCACGCAGCGTTGTCTGCGCTAGTGAGTGTGAGTCAGCCCAGCGAAGCCGGTACCGATTTTATCGCGCGATCGCACTACCTTGGCGACTCGCTGGCACGATTTGCAGATGGCGAAGATCCACCTGAGCCCCCAGACGAACTGCTGTCGATGCAGCGCCACTTTGCCGCGCTGTCTCACTTGGCCGCAGAGCCCCGTGATGCGCTGATCGCCGAGGTGCTGGCGCGCAGCATCTTGCTTCCCAGCACCAAGACGTTCTACAGCTACGATGACGAGTCGTTCCACATCGCAGAGCTTAGTCCGACGCGTGAACAGTTAGAACGTTGGGCGGCATTGCAGTAAGATCTCAGGCATCCCGCGCGCCTTACCGCTCGCGTCGATCGGACTCGTAGCGGGATGCGGCGGCCACAGCCGCTTCTCGCCAAAGTCAGAGCGCCAAGGTAGTATGGCGCAGCGTGCGTCTTACCATTTTGTCCAGCGGCAGCAGCGGCAACGCGCTTTGTATCCAGACCGCCTCGACTTGCGTGTTCATCGACGCCGGGCTGCGCAGCGGCCGGCTGCGCGAGCGCTGGCAGCGGCTGGCGGCGCAGTCCCCCGACGCCCACCGCCAGCCGACGGCGGTGTTTCTGACCCACGAGCACGCCGACCACATCGCGGGCGCCGATGAGCTGGCCGCAGCCGGCCTGGTCTTGTACGCGACCGCCGGCACCGCCGCACAAGCCCGGCTTTCAGGGCGCGGACGCGCCCAGGTGCGCGAGCTTGCAGCCGGGACCGCGCTTGCGCACGGCGATCTGAGCATCCTGCCGGTCCGCCTGCCCCACGACGCGGCCGAGCCGGTGGCGTACGTGGTAAGCGATGGCACGCTGCGCCTGGGCGTGCTCACCGACTGCGGGCGGCCCGACCCTGCGCTGGCCGCCGCCTTCGCCGATTGCGACGCGCTGGTCCTTGAGACCAACCACGACCGCGCCATGCTCCTGCGCGGTCCCTACTCCGAGCGGCTCAAGCGCCGCATTGCATCGGGCCAGGGCCATCTGTCCAATGCCCAGGCGGCGGAGCTGCTCCAGGCGATCCTGGCTGCCTCGCAGGTGCAGCCCGCTATGCTCATCTGCGCGCACCTGTCCAAGGTCAATAACCGTCCCGAGTTGGCGCTGCAGACCCTGCGCGCCGCGCTAGGCAGCCGGCCGACGCGAGTGCTGGTCGCCGAGCAGGATCACCCCATGCCGCCGATAGAACTGGTCGCTGGAAGCGCGCAGCCGGCGCCGCGCATGCAGCAGCTCTCGCTGGGATTGTGATGGCCAAAAAATACTGGAAGTAGGTAGAGGCCAGCCCTGCCGTGCCGTGGCATCGCCGGGACGAGGACGGCGCCCCCTGGGACATCGTCGGAACCCATCCCAGCGCCTATGCCCCTGGCGGCAGTCCGCGCACGCTGGAGTCGCAGCTCGATGCGTTCATGGTCCGCGGCGGCATCGGCCACAAGGTGGTGGTACACAAGCGGTGGCCTATGCGATCCTGAATGCGCGAGCTGCGCACCTGGCGCGATCCGGGCAGCTCCTGTTTGGGAAAAAAGAGAGCCTCGAACAGCGCGAGATCCTGGCTGGCGATCTCCGCTGACTCGTTGAAGGCGATGAGCAGCAGGGCCGCGTGGCGGATGAGCGGCTCGGCCGTGAGCTTGCGCAAGTCCGCCACCACCGCCTGCCGGAATTGACCGCTGTAGCCCTTGTGCTGCAGGCCGCCGGCCCGAAGCTGATACGCGACCTTCACTTCCAGCCAGAAAGACGCCTGGGGATCGTACAGCCGGGGCGCAGACGCCGAGTCCGAAAGGTGCAGAGAGAGCTGCTCGTTGCTCTCTGGCAGAAGCTGCGTTCCCAGGGGCGAGAGCACCAGGTCGCAGCGCTTTCGACTGGAGCGTTTGGCGGCGGAGCTTGAGGGATAGTGCACTTCTCGGGTCACGGCATAGAAATGCTCCAAGCCCTTTTGCAGCACGGTCTGCAGAGCGACTTCGGACATTGTGTCGAGTCCATGCACGGCCTGCTCCAGCGCGAGCGCCGCTTCGGCCTGCTGCAAGACGGCGCTTATCTGATCGGCGAGCGCGCTCAGGCGGGTCCAATCGAGCGGCTCAGGGAACGCGGTAGTTTCTTCCAGCATCGAGGGTCATCCTAGCAATCGCGCTGCGCCCTTTCCATCGCGAAGCCTGCCGCCCGCAAGCATCTTGCCTCGCCGCGGAAGCTGAGCGAGTGAGGGGCCAGGCAAGCGCAATGCAGGAAAACTCGCGGCAAGCTGTGCCAAAATCATGGCGTGCCCGCGCTTTGGATATTTGGTTATGGTTCGCTGATCTTCCGACCCGGTTTTCCGCATGAGGAGAAGCACCCCGCGATCGTCTCAGGTTGGACGCGGCGGCTGGATCAAGGTTCGCCGGATCACCGCGGGACGCCTGAGCGCCTGGGGCGCGTGGCGACCCTTGTGCCGACGAACGGAGGAGCCGTCGGCGGCGTCGCCTATCGCGTCGCGGCCGCCCATGCGGAGCAGGTGCTGGCGGAGCTCGATCACCGAGAAAAGGGCGGCTACGACCGCATCACGCTCGCGGCCGCGCCGCTCGGAGGCGGACCGTCTCTCACAGCCATCACATGGATCGCCGCGCCCGGCAATCCCTATCACTTGGGCCCGACGCCGATCGCGGCGATGGTCGAGCAGATTCGTGACGCCGTGGGACCGAGCGGGCCGAACGCGGAATATGTTCTCCGTCTCGCCGAGGCACTCGCTGAGCTGGGCATCGAGGATCCCCACGTGGACGAGGTCGCGCGGGCCCTGCGGGTGCTCCGCGGACTTTCGGCGACTGCGTCCGGCTGACACCGCAGGCGCTGTGCTCACGGCGACTGGCCCATATTCATCATCGTAGCAAATGGTGCCCCGCTCGATCGCGAAGCTGTCCGCAAGATGTCCGCTGCCCGTCGGCCTACATTCTTCACCGCCGAGCGACGCGCCGTACAATCTCAACCGGCTTAACATCTTTTTGTCGATACTACGTCGCTAGTTATCCCCGTCTACCTGCCGATGGAACGATTGCAGAACGATTCACTCCTGGGTTTGGAGAGCTTCCCGCCTCTCTAGTTCTGGAACTTTTGACGGCGGGCAGCCCGATCCGCGTACAATAGACCATGCGCAATCCACGGCGCGGCAAGGCTCCGGTACCCGCCACTACGGAAGACGGACCGGATGCGAAGCGGGGCCGGACCCCCGACCTGCACCTGGACAGCGCCCGCAGCGATGATCAAACCCCGATCCTGTCCACCACCTCTCCGGGGCCGGAGCGCGCCGCGCCGATTACCTTGGGTGAGTGCGAGCCGGCGTTTCCGGTGACGCAGTGGGAAAAGTACGAATTCCTAGCGCTGCTCGGCCAGGGCGGAATGGGGGCGGTGTACAAGGCGCGCGACCGCCAGCTCGATCGCACCACGGCGATCAAATTCGTCCTAGGCGACAAGCCGGCCCGCGTGCAGCGCTTTCTGCAAGAGGCCCACGCCCAGGCGCGCCTCGATCATCCTAATATCTGCCGCGTCTATGAAGTCGGCCAGGTCGAGGGCAAGCCCTACATCGCCATGGAGTTTGTCGCCGGCACCTCGCTGGATGAGGCGCGGGGGCGGCTCAGTTTGCACGAAAAGGTACAGGTGATCCGCGACGCCGCGCTGGCCCTGCATGAGGCGCACCGGCTCGGGATCATCCATCGGGATGTCAAGCCGGCCAACATCATGCTCGAGCGGCATCCCGACGGCCGGCTGCGGCCGGTGGTGATGGACTTCGGGCTGGCGCGCGACGACAGCGAGCAGCGCGATCTCACCCAGACTGGTGCGGTGATGGGCACCCCGGCCTACATGCCGCCGGAGCAGGCGCGCGGCAGCGGCCAAAAGCTCGATCGGCGCGTCGACGTGTACAGCCTGGGCGCGACGCTCTATGAACTTCTGACCGGCCGTCCGCCGTTCGAAGGCCGGGACACGGTGGATGTGCTCTTGGAAGTGCTGGGCAAAGATCCGCCGCCGGTGCGCACGCTGGTCCCTGATATACCCGCGGACCTGGAGACGATCGCGCTCAAGTGCCTGGCCAAGGAGCCGGGGCAGCGCTATGACTCGGCGCGGGCGCTGGCCGATGATCTGCAGTGCTATATCGACGGCGCGCCGATTCGCGGCCGGCGCAGCACGCTGCGCTATCGGCTGCGCCGCTCGGTGAAGCGGCACCGCGGGCTCGTGCTGCTGGGATCCGCGGCCGTGGTTTTGACCCTGACCCTGGGAATCCTGGCGCTGCGGGCAGAGCTGCGATCCTATAAGCGCGCCCAGCTGGCGCAGCAGCTCGGTCAGGATGTCAAAGAGATGGAGCTGTTCATGCGCATGGCGTACGCCCTGCCGCTGCACGACATCGGCCGTGAGCAGGCGGTGCTGCGCAAGCGGATGGAGGCCATGCAGGCGCAGCTCCGTACGGCGGACAAAGGCACCGCCGCGGCGCTTCACTACGGGCTCGGACGCGGCCACCTCGTGCTGCGCGAGTATCCCGAAGCGCAGCGCGAGCTGCAGGCGGCGTGGCAGGCGGGGTATCAGAGCCGCGAGGCGCGGCTCGCGCTCGGGCTGGCCCTGGGGGAGCGCTACCGGCAGGAGTTCGCGGAGGCGCAGCGAATCGGCAACAAGAAGTGGATTGCGAGCCGCGATAGCGAGCTCACGACGCAGTACCTGAAGCCGGCGATGGCCTATCTACAAGGGGCCGACCAGGGGATAGAGAACTCCCTCTACGTGCAGGGTCTACTTTCGCTGTACCGCAAACAGTATGATCAGGCGCTGGAACTGGCGCAGCGCGCCCAGGCCGAGACCCCTTGGCTGGCGGATCCGCTGACGCTGCAAGCCGAGGTATACCGGCTCCAGGGGTTCAGCTCTTTTAGCCGTGGGCAGTATCGCGAAGCGAAAGACCAGTCCGTCCGTGCCACCGCCCTTCACCAAGCCGCCGCGGCAATCAATCCTAGCGACAGCGCGATCCATGAGGCCCTGGCTAGCGATTGGATCCTGATCATGAGCGCGGACCACATCATCGGCAGCCCTCTGGATCAGGACTTGAAGGAGGTCAACGCGGCGGCGGATCATGCCCGGATCGCCAATCCGCGGCAGACCAGCAGTCTGGTTCTAAAGTCACTGGCCGCTTGGCGCGTGGGCTCAGCGCGGGTGTTGCACTTCGAAAAGGATGCGAAGCCGATTCTGCAGGAAGCGCTCGCGCTGGCGCAGCAGGCGGTCGAGCTCAACCCCAAGGACTGGCAGTCGCATTACTTCTATTCGCTGAGCATCGCCGAGCTTGGGAGCCTCCCCGAGGCGACGGAGAAGGAGAACGCGGCGGTCCTGCAAAAGAGCCTCGCTGCGCTTGGGGAGGCGCTCAAGCTCAACCCCAACCTGCCCATGGGGTGGCATGATCGGGGCAGCAAGACCCAGCGTCTACTGGAGATAGAGATCTCGCACGGACGCTTTTCCGCCGACCTCTTTGCCGCGGCCGAGTCCCATTACAAAAAAGCCATCGAGTTGAGTCCGGATTATTTCGCCCCGCACATGGATCTCATCGACCTTCATTGCATCAAGATTTTCCATTTGTTGCACCACGGCCTGGATATCGAGGCGGAAGTATCGCAGGCTCTGCTCGCTGAGCAGAACGCCGTCGCCATCAGTCCGAATCATTTTTTCGTCTATGTGAACGGCTCCACCGCTCTTTTGTATAAGGCAGAGATGCTCTCGTGGATGGGCGAGATTCCGGCAGAGCTAAAGGCCCAGATTGAGCAGCGGCTGGCGCGCGCGCAGTCGCTGGCGCCGCAGGCGATGTTGACCAATACGAACTATACGAGCCTCGTGCTCCTGCGGGCTGCGAGCGATCTGGCCGCCGGACGTGATCCGCGCGCCGCCATCGCCGAGGGTCTGAAGATCACGGACAAGGTCCTGAAGCAGGTTCCCGGTGCTTCGGATTTTGTCCTTCTCTCAGCGGCTCTACACAGTCTGGCCGGACGCGCTCTTGGCGACACACCGGAGGCCGATGCGGAGATACGGCGGGCGGTGGCAGAGTCACGGCGAATGGCCAAAGAGCTGCAACAATTGGGTGAGCCGCATGTTCGTCTCTGTGAGGTGCTGCGCCATGCCGTGGCGGCGCGCGTCCGAGTGCCGCAGCCCGCGCTGGCCGCCGAGACGACGCAGTGGCTGGCGGAGGGACTTGGCGAGTGTGACGCGGCCTTGGCGTACGATCCGATGATGGCCACCGCTCATGCCAACCGCGGCGCGCTGCTGCTCGCCAAGGCTCAGCGGGAGCGGGACGCGGAGGCACGGCAGTCCGCCGCGGCTGCCGCCCGCGAGGCGCTGACCAGGGCGTTGGCGATAAACAAGTGGCGGCGGCGGGAATGGGAGCCGCTCCTTTACGCGGCCCAGGCCCTGGCTACCGCCGATCGCGCAGAGAGCCCTGCCGTTTTGCCAGCGCCCAGATAGGACGAACGCAAACCGGACGCAGGTCTACAAATCCTGCCTGCCATGGAGCTGGGGCTCTGCCCTCCCCCGCCGCGCGTTTCCGCGCGGTCGTTTCACGTACCGGTGCGCCCGTGGGCATGATGTCTACGCCGCAGATTCGTCCGACTCCTTGCTGACGGAGCGCAGGTAGCTCGCGGTCGCAAGCGCCAGCTGGGTGCGCAGCGCCACGAAGCTCGGCAGCTCGTGGACGGTCTTGCGCGACAGCAGCGACACCCGGCGCGCGACCCCGCGCAGGCGCTTATAAGATCCGCGCTGGAGCTTGAAATCCAGCGCCAACCCCAGCGGCAAAAGTCCGTTGCCGAAGCCGGCCCGCGCCATCTGCATGACGGCGCCGAACGACTCTACGGGGATCTGCGGGGCGGCCAGCAGTTCGGGGTGATGCTCGCGCAGCTGCGGCTGGATCGCGCGCCAAGTGGCGGAGCTGGGCTCGATCGTGATGAGCGCGGCGCGGCGGGCCACCCGCGGACCGAGCTCGGCATGGACCAGCACCAGCGGCTCATCCACAAGCGGGTGCTGCACCAGATCCTTGGCGAGCGGGGACTCGGTGCATAGCCCGATGTCGTAGCGGCCAAGGCGCACGCTCTCAATCACCAGGATGCTGCGGTGCGCGTGCAGCTCCACCCGGCTGCCCGGCAGCTCCAGCAGCGACTGCCGGATCACCGCCGGCCCCCAGGAGGAGGCGATCGAGTCGGCCAGCGCGATCGAAAAACGTACGGTCGCGCTGGTGCTTGCCGGCTGTTGCAACAGGCCGCGCAGCTCGGCCAGGAGCGGGCGGGCGCGGGCCAGAAACTCCACCGCCTGCGCGGTCAGGCGCACGCGGCGGCCGTCGGGCTCCAGCAGACGGAATCCCACCGCAGCCTGCAGCGACTGCAGGCGCTTGCTCACCGCCGACTGGGTGATGCGCAGCCGGGTGGCCGCCTCACTGACGGTGCCAAACGTCGCCAGCGCGACCAGGGCGTCGATCGTTTCGAGCATATTCCGAGCAATACTAGATCATGTGATTTTCATTCGCATTTTTTCTAAATCAGCCGGAGCTATCTTTTTTTTTGAAACAACGTACGAGTCTGGGGACCAGCGGCACCGGGACCGCAGCTCAATCGTTCCGCACCGAAGTGGTTTGCATGCAAGCACTTCGCCTCATCTTGGAACGATAGCTCGGACCTTGCTAGCGGCGGGGATGTTCACCGGCTAAGTATCAGCTCCGAGGGAGAGCTGCGGGGAATCCGTCCGCAGTTCGTCGCAGATGGCT
>CALFML010000108.1 GCA_937879845.1 uncultured Myxococcales bacterium
GATAGCTGACGACCAACACGGCACAGCAGGCGGTACAACCCTTCTGGCAGTAGATGTGAAAGCCTTGGCGCGCAGCTTGTGTAGCACGGGCCGCCACCCCTTCGTCCAACTCCTCGGCCAGTGCTTCCGCAATCGACATCGCCTCGGCGTCACTTATCGCCAGCGCAAAACGCTTCGATCCACCGGCATAGCGGGGATCACTCGCCAGCTCGGCACAGATACGTGATAGCCGCTCGGTGTCCGGCATGGATCACTTGGGAGCTGGGGCTTGGGCCGGCGGTGTCTTCGCCGCGGCTTGTGTATTGGTGCCTTGCAGCTCTTTGAGAAGCGGACCGGCGTTATAGACCCCGCGCAGCACCTCGAACAGGCCCGAGGTGTGGACCGAGACGGCTCGGTTGGCTGTGTCGTCATAGAAAAACGCACCGCCAAGCGATGGGATGTTGCCGTCGAAGATGGTTCCGACCACCTGCGCATCGCGGTTTAGCACCGGACTGCCCGAGTTGCCGCCGATGATGTCGAGCGTGCTGGCAAAGTTCAGCGGCGTATCGAGCTTCAGCCGGCCCTTGTTGTTGAGCCAGGACTGCGGCAGCACGAACGGCTCGCGGCCGGTGTGGCGCTCGAACGCCCCGCGCAGCGTGGTCACCGCCGGCACCTCGCGCCAGGCGTCCTTGAACCCGCGCACCTGGCCGAAGGTGAGGCGCAGCGAGAAGGTGGCGTCCGGGTAGATCGTGCTGCCCTGGACCGTGAACAGCGCCTTGGCGACGAGCTCGGCGTTCTTGTCGACCGCCGAGTCGACCTCGTCTTCATACTGCTTGCGGATGGCGCGGGCGTCCTCATCGACGGCGCGGGCGAACTTGATCATCGGGTCGGAGGAGGCGGCAATCGCCGCCGCGCCGCCGTCCCACAGCTGCTTGCGCACCGCCGACTCGCCCAGGTGCGAGGCGCTTACGAGGTTATGGGCGATCTCCTCCGGCGAATACTGTCCAAACAGCTTCTTGATCAGGGGATGATCCGGTCCCAGCGACTCGCGCAGCTTGGTCAGGGAATAGGTGAACGTCAGCTCATCGAGCTGCGAATACACCGGCTGCCGGCCGAACAGCTGGTTGGTGAGGACCGGCAGCGCCGACTCGCGGAACTCGCGTAGCCGTTCCTCATTGGGCTTTTTGCGCTCGACCGAGCCGCGGACCAGGGTGCGGGCATAGCCGAACAGCTCGGACTGGAAGCCGCGCCCGCGCTCTAGGAGCGAATAGGTCACCCAGATCTTACGCGCCGCCTCTTCCGCCTTGGCCAGCGCGTCCCAGGCGCCGCCGTAGAGCTTCTGCCACTCCGGGTTCTTGGCGACCTGTGAGCGCAGCGACTGCTCGGAGGCGCGCTTGGCGGAGATGAAGTCGTGATCGAGCAGCGTCTGATGCTGCCCCGACAGCGCCTTGAAGCCGTTCTCGAGGAAATAAAGGAGCTCCGCCGCCATCCGCTTCTGGTCCGGACCGCGCTTGCCGAACTGGGTCAGCTGACCGCGCAGCTCCGCCATATAAAAGAGCCGCTCCGGCAGCTGCACATCGCGCAGAAACTCCAGCTGCGCGACCGTGAGCAGGCGCTGCGTGGTGCCGGGATGGCCGGCGGCGAAGACCAGATCGCCGGCCGCGACGCCGCGGGTGCTAAACGGCAGGAAGTGCTCCGCCTGCACCGGCTTATCGTGATCGTAGACGCGGAAGAACGTGACATCGAGCGCATAGCGGGGAAAGTTGAAGTTGTCCGGGTCGCCGCCGAACTGGGCGATCCCCACCTCCGGGGCAAAGACCAGGCGGACATCGGTGTAGCGCTTGTATTTGTACAGATGGTACTTGCCGCCGTGGTAGAGCGTCACGACCTCGCAGCGGAGCTTGGTGGAGTCGGCGCACGCCTTCTCGATCTTGCTCATCTCGGCCTTGACCGCGTGCCCGAACTCCTGATCCGCAAGGCCGCGTGTCGCGTCGGCGATGCGCGCGGTCACGTCCTCGATCGCCTGCAGCTGACTGAGCTCCATCGTGGTGCAGCGCAGCTCGGAGCCGCGCTCGGAGGCAAGGAAGCCGTTTTTCAGCAGGTCGCGCTGGGGGTTGGACAGCTCTTCGAGACAGCCGATGGAGCAGTGATGGTTGGTCATCACCAGCCCCTGCGGCGAAACGAACGAGCCGGAGCAGCCGCCGCTGAGGCGGAGGGAGCTGAGCTGAATATGCCGCAGCCAGTCATCGCTCGGCGAAATGCCGTATTTTTTCTGCAGACGCTCACGCGGAAAGTCGGTGAGCGTCCACATCCCTTCATCCGCGCGCGCCGTGCCGCCCCCCAAAAGTCCAGCGCCCGCGAGCGTGCCCAAGACCACCGCCGCGGCCAAAGTCTGAGAATAAAAGGGGTTAGGGCGTGGGTTCATGCTTTCTCCATTGCTCCGACCGACCTTGGAAGCCGGCGGGACCGCGCATGGCTGCGCGGTGCGGGGTTCGATTCAGACTGGAAACGCGGAACGGACTACTTCGCCGGAGGCTCCGGCTGTATTGCAATCGCCGCAAGCTGGGCGATGAACAAGCGGTTGAAGCCGTAGCCGCCCGGCTCTTTGTTGGCCTGCAGGTGGTCGGCGCGAACTTGCGGGTCGGCCAGAAGCACCCCCAAGATCCGCACCCGCGTCGCGGTCGCAATGGACCGCGGCGGCTGATTCGACAGGGCGATGACCGTGGTGTCGACCCACAGCCGCCCCAGGCACCCCGCACCCCCCGGCCGCTTGTGCCAGGTGATCGGGCCGGAGGTAATAAGGTAGCGTCCGTGCCAGCGCTCCGGGTCAAGCTCCAGATCGACCAAGCTTACCTGCTGCGGTCCGCCGATGGCCCGGCGCAGCGTTCGCTCCGGATCGCGCAGACGCCGTGAGGGGCCGCTCGGGTCCTCTGCGCACCAGCCCATGTGGACCAGGCGCTGCTGGCAGGCGGGCGGCACTGCCGCAAATAGAGGCACAAGCGCAGGATGCAGCTGGGGAATCATAAGTTTCCGCCAGAATTTTAGCCTGGAACCCCGCCTCAGCGAAAGGGTCACCGCGCCTAGATCGTTGCGATTGTCCCGCGGCCTCAGCGTGCCAGACGGAGCATGCCCCCATCGACGCGAACCAGGAACACGGGGCCGCTGCGCTCACCGGCATCGTCAAAGGCGATGACGCCCGTCGCTCCATCGGACTGCAGGCTGCGCAAGGTCGGAGCCAGGGCTTCGCTCGTGCAGCGGGCGCCCGGCGCCTGGGCGCGCAGCCGGCTGCACGCGGCGCGAACGCTGAGCACCGCGTCAAAGCCAAGCGCGTCGAGCGCGCCGGGTTCGGCGCCGACCTGTTCGGTATAACCGTCCCAGCGCGCCGCGGCGGCAGCGGGACCATCGGCAATGGTGAGCCGGCCGATGGATAGCGGCGCCAACACCGCACCCTGGAGGTAACGACCGGCGTTTTTCAGCAGGCGCTCGCCCATGCCCTCCGCGCTCGCCAGCAGCAGCTTCACCGGCGGATTGGCCAGCCCCGGCTTGTCGACCGTACCGCGCGTCACTTTGTAGATCGGCAGCACCGCGGAAGAGGCCAGCTGCGCCGCCAACAGCTCCAGCTGCGCTGCCGATGCCGGTACGTACAGGGCGCTCGGGGCCGTCTCAAGGAGCCGCTTGGCTTGGGCGGTAAAGGTCGTCGCGTTGTCGGGAAATGTCAGCTGGGCGACGATCTGGACGCCGCCGCCGCGGCTGCGCTCCGCCACCGCGTCGACGAAAGCGCGCGTCATCGCCTGGCCGTATGCGGTCGCCGGGGCCAGGATGGCGACGGTCGGTAGGCCGCTGTTCACAAGGGTCTGGGCCAGCGCCTGGGCGCGGGCGACGTTGCCGCGGACCAGGTGCAGCGTCGTCCGCGCCGATGCCGGCGGCGGCGGGCTCCCAGTCGGGCGCGAGCTGAGATCGAGCGCCAAAAGCCCCTCGCGCTCCGCTGCCGCGAGCAGCTGCGTCGTCTCCGCCCCGCGCGCCGGGGGGCCAATGACGACTTGGGCGCCCTCACGCTTTAGCTCAGCGACAAGGCTCGTCGGGTCACCGGTCGCAGTATCGCGCACCCGCAGGTCGATCCCCGTCGGCAGACTCGCCGCGCGCGGGCCCCCCAGGGCTTCCGCGGCCCATAGCGCTCCGCGCAGCACCCGCTCTCCAAGGGCCCGCTCTTTTCCCGCCAGCGGAATCAGCAGGCCCACGATCGGCCCGCTGCCCGCCCGCGCGGAAGCCGGATCCGGACCCGCTGCCGCCGCGGCTTGGGCCTCTATGCCAAAGCGCTGTCGCACCTTTGCCTGCTGCTCCGGCGGCAGTCGCTCGGTAAGGCGGTTCACCTGATCGCGGATATAAGCCTGCTCGACCGGACGCACGCTGACGCCGCGATAAAATAGCTCCAGCTCGCGCAGCGCCTCCGCGGTCTGGCTTTCCCGCAGCCACAGATCTGCCAGCGTGGCATGCAGCTCCGTCGCCTCCGCGCTATCGACGATCTGCGACGACAGCGGCGCCAGCAAGGCGCGCGCCTCGGCAAAGTCCCCCAGCCGATGCTGCGAAAGTCCAAGCTCCAGGCGGGCGCGGTCGGTGATCCACGGCGATAAGGTCGGCGCCCCGGCGGCGGGGTGGACCAGCGGCGCGGCCAGCTCTTTGGCTCGGCTCGGCTGGCCAAGGCTGCGCGCCACCTGCGCGGCCTGCAGCGTGGCGACGGGCAACAGCGGCTCGGTGGGCGTCGCCGCGTACTTGCCCAGGAACTGCTGGAGCGCCTGATCCGCCCCCGCCAGGTCGCCCTTCTTCAAAAGCTGCTGCGCCTGCTGGTATTCGGCCTCCGCCTCCGGGTTCTGCGAGTGTATCTCTTCCGCCCGCGGATCAAACCGGCGAGGGCAGCCGGTAAAAAGCAGCGCCGCAGCCAGCGCGCACGACCAGAGCCGGCGCCCAGGATCGCGGCGGCGCGGCGGAGTTATCGACAAGACAGCGGGGGATCGTCCAGACAATCGCATGCGTCTCGAAGCTAGCAACCACGCTGCGGTCCGGCAAATTCTTGCGGCGGCCCGCCCCATCGCTGCAGGCTGCAGTCAGTGCATGAGCAGCCGGGCGACCGTCACCGCCAAGAGGACAACGGAGAGCAGGGCCAAGGCAATCGCCCACCCGCTGCGCTGCGCCTCCAGGTCGTGCGCCACGGCCGGCAGGACGGCGCGGGCAATCTGTTCCAGCGCCGCCGTCTCCGGCCGCGCCAGCGCCGCCAGCTGACCCAGGGCCTGATGGCCGGCCGCCACTTTGCGCTGGGTCACCTCGCACAGCGGGCAGTCTTGGGTGTGGCGGGAAAGGACCGACAGCGGCTCCGATTTCAGCTCTTCGGGCTGCGCCACGACCAGGTTGATGAGCTTCTCCGTCTCCGGACAGCGCGACAGGGGCGGCAGCGCCGCCGCCGGCTCCGCCGGTCGGTTCGTCGAATTGGCAGCCTGACAGTACCCCTGGAGCGCGCGCGCCTTGACCGCCGCCTCCGTCGCCCCGAGCGCCGCCGCGATGTCGGCGAACCCCAGCCCGCACAGCCCATGCAAGACCAGGACCTCGCGATAGCTCTCCGCCATGGCGGCCAGCGCGCGGTGCAGCGGCGCATCCACCGAGTCGGCGGGGATATCGACGTTGAGCTCCGGAGCGGAGAGCGCCGTCGCTTTATCGGCTGCCGCCATGTCGGCGGTGGCGGCGGGCGAGCGCTCGCGCCGGACCTGAGCGACCTGCCCGAACAGCCAGGGTAGAAATCGCGCCTGAGCCGCGAGCTCGCTGCGCCGCTTGCGCACCCGCAGCCAGGCGTGCTGGCTCAGCTGCACCGCCTGCTCTCGGCTGTGGGTCATGTAGTAGAAGAAGTCGTAAACGGCGCGGGCGTGCTGGGCGAACAGCTCTTCGAACGCCTGCAGGTCCCCGTCGCCATAGCGGCGCATGAGAGCCACCGCCTGGTCCGGGGAAACAGCCGCTTGCGGCAGCGCGGTCGGCGACGCGGGCATCGGGATCAGGTCGTCTCCGGCTGCCAAAGGATCTCGGCGGCGCCGGTGATGCGGGCGGCATGGCGGGCAAAGACGAACAGCGCGTCGCTTAGCCGGTTGAGGTACTGCACCGCTTCGGGCGGGACGGTATCGCGGCGCGACAGCGCGACGGTGAGGCGCTCGGCGCGGCGGCATACCGTCCGCGCCAGATGCAGCGCCGCGCCCAGGCTCCCGCCGCCCGGCAGGACGAAGCTGCGCAGTTCGGGAAGCTCGTCGTTGAACTGATCCAGCTCCTGCTCCAGGCGGCTTATGTGCTCGGCGCGGATGATCGGCTGGGTCGGTCGCAGATCCTCGGCGCGGGTAGCGAGCGTCGAGCCAAGGTTGAACAGCTCATTTTGGATGCGGCCCAGGATCGCATCGAGGCCGCGCAGCGCGTCCGCCTCAGCTGCCGCAGCCGCCGTCGGCATCGCCGGGGCCTGAGTGTGGATTCGTGCCAGGCCGATGGTGGCGTTGAGCTCGTCCACCGTGCCGTAGCACTCGATGCGCAGATCGTCTTTGCCGATGCGGTGACCACCGACCAGGCCTGTGTCGCCGCGGTCGCCGGTGCGGGTGTAGACGCGATTTATTCGGATGGCCATCGATTATAGGTCCGCTCGTCCTGGCGCCCGCTCACTCGGTGGTCTCAGGGGCGACGACCTTGGCTTCGCCGGCCGGGCCGATGAGGATCACTCCCCGCCCCGGATCCTGCGATAGACCGAGCCGCTCCTCATCGGGCTCGGCGAGCGAGACTTCGGTCGCTTCGACGATCGGGCCGACGATTGCGACCCCATCGATGCGGCCCTTGGGTCCGACCAAAGCGAGGCGCTGCTTGGCGACAAAGCGGCCGCTGCTAATGACCATCCAGGGATCGAGTTGAACCCCGGCACCCAGAACGGCCCGGCAGTGCTCTTGGCTGAGACGGACGAATCGCGGACGGTGTGGTTTGTGCAGCAAGCAGAGATACCTCCGAGCCAGATGCTACGCGCCGCGAAAAGGACCCGTCAACCCGCTTCTCGGGGGCTGCCGGGCTGCCGGCGGTCCCGGTGGGTCTGTAGTTCCAAGGTCCAAGGCGTGCTTCGTTGACATGATACGATGATTTGCGGGCCCGCGCTGGCTTGCTTCTTGCGCCCGACCTGCGCCTCGGGGGAGGGCCTGAACCGGCGGCAAGCGGGCAGGCGCGCCGCAAGACCAGACTCTGAGCGCTATCCGAGGTTGCAGAGGTTGCCGATGAACGACGCCAAGATCGACCCTGGCCCCAAGACCGCTAGTGCGCCGAGCGCCCAGGGCGGCGCAGTCCTGTCTCTCATCAATGCCCAGCGGCAGGCCGCCGGCTTGAGCACGCTCGCACTCAGCCCGGAGCTCGGCGAAGCGGCGCAGGGCCACTCCGCCGAAATGAGCGAGCGCGGCTACTTCGCCTATAAGCCACCGGGCGGAGACGGCGGCGTGGAGGCGCGCATCCTCGCCTCCGGGTATCGCGGGCGGACGGGCGTAAACCTGAGCCGCGGCCGCAGCGATGCCGCCGAGATCGTCACGGCGCTGCTCGAGGACGCCAACACGAAACTGAGCCTGTTAAACCCCAACTACCGCGAGCTCGGGGTCGGCGAGTCGCAGCTGTACTGGACGCTGATCTTCGGCTCGCCGGCGCGCATGGTGACGCCGGAGCTGCAGCAGCGGGCGCGCGATTTGATAAACGGCCACCGCCTGGTCGCCGGCGTCTCCCCGCTGGAGCTATCGCCGGTGCTAAATTATGCGGCGCAGCGCCACAGCTTGGATCGGGCGCGCAGCGGTCTTAGCAGCTCGACGGGCTCGGACGGCTCGACTGTGGAGCGGCGGATCCGCGAGGCGGGTTACGACGGCACGGCGCAAGAGCTGCTGGCGCAGGAGCGCGAGCTCGATGCCGTTGTCAGCGACTGGGTCACCACGCCTGGCACGCAAGAGGCGTTGCTCGGGGCATCGGTGCGCCACCTCGGGCTCGGCATGGCGGAGGGCATGATCACCCTGCTGGTCGGGGTGCCGGCGACGGCCGCGGTCAACACGAGCACCGACCTTCAGACGCGCGTGCTGGCGCTTATCAACGACTACCGGCAGACGATCAAAGTCGCGCCGCTCTGCCTCAACGGGAACCTGTGCGCGGCCGCCGCCGGTCACGCGCAGGACATGGCGGAACGCGACTTTTTCGCCTTCGAGCAGCCCGGCCGTCTCGGCATCTCCGGCCACCTGCGGCAGAGCGGCTACCGCGGGCGAACCACGCCGGCGCTCACCATGGGCCAGACGACGCCGGAAGCGGTGGTGCAGCTGCTGCTTGGCAGCGCGGAACACCGCCGCAGCTTGCTCGATCCCGAAAACCACGATCTGGGGGTCGGCGTCACCCGCTCACGCTGGACCCTGGTGCTCGGAGCGCCGCCGGCGGAGATAAGCGATGCGGTGCGCATCCAGCTGCAGACGCTGATCAATGCCCAGCGCACCCTGATGGCGGCCCCGCTGCTGCGGCTCTCGCCGGTCTTATGCACGGTGGCGCAGGCCTATGCCGACGACATGGCCAAGCGCGGCTACTTCGCTTTCCAGACCCCCGAAGGCGAAACCCTGACCGCGCAGGCGCAGCGGGCGGGCTTTGATGCGCGCGTCGTGCCGGCCATGGTCAAGGGGTATGCCTCGCCCGAAGCGGCGCTCGATCCGTGGATGAAAAGCGCCGCCAACCGGCAGAACCTTCTCGACCCGCGGCTGCAGCAGCTGGGCATCGGGGTTGCCGACTCACGCTGGGTATTGCTGCTTGGCGCCGGCTAAAACCACCCGCAGGCTGTCCGCCCGCCCGCGCTCTGGCGTCTTTACCCCAGTTCCCGTCCCTAGCGAAACCCCTTGGAAACAGCAGGCCCGCGCGAGTAATTTGGCGTTACCATGAGGGCCCCGTTTTGCCTCACCCCTTTTTTTCCGAAGGAGAATTTTGATGGACACGGAACAGTGGCTACGCAAGCTGAGTGATAGCATCGCACCGACGGCGGTGGACATCGGAACCAAGATCCTTGGCGCCATCGCGCTATGGATCGTCGGGCGCATCGTCATCCGCGCGATCCGCGGCTTGGTCCGTCGCGCCGGGGAGCGGCGCAACCTGGACTCGACGCTCGTGCGCTACCTGGACTCGGCGATGGGGCTGCTCTTGCAGGGTCTGTTGTTCATCGCCATTCTCGGCGTCTTCGGGGTGCAGACCGCTACCTTCGCCGGGCTCATCGCCGCCGTCGGCGTTGCCATCGGCATGGCCTGGTCGGGGCTGCTCGCCAACTTCGCCGCCGGGGTGTTCATGGTGGCGCTGCGTCCGTTCAAGGTCGGCGACATGATCACGGTGTGCGGTGTGACCGGCGTCGTCTATGAGATCGGCCTGTTCGTGACCACCATCGACACCGCGGACAACATTCGCACCTTCATCGGCAACAACAAGATCTTCAGCGACACGATCAGCAACTACAACGCCAACACGTTCCGCCGCGTCGACCTATTGGCCCAGCTGGCCCACGGCGTCGATCCCAACGATGCCATCCGCCGCCTCAAGACCCGCCTGGCGGAGATCCCCAACGTCGCCAAGAACCCGGTTCCGGACGTGGAGGTCCTTACCTTCAACCTGGCCGGTCCGGTGCTGGCGGTGCGTCCGTACTGCCACAACGATCACTACTGGCCGGTCTACTTCGCCACCAACCAAGCCATCATTGAGCAGTTCGGCCAAGCCGGGTACCCGGTCCCCGAGCAGCACTACCACATCCGTCCCAAGACCTCGTAAACGCCCGCTCCCCCTCCCGCTGTGGGACTCTGGTGCGACCTGCTAGGCTAGGCGCACATGCGGATTCACTCCCTACATCTCGGTGCGATAAAGGCCGAGCGTTATCACGGCAAGCCGGTGCGCACCGCCGGCCACAAGCAGCCGGTCGAGTCGGCGTGGGTGACGGCGCTCGGGCTTGCCGGTGATGAGCAAGCCGACCGGCGCTACCACGGCGGGCCGGATCAGGCGCTGTGCGTCTATGGCTGGGAACACTATGCCGACTGGCAGCAGCAGCTCGGGGTGAGCTTGGCGGCGGGGGCGTTCAGTGAAAACCTGACCCTGTCCGGCTTTGACGAGACCACCGTGTGCCTGGGGGATCGTTATCGCATTGCCGACACCGGGGTGACGGTGCAGGTGACCTCGCCGCGGCAGCCGTGCGAGCGGCTGGCGGCAAAGCTCGGTCAGCCCGATATCGTGTTGCAGATCAAAAATAACGGCCGCAGCGGCTGCTACCTGCGCGTCGAAGGCGAGGGCGAGCTGCGCGTCGGACAGCTGCTGACGCTGTGCTCGCGGAGCGAGATCCTGGTGACGCTGGATGAGGCCAACCAAGTCCTGTATCGCCAGCGCCGCGACAAAGAGAGCCTGCAGCGAGTTCTGGCGGTGAAGGCGCTAGGGGCCAACTGGCGCAAACGGCTCGCGCAGCGCCTCCACTCCGCCGAAGAAAGCCACTAAACCCCGCACCCCGGGCTAGTCGTGGCGGTTGCTCTTGACCTGCGGGTAGG
>CALFML010000109.1 GCA_937879845.1 uncultured Myxococcales bacterium
TCAGTTAGCGCCCAGTGACCGGTGGCTGTCGCGGCTCAGGCGGCGCGCGGAACGCCTACTATAGCAGGCTCGCCTCGGCTTCGGGCATCGCAGCAGCAGCAAGCACAAGGTCGCTCCGTCGAGACTTCAGTCCCGACCGTTCCGCATTGATCAGCCACCGTCGGAAAATTTCTTATTCCAAAGCGGAACAACGGGACCCCCGAGCGGGGGGACACGCACAGTCTGGAAGAGGCACCAAAAGTGCAGTGGATGTCCGGAGATCGATTCAAGGAATGCCGATCGGTGGTCGGCGCAAGGCTGGCTAGCGGGCGCCGGTCAGGGCCTTGAGGCCGCGCTCAAGCTGCGCGGTCTCCGTGGTGCCGGGCGCGATATAGTGCTGAGTCGTCATGGTCGGGCTGGTGTGCCCGAGCATCTTGGCGACCAGTTCCGGAAGCGCCCCGGCTGCTGCGGCGGCGGTCGCGCTCACGCCGCGCAGGGAGTGCGGGCAGACCTTGGGAACCTGGGCCAGTGAGGCTGCAAAAATGACGCGCCGCGCGTCGTCGATAAGGCAGGATGTGGGCGTCGCCCATGGCGGGACGGCAGACGGGGCTCGACAGCCTGCAGGCGGATGGTGGAGGATGGGACAGCATGGCCCCTTCCTCTCCGCCGCAGATCGCCTTCATCGGCTCCGATGCCTATCGCCAGTCTGCCCGAGAGGCGGGCTTTTGCGAGGCGGACCTGCTGCGCGACGCCTTTGCCGAGCGAGGGGTGACCCTCCAGGTCGTACAGGCCTATGACCCGCAGGTCCGCTGGGCCGACTTCGCCGCGGTCCTGCCCCTCGGGTTCTGGGGCTATCACCGGGACAAGGGCGCGTTCTTGCGCTGGCAAGCGGACCCCGTGCGGCAGGGAGCGCGGCTTATCAACGCGCCAGAGGTCCTGCGATGGAACCTGGACAAGGCCTACCTGCTTGATCTGAAGCGTGCCGGAGCTCCGGTGGGCCCGCTGCTGCACTTCCCGATCGGCAGCCGGCCGGACCTGCGGGCGGTGCTGGCGCAGGCAGGCTGGGAGCGCTACGTCCTCAAGCCCACGACCTCGGCCAACGCTGAGAACACCATCCTGGGAGTCGCGACCCCGGATGCCGCGGTGCTCGCGCTGGCGGACACCCTCCTGCACACCGGCGGGCTGCTGCTTCAGCCCTTCTTTCCCGAGATCGTGCAGGAGGGCGAGTGGTCGCTGATTTTCGCCGCCGAGCAGCTGCTGCACTCGGTCCTCAAGCGTCCGCGGGCGGGCGACATTCGCTCCCAGCCGGATCACGGGGGCACGGTGATCCACAAAGAGCCCGATGGGGATCTGGCCGCCCAGGCGCTTGCGGTGGTGCGCCTGGCCCGCTCGCTCGTCGGGCCGCTGGCCTACGCACGCGTCGACGGCTTCGTTACTCAAGGCCAGCTGCAGCTCATTGAGCTGGAGCTCATCGAGCCCTATCTGTTCCTAAAGGACGCGGACCCCGCGGCCGCGCGCCGCCTGGTCGACGCTGTGCTGCAGCAGCCGATCTAGAGGACCTCCGGACAGTGGGGCGTTTCACCGCTTTCTCGGACGATCTCGTCGCCCAGCCTGCTCAGGGAACATTTCTCAGCAGTGCCTCGACGACGATAAGCTCGCACTCAGGAACGCCTCATCTGCGCCCACGGTTTGCGCAGTCCAAGGCCGCCCCGCAAGAACGGACTGACACCAGCGGCAGCCATGCACATCTTTGATCGCAAGTGCATTAAGACCTTCTTCAAATGAATCCACATATGTTATCATAGTGCGCTTACAATTTACGTTAGGTGAACCGACAAAGCGACTTTTTCAGGGGGAGGCATATGTCACCAGCACGTCTTTATATGAAAAAAATGTTGAGCCGGATTGGGCTCTTAAGTGTACTCTTGTATTGCGCCTGCGGCTCACAGCCGCTAAGTCCCGAAGCGGTGCGCGGCGAACAGCTTTATTTGAAAAAACACGCGGATGGGAATGATTTTGCGTGTGTGCAATGCCACGCCTTGAGCGAACCGACAGAAGACGGGCTCAGACGACCCGGACATCCGATCGGCAACGCCGCATACCGGCCTTCTTTTAAAAATGGTCAGTTGAAGACTCTGCTCGAAGCCGTCAATACCTGCCGTGTTGAATGGCTGGGCACCACTCCGTGGACCAAAGAGACGCCGGAGTGGCACGACTTAGAGGCGTTTTTGCAGGCCAAGGCGACCGATCGCTCGCCGCCGGCACTCACTTTTGAGATTGTCGCACCGCCGGGCACCTTGGGAGGCGGCAACATCGCGATCGGCAAGGATCTATTTCACCAGACCTGCGTGCTCTGCCACGGCCAGAACGCCGCGGGCGGGCTGCCTTTCGGGGCGCCGAAGCTGTCCGGCACCGGCCTGATGGCGGCAGAGATTGCAAGGCGCGTGCGGACCTCGGGCGGCAACATCAGCAATGTGTACGCGGGACTCACTGGCGGCAGTATGCCATTTTGGGCCAAGGATCGGCTGAGCGACGACGAATTAAGGCACATCATTGCTTATCTTTTGTCGATTAGCCCAATCATGACGGGCCCGGGGCCAGGCACCCCTTACGATCTCTCCGTGGATATGGCGCAGAGCAGCTGCGGCAAGACCCATCCGCGCGTCGGCCAGACGGCAGCCCTGCAGCCCTGCTCGCACGGCGTCAGCGGCAAGGTAACCATCGTCGACGACTGCACTTTGCAGTTTGACAATATGATCTACCCGGCCAACGGGGTCGATGTTCGAGTTTACGCAGGCAAACTGGTCAATAATTTTGTCAACTTCAACCCAAATACGGGCACCGGAAACCCCATTAGTCGGGATTTCCATACCATTGCGCTAAACAATGAGAGTTTTGTCGTTCGCCTGCCGACCGACAAGACGCTGGACGACGTGGATCAGGTCAGCATCTGGTGCGTCAGATTCACGATCGATTTCGCGCATTCGACCTGGGGTGACTACAAAACTAACTTGCAGTGCACAGGGCTATAACCTATCGGATGGTCACAACCATAGTAACCGGCGCGGGTCCCCCTACCCTGCGATGTTTCCGGCGGACCTTACGGCCCGCCGAAAACATCTCCGGTCGGCCCACGCCTGATTGCTCCCGACGGAATTTCAAGATGTGACCAACAGATAGCTGCGAGGCCGCTGCCTGATGGCGGCGCGGCGGACTTTGGTGCTTGCGGGCGCGGCAAACCTGATAAAGTGCCGGCCGGCAGGGCCGCTCGGCGGTTCCTCGCCGGAGAAGACTTTATAAGGGCCCGCTCATGTCGCGCATCATCACCCACGCAGAGCTCATTGCCGTTCCCGACGGCAGTGTGTACCACCTCGACCAAGGGGCGGAGCTGACGCCGCTGGCCGCCGAGCGGGCGCAGGCGCGCGGCATCCGCATCGAGCGCAGCGCCGGCCCCGGTCGCAGCGCCGATCACTCCCGGCCGGCGGTCGCGCCCGAAGAGCTCGACGCGCTCATCGGCCAGGTCACCTCCCAGGTCATCGCGCGCCTGGGCCGCATCCGCCCGGAGGAGCTTGACCGCATCTCCGGCCGCGTCGCCAGCGAGGTCCTGGCAGTGGTCACCGAGCGCGAGCGCTCTGGCCCGAGCGGCTCCGCCAGCCCAAGCGGCTCCGGGCCGGTCGGCATGCCGGCGAGCGCCGACTACTGCGCCGCCTACCTCGAACAGGAGCGCAGCCGCTCGCGCCGCCGCGCCGTCATCACCGCCACCGGCCGCAACCAAAAGGGCATCGTCGCCCGCCTCACCGCGGTCATCGCCGAGCAGGGCGGCGACATCTTGGACATCGCCCAGACCCTGGTCGGCGAGTTTTTCACCATGCTCGTCATCGTCGATATCGCTGAGCTTTCCGGCTCGTTCGCCGACTTCAAGACGGCGATCCAAGCCACCGCCGAGCACTTAGGCGCGCAGGCAATCCTTATGCACGAGGACCTGGTGCGCTCGCTGCACCGCGTCTGAGCCCGCGGCCCCGCGCGGCCGGCGCTGCCACCCCATCCGCCCGAAACCGGAGAGGCCCGTTCGATGATCTTCGACCTGGAAGAGACCCGCGCCATCCTGCGCATGATCGAGACCGAGCACCTGGACATCCGCACCGTCACGCTCGGCATCTCGCTGCGCGGCTGCGCCGCCTCCGACATGGCGGCGACCGAGCGGCGGGTCTACGACCACATCCGCCGCTGCGCCGAGAACCTGGTCCCGGTGGCCAAGCAGGTGCAGGACGCCTACGGCGTGCCGATCATCAACAAGCGCATCTCCGTGACGCCGATCGCCCTGGTCGGCGAGCCCACCGGCGCCACGAGCTACGTGCCGCTGGCCAAGGCCCTGGACCGCGCCGCCTCGGAGCTCGGCATCGACTACATCGCCGGCTTCTCCGCCCTGGTCGAAAAGGGCATCACCCCCGGCGACGCGGTGCTGCTCGACTCGATCCCGGAGGCGCTGGCGGTCACCGAGCGGGTGTGCAGCTCGGTCAACGTCGCCACCACCCGCGCCGGCATCAACATGGACGCCATCGCCATGATGGGCCACCTCATCCGCGCCCTGGCCGAAAACACCGCCGACCGCGGCGGCATCGGCTGCGCCAAGCTCGTCACCTTCGCCAACATGCCCGAGGACAACCCCTTCGTCGCCGGCGCCAACCACGGCGTCGGCGAGGGCGGCCTGACCCTCAACGTCGGGGTCAGCGGCCCCGGGGTGGT
>CALFML010000110.1 GCA_937879845.1 uncultured Myxococcales bacterium
ACGTTTCATGTGCGTGCTCCTTTCGGGTTGCGAGAGATGATTGTTTCAACACGTTGGGCGACGTGTTCGCGTGTGTTGACTTGCCTACACTTATGAATTCGAAAATTCGCCGCCGTTCGTGCCATCGTCCAGAAATTATTTTGCTCTTTGGTGGCGCTGGCTTTGTTGGCGTTTGACGCGCTGTGCTACATTCCGCCCGCTTTTTAGTTCAGCTTCAATAGAGGCTTCAGTCGAAATGGCGACTCAGTCACAACCCGAAATCACACAATTGCTTGTTGCCTGGAGCGACGGCGACCAGCTTGCGCTGGAACAATTGATTCCGCTCGTGCAAGCCGAATTGCACCGCATTGCCAAACGCTATCTTGCCCAGGAAAATCCCGGCCATTTGTTGCAAGCTACGGCATTGATCAACGAAGCGTATTTGCGGCTGATTGATTGGAAGAGCGCGCAATGGCAAAACCGCGCGCACTTTTTTGGCGTGGTCGCGCAATTGATGCGGCGCGTGTTGGTGGATGAATACCGGCAGCAGCACAGCCAAAAACGCGGCGGCGATGCATTGCGCGTTTCGCTGGTCGAAGCCGAAGCCAAAGCCGATGAACGCAGCGCCGATCTGGTCGCGCTGGACGACGCGCTGAAAGCTCTGGCGCAATTGGACGAACGCAAAAGCCGCATCATCGAGCTGCGCTATTTCGGCGGCCTGACCGTCGAAGAAACCGCCGAAGTCCTGCAAGTTTCCGCGCGCACCATCAAACGCGAATGGAGCCTGGCGCAAGCGTGGTTATTCCGAGAGTTGAGCGGCAAGGATAAAAATGAACGCTGAACGTTTCAGGCAAGTGGAACAACTTTATTACTACGCGTTGGAGTTGATCGCTGCCGAGCGAGCAGACTTTCTGGCGCAAGCTTGCGGCGCAGGGGCGTCTCTATGGCGCCCCGCTCGGCGGCTATTGGATGCACGTCGGCGATCCCAATGCGCGTGAGGAAGCCGAAGCGCGATTGGCGGCGGCGCATTCTCCATGAGCTCGCTGTCGCTCGGGCTGCCCGAACCATTGTTCGGCGGCCCGGCGCCGCGCTTACGTGCGATCCCGGCGTCCGAGCCATTCCTGGATCTGCTCGCTGAAGCGATGATCGCCGCGCTGAAGCGCGATGACGCCGATGATCCGCGGGGGGTCGAGTTCGTTCCCATGGGCTCAATCGTATCCATGCGCGGCTGTAATACCTTCGCAATAGAGGCAGAGTTCCCGTTCGCGGTCAGGGCTCAGCATACCTTTTGCTGCGATCCTCCTGCCCGGTCTTGAGTCGAAACAATCGGCCCCATCAGCGCCGCGGACCAATTGACTATCCTCGACATGGCCGGCCATAATTTGTGGTTCTCAGCAGCTTGTAGCCGTCATACCGGGATGGTTGCTGGGACGCGAGCTGCGAGAAGGTTTGGTTTGCCTACATATCCCTGGAAGCGCATCGATGTGGGCGATTTGCCGCCAGAGTCCTCCTAGGACCTCGCGATTGACGTGGTAAAACGATGAGAATCAAACTCCTGTCGCTTGCCGGCACGTTTGTTCTGAGCACCAGCGGACTGTCGCTGGCAGGCGAAGGCAGGGGTCGATACGGCCCCGCAGAGATCTCGGACGAGTATATCGAGTTCATGGGCTGGACCGCCGACGATAGCGCCTATGTCTACTCGAAAAAGAGCGCTGTCCGATTAAGCTCGGACGATGATCGGCCAACCGAGTATGGGGAGGTCGCAGTCGTACGCAGCGGACAGACAGGGGCCGTGCTCAAGGAGTTTTTGCTCAACAGCGATTCTCTGTCGCGAGACGATTGCGCCGACTCCAAGTGCTCGCCGAAAAATGGGTTCGCCCAGGACCCGGCGACGCCGGAAGAGCTTGCGCAGCGCAGACGGCTGTGGGCGCTCCCCAACAAAACCGCTTTCGCGAAATGGCGGATCCAGAATCGCCTGAGCTGCAAGACGCCCACCAACGGCTATGGGTTCGTCGATATGAACGCATCGGCTGAGCCCAAGAGAGTCCATATCCACGTGCATGGAGGGCGAAACTTCCAGGGATTCTTCATCGGACCCCCTGGCGATCGAGATCAGAGTGCAGCCTCCCAGCCGATTACCTTGCGGTTGAGCGGCCCTGCGTCTGCAGAGGGCGTTCCTTCGGCCGTGGTCCGGAATCTCCAGTTCGAAGGTACGCCCGACGGCCGAGTGACGGCATGTATGGGTCCCGCTTCGCGCCGCATCGGCTGGCTGGTGGAACGCTTTGACGGCAGCGTCTCTGACATGGGCGAGCAGTTTTTCCACATCGGCCCAGCCGGAGGACCGCGTATCCAGCTGCTCCCCGGGCCGACTCCGGCGGCAGCGGCGGCGGCCCGGGTGGACGATGAGCTGAAGAAGGCGGGATACACGCTGCTCGTCGTCGGGCCCGGACGCAAGCAGGCGGCTGGAGCGGCCACCGTAGTCCAGGCCCGCACGATGCTGGAGCCGGATGCTCAGCGCATCGCGGCGCTGTTTCCCGGCAGCACGGTGGGCAAGCTCGACCCGAGCAGCGCGTACGATATCGTCATCCGCTGGGGCTCGGCGCCCCTGATGCCCGCGCCGGTCAATCCGGCGGTTACAAAAACGGCACCAGCCCAGCCCGCCGCATCAACCACCGCGCCAGCCGCGCCGATGCTCCCGTAAAGGAGAAAGCGGCATCATGGCACGCACCTTCTCATTGAGCGCTGCCAGCTGCATCTTGATGCGGAAGACGGCAGGAGTGATTCCGGCGGCCTTACGATTTCGACGATGTCTTCTGCGGATCGCAAATGGAAGGTCGTGGCCGGGGTGCCAAGCGGTGCCGATCCATCTCTCATCTGATAAAGTCAAAGTCCGATCTCAGCTTGACCGCTGGCCTGCAGGCGCTGGCGATCTTGCCATCGGGCAGTCGGTACTGGTGCTCGACGGTGAAGCACCTGTTTGCGATCATCGCCGGCGGCCCCCCACAATGGCATTCTCACTTCCCTAACCTGGTCCATCTGATCAGCAGCGTGGAGCCGGAGCCCGACGCCATCGGCGAATATGCCGCGGCCATGGCGTGGTTGACGTCGACCTTTGTCTGGGTGGCCCAGATGGGGATGGCGCGGACGTTCATGGCCCGCCTGCGGGCGCTCTGTTCCGGGGAGAACGATCCGACCCTGCGATTCTCATGAAAATGAGTCTCGCCAATTTAATATCCAAATGTCCAGGCGACTATAAGTTGCCAGAAATTTATGCGATAGCCATGGAGCTCATGCAGTCACAGGCAGACAAATGGGTGACTGGCACGGCCTATAACGTCCTGGCGCGGCGCCCTCGCGCTCGCCCGCGAATGGGGAATGGATGTGATGGGATTATAGTTTGCCACCGCAGCAGGTTTTGATAGGGGTTCTTACGGACAGAGCAGGGCGCCCCAGACCGGCTCGTCAGGGGTGCCGGGAGGAACGGTGGCCGCGCTGCCCCTGGCAATCATGTTCTGGACATCGATACGCAGCATGCTGCCGACTGTCTGCACGACGGCCTGACCGCTGTCGAGTCCATTCCACTGCTCGCTTTTGCCGGTGCGCTGGTTGAGTAGGACGATGCTCGCTTTGTCGGCGGGCAGCGTGGACTCGGCCGGGCTGGCCGGATACACCCCATCGCGAGTCGGTCGCCCGGCGAAGAACACCTCGAGCGTGCAGTCATAGGGTGAGGTGCTCCGGACGCTGGCCATCCACAGGCGCGCGTTTACCTGCTGGCACACCGCGACTGCGGCGTGAAACACCGCGCCGCCGAAGGTCCAGCTATTCGGGGTCAGCGCGAGATCGCCCGGACCGGCATCCTGCGGCGTGCCGGCATCGCTCGGCGCGGCGGCGTCAACGGGACCGGCCGCGTCGGTTCGCGCGTCGGCGGGCGGCGCGGCATCGCGGATGTCCCCATGCGCATCGCTCCGCTCGACAAAGCCGCCGCTGCTGCAGCCGCACAGAAGGGCGAACAGGGAGAGCGATGTCCGCGCGGACCCCAGCCATCCGCAACGAGGTCTTCGCCTGAAAACTGCCATCGGCGTCATATAGCACCGGACGCCTCGCGACGGCAATAAGTCTGGACACGCATCATAGCTTTGCGATCGCCTTCAATCAATGATGATGCCGTGGAGGTGAATTCGGCCGCCGTTGACCAGGCACCACCAGCTCCCGGGGCTGAGTTGCAGGTCCGAGCAGATCCCCCAGCCCGGCTTCCCATCGAGCTTCTGCACCTCCGAGCGTCGGGTTGGATCGGGCCCGCTGAGCTCCCCCGTGCATAGGCAGTGCCCGCCCATGCAGTCCGCGGCGTTCTGGCAGCGCTGCCCGTTCTTCTGATGGGAGTAGGTACAGACCCGGACCTCTGGGCCCTCGAGCTCTGCCTCGCGCCTTGGGTGACGGCGCGAGCTTGTGTGGTAGACGCGGACCCGTCCGCCGCGCCGCTCGCACTCTGCATCGGTGATCAGATCGGGCCGGGGGCTTGGTCCCAAGTCCGCGCTTCGATTCGCGCCTGAAGCGCTTGCGGCCCGAGCGGCGTCTCGCGCTGCGCCGCCGTCCCGGGACGCGCCGCCGTCAGCGGTGGCGGTCGAGCAGCCGGCGCTGCCAGCGAGCAGGGTCCCCAGAAGGAGCAGGCGCGCTTTTTCCAACCGCATCCCAGGCTTCAACGCGCCAGTCCGCCTCATCGGCCTAATCTACCAAAGTGCTCGCTGCGGCGTCCGGGTTATCGCTCGGCGACAACGTCGCGGCAAGAAACGACCGGCGCGGCGGACCAACCACGGTTTGTCCGACCCAGGCCTACCTCCGCCGTGGCACCGGGCCGCTCACCGGGCCGCTCACGGGCGTCATCGCCTGCGCGAGCACCGACTGGTCCTTCACCTCGGTGATGGTGAGATCGCGCATGTACTGGAACGTCCAGCCGGTGTCGTCGTAGGGCCGCGGGTTCTGCGGCGGGTAGTTCTGGACCGAGAAGTACATGTCGGCCAGCGTGCGATAGGGCTGATCCGCACGCACGACGTAGTCACCAGCGGCGACGTTCACAGCGCCGGCCTTGAAGGCGGTGGTCGCGCGATGGATCTCGAGGCCCTGCCGCAGCAGCTCGTTGACGGCATCGGCGGTGTCGGCCTTGCGGCGCTGGTTCGCGGGGATGTGCCAGCCATAGACCGGACCGGCCTTCCCCTTCTCCACCGAGCGCTTGTTCTTCAGCCAGTAGTTCTCGAGGAACGTCGCCTTGTGGTCGGCCACGTACTTCAGCGACAGCAGCAGCGCCGACTCCTGGATGTTGGTGTTGTTGCGCGGGCCCCACTTGATCTCGGGGAACGGCGGATTCGGGCGGAACCACTCCTTGCTCGTGGTCGTCGCGCCGGCGCGGGCCACGTAGTTGTCGGGGCCGTAGCTCTGCACCTCGTAGAAGCGGCCGGTCGAGTTGTGCGAGTGGGCGATGAAGAACATGTAGTTCGGCACCCAGCCGTCGTAGAACCCGTAGGTGAACACGCCGGGCACGCCGCGCTTGGCCATCTCCATGACGTCGGTCTGCGCCAGCAGCCACCACTCACTGATGGTGATCGGGTCGAGGGCGTCGTTGTACGGTCCGGTG
>CALFML010000111.1 GCA_937879845.1 uncultured Myxococcales bacterium
CAGGTGGATGCGCTCCTCATAGGTCTGACCGGCGGCGAACAGCGCCTGCAGGCCGGCTTCGTGCTGGCCGCGCCGCGGCTCGCGGGCCAAAAGGGCGTAGAAGATATTGAGGACGATTCCCGGCACCGCGACGGCCAGGAACGGCAGGCGCCAACCATGGCTTGCCACCAGCATGCCGGCCAGGAGCTGTCCCGCGGCGATGCCCAGGCCCATGGCCAGGCCGATCGCCGCGTTGGCCGCCGCCCGCCGCTGCGGCGGAAACATGTCGGCGAGCAGCGAATAGATGAGCGGAAACGCGCCGCCGATGCCGATGCCGGTCAGCGCCCGCGCCCAGTACAGCTGCTCATAGGTGCGGCACAGACCGGAGAACAGGCACGCCGACTGCCCGAGCAGCGCCACCGCGACCAGCAGCCACTTGCGGCTCAGCCGATGACTGAGGTCGGCGCGATCGGAGAGGTAGCCGATGGCGAGCGTCACCACCCCGCCGAGCATCCAGAACACGAGGTTCACGTCGGCACCCAGGCGCTGATCGATCTCGGCGCGGGTGAAGTGAAACTCGTCACCGATCGCGGTGAGACTCGGGGCGAGCAGGTTCTGATCGGCGAACAGCAGCGCGACGATCAAAGTGAACAGCAAAAGCGTCAGGCGATCGCGCACGGTTGCGCGGCCTCCGACCGACGCGGCCTCGGTTGCAGCGGACCCACTGGACATACCAGCTCCTAGGTCAGTCCACGTTACGGGACTCCGTGCCACAGGTCTCTTGCTTTTGCGATTTCCCTCTCCCTACGCCGATAAATGCCGCGCAGCGACAGCAGCGGTGGCCGCGCGGCCAAACCCCACGGCGGGCAAGCGATCGGTTGCGGCACGGCGTAAGTACGCTCTTGGCGTACTCATGCACACAAAGTATGGTGCGCCCATGTTCGTCGCACGACTTCTGGCCGCGCTGAAAACGCCGCCGACGCATCTGGGCCGACTCGACGATACGATGGTCCTAGACGTGGATCTGTATCGCGCGGCGCTTTTGCACCTTGTGCAAAAGCTGAGCGACGAAAAAGTGGTGGACCAAGCGACGGCAGAATGGACCGTCGCCTGCATCGCCGACGGCTGGGTGGATGAGCACCTGGGCGATGTCCGCGACGGACTCTTGGAGCTCGGAGCGGTCCGCGATCAGGGGCATCTGGATCGGCTGCTGCTGGCGGCGACGCAGCAGATCCTCGGCTGCGGGCCGGGCTCGCCGGCGCACGGGCTGTTCACCGTGGCCCAAGAGACGGGCGACGCGCCGCCGCTCACCGCCGCGGATCTGCTGCTGCTTCAGATGGTTACGCAGACGCAGCAAGCCGCGCTCGCCGCGCACGAGCCGCTCGGGCTGCGCCTGTTGGTGCGACGCTATGCGCTGGAGCTTGGGCTTTTGCGCCGCGAAGGCCTGGAGCTGGGCGCGCTCCGGCGGACGGACTTGGGAGATGCGCTGCTGGCGCTGCCGACTTCGCTCAGCTTGGAATTTCTGTTGGCGCTGGAGGTGCTGCAGTCGACCGGGCCGGCGGATCGCTGGCGGACGCCGCGCCTGGCCCTGTCGCAGATGCAGGCCCGGCCGCAGTTCCAGGTGGCGACCACGGCGCAGGCCCGGCAGGCCGTCGATCCGACGGGGCTATTCCCCTGGCAGCGGATCCGCCGCCTCCATCTTTTAGGAGTCTGTGAACCGGTCGAGCGGGTCTACGACCTGGCGGGCGAGCCGGACCAGGCGTCCGCAGGCCGCGCCGCTTATCCCTACCGGCTATCGCCCCAGGGCGCCGCGGCGGTGGCGCGGGTGCTGCGCGAGCCACGGACCGAGCTTGGCGATTTGGCGGAGCTGCTGCTCCACGCGCGCGCGCAGGCCGCCGTGGCGCCGCTCCTGCGCGTCCCCCAATCACCGGCGATGGCGCAGTCACGGCCGTCGCTGTTTGCGGTGCCGCTGCGTCCGCCGGAGCTCCCCCGCGGGCCGGCCGAGCAGACGGAGCCGCCCGCTCACACGAGCTGGGAGAGCCCTGCGGCAGAAGCGTACTCGCTCCCCATCCCGACAGCCGCTGGTGCCGCACCGCCCGCCAGCAGCGGCGAGGTCTGTTGGCAAATCGCCGGACCGCTTAAGACCCTTCCCGTGGCGACGGTGGGGCTCACCGATTCGCTGGCGGCGGATACCTTGCTGTCTTCGATCGGCGGGGCGAGGCCGTCGTGGACGAACGTGGGCGCGGGCTTTTTGGATAGTGATCCGGCGGCCGCCTCCCTGCTCGGCGTCACGACCGGGAAGCCGCCCGGAGCCGGTCCCGTGCCGGACAGCGGGGCCCGGCAAGAGCTCGACATCGGCGGCCTCATTCAAAGAGCCTGGGCGGAGCTGCACGTCACCGGCGTCCACTTCGCGCTCGTCGGTCCGGCCGCCCACCTCATCGGTGAACGCCGAGCGCTGCTGCAGGCCTGGCGCGAGCTTTTACGCAGCGCTGCCGACGCCGCCTTGCAGGGGACGCACAGTCCGCCGCTGGTCACGGTCGAGCTCGACCTGTCGCCCGATGCCGTGCAGATCCTGGTCCACGATAGCGGGCCGCCGCTCAGCGCCGAAGACGCCGCGACGATCGAGCACACCTATGTGGAGCTCGCGCTCCTAGGCAAGGACGCCGATCCACGGCACGGCTTTGCCGAGCCGGAGCGGCTGCGGACCCGCGCGGGCTCGCGCCGCGGTCTCTGGCTGGCGCAGCGCACGCTGACCCAGCAGGGCGCGCTGCTTACGCTGTCCACCCCGCAGCTTGGCGGAACAACGGTACGGGTGACGCTGCCGCGCTCCCCGCGGCCGCTGCGCAGCGCGGCCTAGCCGGTCGGATCGCGGGCGTCGCGCCACTGCGGCAGCGTCGGGCTGTCTAGATCGAATCGCCAGATCGCGTCGGGTCGCGCCGGTGTATCTCCCGGCGGACCGGGCAGGCCGGCCAGCCGCTGCAAAGCGACAAGCGCCAGCGCTGAGCCGACCACCATCGCTCCCGCGCTCGCGGCGCGAGCTACGGGGCGGCTCCCCAGAATCGAACGCAGGGCCGCCCTGCCCTGCCCGACCCAGCCCACGGCGCCGTCACAGCCAGCCCATAATAGGGCCGCAGGCTCGGCGGCCGCTTCGCCCGCAAGCCACAGCAGCGAAAAGCCTGGAGCCTCCTCCGCAAGCGCGCGGGCGTCGGATGCAGAGCTAAACTGCGGCAGCGCCTGCGCCGGCTGGCCCGGATAGCCGGAAGCGCAAAGCCGCTCGCTGAGCTGCGCCGCAAGCGCCAAAGTGGGCGCGAGCAGCGTCAGCTCCGTGACGCCGGCGCGCCACAGGTAGTCTGCCGCCACCTCGCCGACCGCGCCCGCGCACAAGAGCACGGGACGCGCCGCCAACAAGCGCGCTTGACCGTGTCCGCCTACCTCACGCAGGAGGATCTGCCGCGAGTAACGGCGGATTTGTTCATCGCTGAAACGGGCCACTACGACCTGTGCCTGGCCGGGTGCGGCCACGGTTGGCTAGCCGCCGGCGATCGCGGGGACGATGGATAGCTCGGTGGAGTCGCCTACCGGCGTATCGAGCTGCTTGAGGAAGCGGATGTCGTCCTCGCCGACGAAGATGTTGACGAAGCGCCGGACCGCGCCTTTTTCGTCCAAGATGCGCTCGCGCAGGCCGGGATGCTGCGCTTCCAGCGCCTCGATGACGGCTGAAACGGTCGCGCCGGAGACGGTCACGGCATCTTGCCCTTGGGTGTACTTGCGCAGCGGTGTGGGAATTCGAACTCGCGCCATCGACGGAAACTCCTTTTTAGCCGGGCCGGAAGGTCCGCGGCAGGGCCAGACCCTGAAGGCTTGCATGGGGAAACGGGGTTGCCTACCTCCGGTACCATAGCACGCCGATAGGCGGCGCTCGACTCCGCAGTAGGGAAGCCGCCTCGTGCCAGCCTGGGCGCAGAGTCAGGTTGTGGTCAAAGCCTCTCAGCTGGTACGCTAGGGAGAGGACGGAGAAGGCGCTCTATGGATGATCCGAAGCCTGATACCACCGAGTCGTTCGTTGACGCCGAGCTTGCGCGCTTCGAGGACCTCCGGACCAGCGGCCAGGCGACTCCGGCCGATTTCATCGACGCGGTCAACCGCATCAAGCGCGAGATAGCGAAGAACGGCGAGACCTCCCGCGCCCTCCGCCTGGCCCAGGAGGCACTGCGCCAGCACGAGGACATCGCCAACGGGCTGGCGACCCCGATCGTCCAGATCTGGGACGGCGTGTTGACGGTGCCGGTGATGGGCAGCTTGAGCAGCGAGCGCGCCGAGATCCTCATGGATCGGCTGCTCGCGGAGATCGTCGCGACCCGCTCCCGGTTCGCTTTGCTCGACCTCACGAGCGTCGAGCTCATCGACACGAGCACCGCCGACCACCTGGTCAAGATCGTGCGCGCCATCGAGCTCCTCGGGGCGCGGGCCGTCATCACCGGCATCCGCTCGGCCGTGGCGCAGACCATCGTCTCGATCGGCGTCGATCTGTCGCAGATCCTGACGCTGCGCAATCTGCAGCAGGGCCTGGCGGCGTGCATCCGCTGGATGGCCGCGGATCACAACCAGCCAAGCGAAGCGACGTAGACGGTACGGGCTGCGCCGCGGCGGTGCCTCAGGCTGCGGCCAGGCACGCCGCGCACCCTTCTCGCGACGGCAGGGGAATGCGGCGCAGACGAAGGCGGAGCAGATCCAGGGTCAGCACCGCGCCGGCATAGAGCGGGGCCACCCCGCTGAGCAGACGGACCGCCTCAGCCGCCATGAGTCCGCCGACCAGGCCGCAAGCCGGACCGAGCACCCCGGCCTGCTGGCACGTCGCCGCCGCCCCCTCCGCCGGCAGCTCTTCGAACAAGCAGCGATAACAGCCGGCCGGTTCCGGCGCCTCGCGCACCCGCGGGTTCACCACGGCCACAATCTGTCCGCTAAACCGCACCACCCCGCCTATCACCGCCGGAACGCCAAGCTGCCGGGCGACATCGTTGACCAGGAACTTGGTCGTCAGATCATCGCTGCCTTCGAGCACCAGATCATGCCGGGCGACTAGCTCGCGGGCGCAGGCGGCGTCGAGCCGCAGCGCCAGCCGCTCGCACCGCACCGCGTCCCCCGCCTCTCTTTTCAGCCGGTCCGCCGCCGAATCCACCTTGCGGCGCCCGAGATCGCCGTCCCCGTGCAGGAGCTGCCGGTGCAAATTCGACAGCTCTACGACATCGGGATCGACCAGCGTGAGCTGAAGCGGCGGCAAGGTCCCGGCAAAAGAGGCGTCCGCCAAGGCCAAAGCCACCGGCGAGCCGAGCCCGCCCGCGCCGATAAGCAGCACCCGCATCGCCGGCTGCCTCAGACGAAATACTCGTCCATGGAGAAATAGCGCTCGCCGGTGTCGCACAAGACGGTGACGACCGTCGCCTCGGGTCCGAGCTCGGCCGCGACCTGCAGCGCGACGTGCACGGCGGCGCCGGCGGAGATGCCGACCAGGAGCGCCTCTTCCTTGGCCAGCCGCACCTTGGCGGTGTACGCATCGCGATCGACGATCGTACGCACCTCGCTGAGCAGGCTGCGATCGAGGATGTCGGGCACGAAGCCGGCGCCGATG
>CALFML010000112.1 GCA_937879845.1 uncultured Myxococcales bacterium
TCTACACAGGCGAAGACACTCTTTCCCTACACGACGCTCTTCCGATCTGACAAGGAGCCCCATGCGCCCCCGCTATCTCCGTTCATTGCCCGCCCTTGGTTTCTGTTTGATGGTCCTCAACGCCGGCGGCTGCAGCTCCTCAAGCTTGGGAGGCTCCGAGTTCATTCCGGATCTGGGAAATACGACCGATCTGGCAGAGCAGGATGGGCCGGTCGGACGGCTGTTCAGTTCATTCGACTATTCCGTGGCCGGCGGGCAGCGTGAGCTGGCCATCGCGGACCTGGACGGCAACGAGAAGCCGGAGATCATCGCCACCCTGCCCTATAACGGACAGATTGCGATCTTATGGAATCCCGGGACGCCGCAGTCGGCGATCAGCATGATCTCGACGCCCGGTACGCCTTATGGGCTGGCGGTCGCGAAGCTCGACGGGGATAGCATTCCCGATGTGGCATTTACCGACCAAGCGGCCGGAACGCTGAATGTCTTTTATACGAAAAGCTCGATCGCCGATCACAAGGATCCATTTACCTCCAAGCAGCCGGTAATGTACGCTCTGGCTCCCGGCGCTTCGGTGGTCCGCGCCGGGCTGCTCGACGGCGACGAAACGATGGATCTGGCGGTCCTCAACACCCAGGATGGCACGGTCAGCGTCTTGACCAATCTTGGCGCCGCTGGAATGTTCGGATTCAAGGATCACAAGCTCCGCGTCTTCCCGGGCGCCCTGCACTATTCCATGGCGCTCCTGGCCGGCCGGGTGCAAAAAGCCGCGGATGTCGTCGTCACCAACGCCAGCGACGACACGCTGAACGTGCTGCGCAACAGCGGCGCCGGCGACCTTGCGACGGATGTGCAGGCCCAGAGCGTAATCAGCACGATGCGCGGACCGGTCTTTGTCACCACCGGTGGGCCGCCGGACCTCATCGACCCTCCGGTCTACGTCGCCGCCTCAGCCAGCAATCAGATCCAGCGCTGGCGGAGCGCCGCGGGCCGGCTGACGTTGACCGACATCATCGACGTCGCGCCCCGGCCGGTCGCGCTGGCGGTGGACAAGCTCGACACGGACGGCACCGCGGATCTGGTGGTCGCCAGCAGCAATCGCGACGAGATCGAAGTCCTGCTCGGCACGCCCGGCGGGATCTACATGTCCTCGCCCAATGACCGCATCGCCACCGGCCAGGCTCCGGTGGCCATCGCCATAGCGGATCTGAACGGGGATTATGAAACGCAAAGGGCGGGATGATGCGGTCAGGGCGCCGCGCGATGCGGTGATTGCCGACCCGTAGGCGCCGCGGTCTTGGCGATTTGCTCGATCAGCATCGCCAGGAGCACCGCGGTAAGCTTCTTCCGATCCAGGCGGCTCGGCTGCACCGGGGAGGGATTGTTCATTACGGTCTCTGCATGATCGATGCCCGCGGCAGCCACGTAGTTGGTGCCGGGCAACACCGCGTTCTTGAGCGGAATCAGTCCGTCGTTTCTCAAGCCCTGCTCCGCCATCTGGTTGCGCGTCGTAAACAGCATCGAGTCCGGATGCATCACCTGCGCCTCGCCTGGCTTGTCCTTCCAGCTGGCGAAGCAGAGGATGGGGACGGTCTTTACGAGCTGCCGCAGCGCGCCCGCGTTTGCGTCCATGAACTTCCGGGTCCTTTCGCTGGTGGAATCGCTCAGCGCATCCAGGTTGCCGCCGGTCTGCGCTAAGAACAGCTTCGCCGCCTGGCGCAGCACCGGCCGCTGCATCGCCTCGTCCGCTACCGGCGAACCGAAAAATCCGCTCTGCAGGGAGAGCCAACCGGCGACCCCGCGCAAGCCGCCGCTTTTTTGCAGCAGCAGGAGCGCGGCCAGCGTGTCGTTGCCGCCCTTGCTATGGGAAATCAGGATGACCCGCTTGCCCGCCGCCGCCGCGGTGTTGACCGCCTGCGCGATGCGCCGGGCGTTTTCCGCCACCGTGCCCTGGGTATTGTATTTCTTGTTGTCCAGAAACTCCTGCGCATCCGTCAGGCCCAGATCTTTTAGCGCCTCGTTCTGGGAGCTCAGGTAGTCCAAAAATCCTTCTTTGGCGAAGGTATCTTTGGCCGCCTCGCTGATCTGCAGATAAAGCGCGGTCAGAAAACCCGGAACCAGAATGACCCGATGCCGGCCGAGCAGCTCCCGCTGCTTCGCGCTAAACAGCGCACTCCCGTCCAGCCGATACTTCGCCCGAAACTCCGCCGTGCGGTTCCTGCCGCCCAGGGACGAAGACTTCAGCTCGCTCGCCGCCTCGGCGTCTGCCTGGCCGGCGCTGTGCGGTTCAGGCGCGGCCGCCGCCGCCGCATCGTCGCGACTCGCAGACTCCGCCCCGCCGGCCGTACCGGCCCAAAGAGGAAGCGCAGCAAGAGCCAGCAAGAGCCGCGCATATCTGCGCCAGAAGCCCGGTGCGCCGATCCGCCGCATAAGACCCTCCTGCCCTTGCCTAACGGACCGCCGCCGTAGGCCGCGAAGCAACTCCGGCCGGCGTCTTGGGTCCAAGCTCAGCCACGACCCGCGCGCTGATCTCCGAGACCGCGCTGTTTAGGGCATCGCCGAGCGCCGCCGCAATCGCCGCCGGCACCTGCGCCTTATTGGCCGCGGCGATCGGACGCTCCACTTTCAACGTCTGCTCCAGCCGCACCATGTGATCGTCGCGCAGGATAAGCGTCAGCTGCACGAGCGCCCGGTGGCTTGGCTCGCGCACTTCTTCGAAGTTTACAAGCTCGACATCCAGCACCGGCGCCATGCCGGAGACGACGCTGTGCAGCCGCTCGCGCTCAAACAGGACCTGCGACAGGGCGCGCCGCAGGTACGCATCCGGCCGCTCGGTCCATAGAAGGTCGTCGTAGAAGCCGACTTCATAGCTGGAGCTGCGGTAGATGATCTTGTCGCGGATATGCGAGCTCGCGCTCACCCTTCCCAGCTGCAGCTCACCACCGGCGCGCGGCGCTTCCGACTTCGCCGTCACAGCGGGCAGTTCCGGCGTGAAGTAGCGCGGAATCGTCGGCGTCGCCTTGTTCGTCAGCGCACAACCGGACAGCATACATAGCGCCAGCAGCGCCGCCTGCCCATACCGGCCAAAGCTCATTGTCTTCATGGTTGCTTCCTCTTGGCCCGCCCCTTCAGGAGCATGTCCGGATCACGATCCAAAGAATCAGCCAGCCGCCGAATCGACTCTGCCGCCCCCTGCACCTCGCGCAGCGTCTCTTCCAGCGCCGGGCCGACATGGTTGGCGTTGCGCGCCGTGCTGCCCAGCGCATCCGCGGTCCGCTGCACGCTGGACAGGAGTCCCTTTTCGCTGCTCACCTGATCCACCATGCGGTTGATCTTGACCACGGTCACGTTCAAGTTCGTCATCACCGACTGCGCCTGCGCCGAGAGCTTGCCGGCGTCGATTTCATTTATCGCCTTGTGGCCGTCCGCCAGCACCGTATCGATGTTGGACAGCGTCGCCAGCACCGCGGGGAGCAGCTTCTGCAGCTGCCCGGCGACTTCCGGCAGGTGCTCCAGCGCGTGGATCACGGAGTCCTCCAGGTTCTTTATCAGCGAAGGCGTGGACGGAATGTAGTTCTCCGGCACCGGAAACGGCAGGATCGGCGGCGGATAAAGCTGCGGGCTGAAGTAGTCGATGAGCAGGAACTTGACCCCGGTGATTCCGGCGGTATCAAGCTGAACCCGGAGATCCTTGGGCACGACCATGCGGGTGTGCAGGCCGAAGCGCTTGGGCTCGGACAGTCCCAGGCCGTGCAGATCTTTGACATCGAGCTCGTACGCCACTTCGACATGGCGGTGATCCGGCGCGACGCGGATGACGGCGACGTTGCCGATGGTCACGCCGCGGAACTTGACCGGCGAGCCGACCTCCAGCCCCTGCACCGATTCATCAAAGAAGCTCTTATAGGTGACCGTGTCCTTCTTCAGACTGCGGGCGCCTAAAAAGACCACCGTGGCCGCCGCCAGGCAGAACCCGACGACGACGAACAGGCCAAGCTTCCAGTGATTGGCGGGTGCACTCATAACACAGACTCCTTCGCAGCAGCGCTTGGACTTTCGGGCAGGAACTCTTTTTGGAGGCTGGGAAGCCGCTTGAAAAACCGCAGGACGCGCGGATCGGTGGAGGTATCGCGCAGCTCATCGGGCGTACCGCGGGCGATGATGGAGCTGCTCTCCTGATCGAGCATGATGCAGTTTTTGACGATGGAGTAGATGCTTGCCAGCTCATGCGAGACCAGGACCACGGTGAGGCCGAAGCCCTTGTTCAGCGTCAGAATCAGCTCATCGAGCTCGACCGAGCTAATCGGATCCAAGCCCGCCGACGGCTCATCCAAAAAGAGCAGCTCCGGCTCCAGCGCCATGGCACGGGCGATGGCGGCCCGCTTCTTCATTCCCCCCGATAGCTCCGAAGGCAGCTTGTTCTCCGCGTCTTGCAGCCCGACCAGGCGCAGCTTCGCCCGGACGATCGCCAGGATCGCGTCCGGAGGCAGCGGCGTCCATTCCTGCAGCGGCAGGGCGACGTTCTCCCCGACCGTCATCGATCCCAAAAGCGCTCCGGACTGAAACATCACGCCAAAGGAAGGACGGCGGATTTCGATCTGCGGCTCGGTCAGTCCGTCGATTTCGATCTTGCCGCTGATCGGGGTCTCAAGTCCTATCAGGTAGCGCAGCAAAGTGGACTTGCCGCAGCCGCTGCCGCCGAGGATGGCGAAGATGTCGCCGCGCTTCACTTCGAAGCTGGCGTTCTGCAGCAGGATGCGGCTGCCCCATCCCATCGTCAGGTCCGTAACGCGAATGAGTGGTTGGTTCGTCATAGGTTGAATGCGTAAAAAAACAGGGTGAACGCGGCGTCTACAAGGATTAGGGCGAACAGAGTCGCCACTACCGCGGCGGTGGTGCGCCGTCCGACGCCCTCTGCGCCGCCGGTGGTCGCCAGTCCCTGCTGGCAGGCGATGAGCGCGATGACCAGCGCGAATACGAAGCTCTTTATGAGACCGGAGAAGACATCCCAGACCGCCAGCGCCTTCTGGGTCTCACTGAAGTAGCCGAGGACGGTCAGGTCCAGGCTCATGATCGCGACGAAGAGCCCGCCGACAAACCCGACGATGTCGGCGACCAGAGTCAGGATCGGCGCCACCAGCATGAGGGCGAACGCCCGCGGCAGGACGAGAAAGCGCATGGGACCAAACCCCATGGTGCGCAGCGCGTCGATCTCTTCCGATACCGTCATCGTCCCAAGCTCTGCAGCAAACGCCGCGCCAGAGCGACCGCAGATGATGATCGCCGTCATGAGCGGTCCGAGCTCGCGCGAGATCGACAGCCCGACCAGATCCGCGACAAAGATGTTGGCCCCGAACTGCTTGAGCTGCACCGCCCCCTGAAACGCCATGACGAAGCCGACCAGGAAGTTGATGAGAATCACGATCGGCACCGCATCGGCGCCGGTGCGCTCCATGGTCGGCAGGACCTCGCGCCAGTTGGCGGTCCGCGGCCGCCGGATGATCCGCATAGCGCTTATCAGCATGAGTCCGAAGAAGGCGAGCACGCTGCGGACCTCGGCAAACAGGCTGATGGTGGCGTTGCCTATCTGCGCCAGCATTCCGATGGGAACCCGCCGCCTGCGCGGGCCGACCGCGACATCGCCGCGGTACAGGTGAATGATCGCCTGGACTTCCGGGGAGGCGTGGTGGAATTCCGCCGCCACGCCGCGCCGATGCAGGTCGGCGCGCAGCTGGGTCAGAAGCGCCATCGACCCGCCGTCCACGATCTCGGCTTGCGCCATGTCGAAGCTCAAGATCTGGCCGCGGCGCAAGGGGTCGGTATGAATGCGCAGCTCCGTCCATAAGGCCGCAGCCGATGCGAACGTCAGCTGGCCTTTGAAACGGAGGATGAGCTCTCCGGAGTCCCCTTCGATGCGCTCGATCGCAGTTGCGGATGCGCTTAAGGGACTCTTCACTCCACCACCCGGCAGCGAGGGGTCGCGCGTCGCAGATTCTGACCTGAGCGGCATTCACATAGTATCTCACATGAGCGCAGTGTGGCAAGGGAAACACACAGTGAGCGAATCCGCTCACCCTGAGCCCACGCGCCCACAGCTCAGCGAGGGAGGTTTGACGACGCAGCCCTTCTTGCGTTAAAGACGCGGGCTGTGCTTGCGCGCAGCAGACTAGGCAAAAAAGAGTCCCTGAACCGGCAACGGATGGAGAGTGCAGATGCGCCGCTTTGAATTTAGCGAAGGCAGTTCGAACAAGTTCTGGCAAGTCACGGTTGCCGATCATGATCTCCACATTACTTGGGGCAAAATAGGAACTGCCGGTCAGACGCAGACCAAGAGCTTCGCCAGCGCGGCGGCGGCGCAGCAGGAGCTCAGCAAGCTTGTCTCGGAGAAGACCAAGAAGGGGTACGCCGAGGTGGATGGCACGGCGGCGGCGGACGGCAAAAAGGAAGAGGCGCCCGATCTAGAGAAGCCGGCGGTGAAAGCGGCAGCCAAAAAATCGGCGCCAGCCGCTTCGTCAGATGCCGCAGCGGACAACGCGGCGTCAAATGAAGCGGCAACACCTGCGGCAGGAGCGTCTTCGCTGCCGGCGCTCCCCGAGCATATCGTTCCCGATGAACCCGGCTTTACGCGCGAGCCGCCGGAGCTTCCGGATCAAGCCATGTGCCTGGCCAAGCTCGCGGAGCACTACAAGACCAAGTCGTGGTCCACGCACACGTACGCAAGCGAGCTGCAAAGCGGTCTGGCGCACGCCAAGGGCCCCTACCGCGAGTTCGCGGAGCGCATCCTCCAAAGCTATGCCGTCGGCAAGGCGCCGCCGACCCTGGATGTGGATGGCGATGCGGCGTTCCTGCACTCCGGACCGAAGCAGTATTCCATTCCCTATCTGCTGGCGCGGGGCGGGTTTGCCTACGTCATCGAGGCGATGATCCGCAGCGCCTATGTCTGTCCGACCTCGACCGGCGGGCAGGGCGGCAGCTGGACCAACTTCGAAGCCCGGCAGCCCAGGCTGCAGGACGGGATCTGGCTGCAGGACTCCGCCGAGTTCGTGCGGCACATGCTGCCCCTGCTCAGCGCGGAACAGCGGGCTGCCGGCCGCGCCGTGGCGGAAAAAGGACGCAGCGAGCCGCTGCCGGTCCGCATCGCCCTTTCTCACGCCTTCGCCGACAAGGAGTGGATGGCGCAGGACACGGCAGAGATCCTGGCGCTGAAGAAGAACGAGTACAGCTACGCCGTACCGCGGATGCTGTTCGGCCAGCTGCGCGATCTGACGCTGCTCGGCCGCTTGGCGGACCGCCATCCGGGCGATGTCCCCATGGAGGAGCTCATCGACGAGCTGGGAATGCAGTCCGTCCCCGCCCTCATCGCCTGCTTCGCCAACGACTCGCGAAACGAGTACCGGGCGCGCACCTTGGCGCGGGTGGAGTGTCTGCCGGTGGCCAAAGCCCTGGTCGATGCGCTGTCGAACAAGCGCGCCGCGGAGGTCGCCAAGGAGTTCTATGCGCGGCGGCCCGACCTGGCGATCGTGGCGCTTTCCCCGGTGGTCGCCCGCGGGGACAAGATTGCTCCGTACGTGAAGCCGGTGCTCGATGCGATTGTTCAGGCGCACCCGGATGTTTTGGCCAAGATGATTCCATATCTTGATGCCAAGTCCCGCGCGCTGTTTGCGGCGGCGCCTGGGGCGGCGGTCGAAGCGGCGGAGGTGGCGGCGGCGGCGGAGCTGCCGGCGATCTTCACCACGCCGCTGCCGGCGGCCAAGAAAGCGGCGCTGGCCGCGCTTCCCTCCTTCGTCAATGTGAGCGCGCTGCCGCAGGTCCGATTGAAGGAAAAGGGCAAGGCGCTGCCGGATGCGGCGCTTACGATCGTGCTTGCGATCCTGCAGCGGTCCACGCTGACCGAGCCGCATCCCGGGGTCGCCGCGGTGTGCGCCGAGTGCACGCCGGAGAGCCTCTCCGCCCTCGCCTGGGCGCTGTTCGAGCAGTGGGTCGCCTCCGGGGTCGGCTCCAAAGAAAACTGGGCGTTCACGGCGCTGGGACTGCTTGGCGATAACGAAGCGGCGCGCCGCTTGACGCCGCTCATCCGCACTTGGCCGGGGGAGTCGCAGCACGCCCGCGCCGCGCTCGGGCTGGAGATCCTGGCGGGCATCGGGACGGATCTGGCGCTCATGCACCTTTCCGGGGTGGCGGAGAAGGTGAAGTTCAAGGCGCTGCAGGACAAGGCGCGAGAGAAAATCGCCGCCATCGCCGCGGCGCGCGGGCTGACCTCTGAGGAGCTTGCCGACCGCCTGGTTCCGGATCTGGGGCTTGATGAAAATGGCTCGCTGACCCTGGACTTTGGCAGCCGGACGTTCACGGTCGGCTTCGATGAGACCCTGGCGCCGCTGGTCCGAGACGCGGCGGGCAAGACGCTGGGCGAGCTGCCCAAGCCCGGTAAGAGCGACGACGCGGCTCAAGCCGCCACCGCGGTCGAGCGCTGGAAGACGCTGAAAAAAGACGCGCGCGCGGTGGCATCGAGCCAGCTCACCCGGCTGGAGCTCGCGATGTGTGCGCAGCGGCGGTGGAAGCTGGAGGATTTTAGCGCCTTCATCCTGCATCACCCGCTGGTCGTGCACCTGGCGCGGCGCCTGGTGTGGGGCGTGTTCCAAGGTCCCGAGCTCACGCAGACCTTCCGCATCGCCGAAGACGGTACGTTCGCCGGGCCCGACGACGACACGGTCACGCTGGCCGGCGACGCGGTCATCGGTCTCGTGCATCGGCTGGAGTTTGCCGAGCCGCTGCTCGGCAAGTGGGGCGGCGTGTTCGCCGACTATAAGATCCTGCAGCCTTTCGATCAGCTCGGGCGGCAGGTGTTCTTCCCGACCGAGGCCGAGAAAAAAGCCAGCTCGCTGCGCCGCCACGGCAAGTTCGCGGCCAAGACCGGCAAGGTCATGGGTCTGGAGATCCGCGGCTGGCGCAAAGGCGAACCGCAAGACGCCGGCTGGGTCTACGACATGATAAAGCCCCTGCCCGGCGGCATCGAAGCCAACTTCGGCCTCGGCGGCGGCCTCTGCATGGGTGGCCCGGACATGAACCCGCCGACGCAAGAGATCGAAGAGCTGTGGCTGACCCGCGGCTCGCGCGGCAAGGCGACGTTCGGGGAGCTGTCACCGACGGTGTTCAGCGAGCTCCTGCGCGAGTTCGAAGGGCTGCGAGAGTAGCCGGTGGCGGTGACCAAGAAAAACACCAAGCCGCCGGCGCCGCCGGGTATTCAGCGGGCGCCGGCGGAGGTGCTCTACGCCGACGAGCTGGCCCGCCTCGCGGAGGCGGAGCAGGCGCCCAAGCCGCCGGGGTGGCTGCTGTCGCCGCGGTCGGTGCGGACCTTCATCATCGGCGATCCGGCGCTCGGAATTGTCCAGAAGTTCGTCGGCAATGCGTCGCTTGTAGAGCGGGCGATGGTCTCGCTTGTGACCAACCGCGGCCTGCTGCTCATCGGCGAGCCCGGCACCGCCAAGTCGCTCCTGTCCGAGCTCCTGGCGGCGGCGATCTCCGGATGTTCGACGCTCACCGTGCAGGGAAGCGCCGGCACGACCGATGATCAGATCAAGTACTCGTGGAACTATGCGCTGCTTTTGGCCGAAGGTCCGTCGCCGCGCGCCTTGGTGCCCTCCCCCGTCTACGCCGGCATGCGGGAGGGCAAGATCGTCCGCTTCGAAGAGCTCACCCGCTGTCCGCTGGAGGTCCAAGACTCGCTGCTGTCGGTCCTGTCCGACCGCGTCCTCTCCGTGCCCGAGCTCCCGGGCGCCGACGCCTCGCTGTTCGCGCGCGAGGGCTTCAACGTCATCGCCACCGCCAACACCCGCGACCTCGGCGTCAATGAGATGAGCGCGGCGCTCAAGCGGCGCTTCAACTTCGAGACCGTCTTCCCCATCGCCGACTTCGCGGTGGAGATGGAGCTTGTCCGCCGGGAAACGCAGCGGCTCCTTTTGACTAGCGGAGTGCCGGCGCTGCCCGGAGAAGATGTGCTGGAGCTCCTGGTGACGATGTTCCGTGAGCTGCGCGCCGGCATGACCGCCGACGGCCAAGCGCTGGATCGATTGACGGCGGCGATGTCCACGGCGGAGGCGGTGAGCGTGGCCTATGCGGTCGGCGTCCGCGCCCACTACCTGGGCAGCGGCGCCGCGAGTCCGGAGGATCTGGCCGACTGCCTGAGCGGCGCCGCGGTCAAGGGCGACAAGGACGATCTGCTGCGCCTCCGCCACTACTTCGAGCAGCGCATCGCCAAGATCGACAAGCCGCACTTCCAGGCGTTGTTCCAGGCCCGCCACCGCCTGGAGGGCTGAGAGGGCGCGGCGGTGACGGTTACCGTTGTCGGCGTCCGCCATCACAGCCCGGCGTGCGCGCGGCTGGTGGCGCACCTCATCGCGGAGCTGCGTCCGGCCTTCGTGCTCATCGAAGGGCCTTCGGACATGAACGACCGGCTGGCGGAGCTGGCCCTGCCGCATACGCTGCCGATTGCCTTGTACAGCTTTGCCGGCCGCGCTCCGGACTACGACGAGGATGACGACGCCGCCCCCGCGCGCCTTAAGCCAGGCCCGCGCGCCTGCTTTTATCCGTTCGCCGCGCACTCACCGGAGTGGGTCGCCCTTGCGGCCGCGCGCCGGGCGGGGACGCAGGCGCTCTTTATCGATCTGCCGTCCACCGACTCGGCATTCGATGACCTGGACAATCTGTACTCCGACCGCCACCTGTGCGGCAGCGAGCGGCTGCACGAGCTGGCCCATCGGCTGGGGTTCGACAGCCCGGATACGCTGTGGGACCACCTCTTCGAACAGGAGGAGGACCCGGCACGCCTGGCCCCGCGCCTGCGCGACTACTTCATCGCCCTGCGCGCCGACGAACCCGGAAGCCCCGGCGACAAGCGGCGCGAGCGCTTCATGGGGCAGTACGTGGCCTGGGCGGCCGCGCAAGCCGCCCTAGCGGCAGGTTCCGCAGCGGTCCTGGTCATCTGCGGCGGCTATCACGCGCCGGTGCTGGCGCGCGACTTCGCAGCCCTGCCGCCGCAGCGGCCGAGCAGCCCGCCGCGCCCCGGCCACCATGGGATTTTTCTTGTGCCGTTTTCGTTCCCGCGGCTCGATGCGTTCTCCGGCTATGCAGCCGGGATGCCGTCTCCGGCTTTCTGCGCCGCGGTGTGGGAGCACGGCCCGGCCGGAGGCAGCGAGCGGATGCTGTCCGCCGCCATCGCCGCTCTACGCGCCCGCCGCCACCCCGTGTCGGCGGCCGATGCCATCAGCGCGGCGTCCCTGGCCCACGGGCTCGGGCGGCTGCGTGGTCATGGCAGTCCGGGCCGCACCGACCTTTTGGACGGGCTCGTGGCGGCGCTCGTGAAGGAAGCGCTGGTCGCGCCGCTGCCATGGGCCCGCCGCGGGACGCCGGCGGCCGGCACCCACCCGATCCTGCTCACCCTCCTTGCGGTCTTTGCCGGCGACCGCCGCGGCCAGCTCGCTGCGGCGACGCCGCAGCCGCCGCTTGTCGCCGATGCCCATGCCGAGCTTGCGCGCATCGGCGTTCCACCGGGCCGGGCGGCGGTGCAGCTCGAGGTCCCGCTTTATGAGGATGCCGCCCGCGGCCGCGATCACAGTCGCGTCCTGCACCGGCTGCGCATCCTCGCCATCCCCGGCGTCCGCCTGACCCAGGCGCCGCGCCTGCAGCGGCAAGCCACACACCTGGGCGAGCGCTGGGAAGTAACGCGCGGCCTCGAGTTCGATCCGGCGCTCATCGAAGCCGCCGCCTACGGCGCGACGCTGGCGCAAGCCGCCCGGGCCAAGCTCGGGGAAGCCGCGGGCCGCGCCACCGCAGCCCAGATTGCCGAGCTTCTCTTTGACGCCGCGGCGGCCGGCATGGGCGAGCTCTCCGCTGAGTTCCTGCGCGTCTTGACGCTGCGCCTGGGCAGCGAGCCGGATCTGACCGAGCTCGGACGCACCCTGACCCGGCTGCTGCGCCTCGCCCTGGACGATCGGCTCGGCAGCGGTCAGGAGAGAAACCAAGGGGCGACATTGGCGACGGTCATTGCGGCCGCTCTGCAGCGCGGAATGTGGCTCTTTGCGGCGATTACCGGTCCTGACGCCCCGACCGTCAAAGGCCATGTCGATGCGGCCGTCGCGCTGCGCGACGCCGTGCGCTGGCTGCGCCAAGCCGGCCATCCCACAAGCCCGCGCCTGCTCGCGGAGCTTGCCGACCTGCGCCGCCGGGATCCGGATTCGCCGCCCTACCTGCGCGGCACCGCGACCGGACTGCGCGCCGCGCTGGCCGCCGAGCTGGGAGAGGCAGGGGTACCCATCGCCGACGATGAGCTCGTACTCACCTTCAGGGCGATGCGCGAGCCCAGTCACTTCGGCGATTTCCTGCTCGGCCTGTTCGCCCTGGCGCGGGCTGAGCTTGGACAAAACGATGCGCTGTTTGCCGCCATCCTCACCGTGGTCGAAGACATGGAGGAGCCGGCCTTCCTCTGCGCCCTCCCCGCGCTGCGGCAGGCGCTGAGCTATTTCCCGGCGCGCGAACGGACGCCCATCGCCGCGCGCGTGCGGCAGCGCTACGGCGGGCAAAGTTCCGCGCGCCTGCTGGCCAAAATCGATGTGGACGAGGCGGTGCGCGGGCGGCAGCGTGAGCTTTTGGCGCAGCGCCTGGCGCAGCGCTTCGGCCTGGAAGACCAAGCGTGAATCACTCGATGCTCATGCGCTGGCGGCTGCTTTTAGGCGCGGCGGGGGCGGCGGTCCTCGGCGGCAGTCCGACCGCGGAACAGCGCGAGCGCGAACAGGCGCTCGATTGGCTCTATGAGCGCGAGCCGCCGGGCGAAGGCGGTCACGGCGAGCGCCGCGGCGGCCTGGAGAGCTCGCAGCTCACCGTGCCCGAGTGGATCAACAACGTGCACCGCCTGTTCCCCAAAGAGACCATCGAGCTTCTGGAGCACGACGCGGTGCACACCTACGAGCTCCACGAGGTCGTGACCAACCCCGACTGCCTGCGCCGCATCGAGCCGAGCCCCGCCTTGCTGCAGGCGGTCCTGCGCACCAAGCACCTTATGAACCCCGAGGTGCTGGCCATGGCCCGCGCGCTCGTCGCCAAGGTCATACAGCAGCTGCTCGCCCGCCTGCGCCGCGTCCTGCGAACGGCGCGCTACGGGGCGCGGGCGCGGCGGCGCTCGCAACAGCGCTCGGCCCGCAACTTCGACGCGATGGGAACGATCCGGCGCAACTTGGATACCTGGGACAAGACGCAGCGGCGGCTGGTCATCCGGCGGCCGCTGTTTCTCAGCCGGCAGCGGCGAGCGCTCGCGCGGTGGAAGATCATCATCCTGGTCGATGAGAGCGGCAGCATGCTGACCTCGGTGATTCACGCCGCGGTGCTGGCGGCGTGCCTGTGGGGGCTGCCGGGCGTCACGACGCACCTTTGCATCTTCGACACCGAGGTCGTGGATCTCACGGCCCAGGTCACCGATCCGGTGGAGACGCTGATGCGAGTTCAGCTCGGCGGCGGAACCGATATCGGCCGCGCCGTCGGCTATGCCGCGCAGCTCGTCGAAGCGCCGACGCGGACGATCCTGGTCATCATCAGCGACTTCTTCGAAGGCGCCGACCCCGAGGTCCTTGTCCGCCGCGTCCGCGACCTGTCCGCCCAAGGGGTCCGGGTGCTCGGCCTGGCCGCGCTCGATGAGACGGCCAACCCCGCGTACGACCACCGGCTGGCCAAGGAGCTCGTGGAGGCGGGGGCGCAGGTAGGAGCGATGACGCCGGGCGAGCTGGTGCGCTTCCTGGTCGATAAGGTGCACATGTGAGGAGCGATCTCGCCAAGCTCACCGCGGCGGCGCTGGCGGCGGAGTTTAACCCCGGCCTGGTCAAGCGGGCGGCGCGCGAGCTTGCCGCCGGCCAGGGACCGGAGCTCGCGCTGACCGCCGATGCGACCGTAGTTGGCACTTTTCCCGACGGCATCATCGCGCGGCTGCCGGCGGGCAAGCTGCTCAAGGACGGTGCGTGCAGCTGCGGCGCGGCCGGCATGTGCCGTCACCGGATAGCGGTCGCACTGAGTTATGCCGACGCCAACCGGCAGGCGCGTCCGAGCCCGAGCCCGGCGGCGTTCAGCGACGATGAGCTGGCCCGACACCTGGGCGGCGCGCTGCTGGCCGCGGCGCAGGCCGCACGTCAAAAAGGCGTGCTCGTCACGGTGCAGCGCGCGGCGCCGTCGGGCCGGGCGGCGGTGGTGCGCCTGCCGCTGTGCACCGTGGTGTTTCATTCGCCAACCGAGCTGGCCGCGGCGCGCTGCGACTGTGCGGCGGCGGGACCGTGCGTCCACCTGGCCCTTGCGGTCTGGGCTCTTCGCCAGGCCGATGCCGCGGAAACCGCGGACCCGGGCAGCATCATCGGTCCGTTCACGCTTGCCGGAGCGGATCCCCGTGAGTCTCCTTTTCTCGACCTCCTTTCCGAACTCGACCAGCTGGCCGGCGCGATCATGGAGCGGGGCGCGGTTCACGCGGACGGCCGCTTCACCTCGCGATTCGCCCTGCTGCGCACGCGCGCAGAGGCGGCGCGGATGACCTGGATCGTCGATCTGCTGCATGATCTGGAGCGGCTCTTGGAGCGCTATTCCATGCGCAGCGCCCGCTACGACGAGGCCTGGATGCTGCGCCTGCTCGTCGAGCTGTTCGCCCGTACGCGCGCTGCCCGGCGCCCAGGCGAGCTGCCGGCAGACTTTATCCTGGGAATCGGGGAAGCGGCGCAGACCCTGCTGGCGCGGGTGCGCCTGCTGTCGCTGGGGGCGCGGATCGATGCGGACGGCAGCGCCTGCCGAGCCACCGTATATCTTGGCGACCCCGACGCCGGCACGATCTGCGTTTTGCGTCGCGAGTGGCTTTATCCGCCGGGGCAGACCCCGCCTGCCGGACCCGAGCTTGCGCTGCGGACGGTCCTGCCGCGCATCGACCTGGGCACGCTCGCCCGCGGCCACATAGTCTCGCAGGCTGTGGAGCGGCGGGCGAATCAAGAGCTGCAGCTTGGCACGCGCACCGCGCAGACGACTTTGTTTCCGGGGCGCGGCGACTTTGCCACCCTGCCGCCATCGCTGCTGGTGCGGCGGGTGGGCGACCTCCGCGCCCGCCATGCCGCGGCGCCGCCCCAGTGCCTCCGGCCGCGCTACCTGGCCGACGGGGTCATCGCGCTGGCGATCACCGCCGTCCAAGCCATCTCTTATTCTCCGGCCGAGCAGACCTGTCAGGCCGTGGTCGTGGACGAAGACGGCGAATCGGTGCTGGTACATGTAGAACACCGCGCCGTGGCGCCGCACGCGCTGGAGGCGTTCGCGGCGGCCATGGCCGATGGGGTCCGCTTTGTCACCGGACATGCCGGCTGGCACGACGGGATGCTTGTTTTGGACGCGCTGGCCGTCGCCACCGCCGAGACGCTGGTGGTGCTCGATCTGGCCGCGAAGACAACGTGCGGGCCGCTCGCGGCGCAGCCCCTGGCCAGGCCGCAAGGGCCGCTGGCGGCAGCGCTCACCACGGCCGGCCACCTCTTGGCAGAGGCGGCGCACCACGGCTTGTCCCACCTGCCGCGCGATTACACCACACGCCTTGCCCACGCCGCCCAGAGCTGCGAGGACTGCGGGCTCAGCGAGCTTGCCGAGCGCCTGCGCCGTCTGGCTGCCGCCCCTAGCCGCAGCGACGCCACGATCCGCTGGGCCGATGCCGCGGTGCGCTGGGAGCTGCTGCGGGCCGGCTGAGCGCCGCGGCCCGGCAGGCCAAAGAAGTACGCGGCTGGCTCGCTCCGGCTCTTGACAGACCCGGTGCAGCAGTGAGAAGCGGTGCGGATGAAAATCATCGTTTGCATCAAGCAGGTGCCGGACGCGGTCGAGATCAAGTTTGATGCGGCCCAAAAGACCATCGTGCGCGAGGGCGTGCGCGCCATCATCAACCCCTTTGATCGCAGCGCCCTGAGCCTTGCGATCCACCTCAAGCAGCGCTTCGCCGCCCACGTCACCGTCGTCACGATGGGACCGCCCCAGGCGCGCGAGGTGTTGTACGAAGCGCTGGCCGCCGGATGTGATCACGCAGTCCATCTGTGCGACCGGGCGCTGGCCGGCGCCGATACGCTGGCGACGGCGCGGGCGCTCGCGGCGCTGGCCCGCCACCGCGGCTTTGACCTGATCCTGTGCGGCAAGCACACCATCGACGGCGAAACCGCCCAGGTCGGACCCGAGCTGGCCGAGCTCCTCCACATCCCCCACATCTCTGGCGTCCATAAAGTGGAGTGGACCGAGACCGAGCCGGGCCGGCCCGCCGGCCTTACCGCTTGCCGCGAGAGCGACGACGGAGAAGAAACCTTCGCCGCCGCCCTGCCCTGCCTCCTTTCGACTGCCGAGCACCTCCTGCCGCCGATCCCGGTCGGCCAGCCGGCGATCCAGGCCGCGCGCGCCCGCGAAGTGGAGGTGCGCAGCGCCGCCGAGCTCGGGCTGCGGGATGACGAAGTGGGGGCGCTCGGTTCGCCGACCTGGGTGGCGGAGATTCGCTCGCTGCCGCCGGCGCCACGGCCGCCGGTGCAGATGCTCGGTGGTCCGCCGGCGGAGGTGGCGCGGGCGCTTTTGGCCGTCATGCGCACCGCCCTCCAGCAGGGGGAAGCGGCGGCGGCGTCGGTGCCTGCGCTCGCGCCGGACCGCTCGCTCATCGCGGATAAAGCGGTGTGGGTCGTGGTGCAGAGCGATCGCGAAGGCCGGCTCATTCCCGGCAGCCGCGAGCTGCTCGGAGAAGCGGCCGTGCTGGCGGCGCAGCTCCAGGGCGCGGTGGCGGCGGTGATTCTCGGGCCGTGTCCGGAGTCCTTGCCGCAGGCCTGCGCGGCGCAGGGGGCGGACGTAATCCTGCACCTGCACCACCCTGCTTTGGCCGAATACAGCAGCGAGCGGTGTTCCGCCGCGCTGAGTCAGGTCATCGCCGACCGCGACCCGTTCGCCGTATTCTTCTCGTCCACCGAGCGCGGCCGCGACCTGGCTCCGCGCGTCGCGGCGCGCTTGCAGGCAGGTCTTGTCGGCGATGCCATCGGTCTGACGCTGGATGAACGCGGACAGCTGCTCATGCTCAAGCCGGCCTTCTCCGGCACCATCGTGGCACCGATCCTGTCGCGCACCCGGCCGCAGATGGCCACCGTTCGACCCGGGGTCTTCGCGCTGCGGCTGCCGCTTCCCGCGCGCCCGGTGCGCATCGAGCAAATCCCCCTCGGCGAGCTGCCGCCGGGCGGCACGCAGCTCCTGCACAGCGCAGCGACCTTGGATGAGCAGGCCGCGCGCCTCTTGTCGGCCAAGCTGGTCGTGGGGGTCGGCATGGGAATCGGCGAGCCGCGCCACCTGCCGCTTTTGCACAGCGTGGCGGCGGCCTTCGACGGCTCGCTGTGCGCCACCCGCCGGGTTACGGACAAGGGCTGGATGCCACGGCAGCTCCAGGTAGGACTCACCGGTAAGGTGATCGCCCCGGTCGTCTACCTGGCCGTCGGCATCCGCGGCGTTCCTAATCACACCATCGGCATTCAGCGGGCGGGAACGATCCTGGCCATCAACAACGATCCCAAGGCGCAGATCTTCAAGCTGGCCAACTACGGCGTGGTGGGCGACTGGACTGAAATCGTGGCCGCGATGGCGTCCGAGCTCAAGAGCACCTAGCCAAGCTGCCTTCCTCCCCGCGCGCTGCCCCCACCTATCCGCTGAACAGCAGCCCTTCCAGCTTTGCACCTGCAGCAAATGCACCATGCGGGAAACCCACCTTCTTCTTGGTATGTCCACATAGGCGCGGGGCCGCACTTTCCAATTCCCGAAGTATCGGCTCCCGCTGTCTCAGACGGTCACAAAAGCGGCTTTGAATATCTGTTAAACTGATCCGGACATGGCCACTGAGCACCTCATCGGCTCACACCGCTACATCATCGATGACGATCTGGTCCACAACATCCCCGACCCCAATCGCAATCTGGATTTAGAGATGATGCAGGCCTATACCGCGCTCTTGGAGCCAGTCTTTGTGAAGTTTGGCCGAGTGTTTCTCCTAACCGATGGCGGGTCGATTTTCAGCGTCACTGCGCAGGCGCGGCGGCACCTTGCGGATTGGTCCCGCGGCGCGCAGATCGTGGCCAGCGCCACGTACGGAGGCAACTACGTAAGCCGGACACTGATCAAGATGATTGTGTCGGTCATGTCTCTCTCTGGCAGAAACCGTGGGCGGATGTCGGCAAACCAGGCGTTTTTCGCCAGCGAAGCCGAGGCCCGCAGCTGGCTCCTTACCGAGAGAGAAAAATACCTCGCGGCGCATCCCGGCGCCGTGCGCTGAAACGACAGCATCCCCCCTAGCCGATTGATGCGCTACCATCCGCAGCCCGCCGAATGTAGCATGAATCGGTCGTGAAGTTCGTGTTCCGCATCGAAGCGCGGTCCGGCTATCTGCTCGTGTGGCAGAGCGGCTGTCCAACCATCCCGGATCTGGCAGCCATGCAGTCGGCTCTGGAGCTTGCCGCGGCCCGCTACCGTATCTGGCGGGTGCTGTTCGACAACCGCGAGCTCGAGACTCCCGCCGAAGAAGTGCGCGAATTCATGATCAGCTGGCTCGATCGCGCCCATCACTTCGACGCGCAAGCGATCGTGCTGAACTCAAACATGATCGCGGTGCGTACGACCATGGATGCGCTAGCCAAGCGCGTGCCGCGCCGCGGCTTCGCTTCGATCAAGGAAGCGGAAGCCTGGCTCATCGCCAAACGGTAAGATCCGACTGGGAACCTGCGGCTCGGCGCGTTTGGTTATTCCTCATCGTCGTCATCCTCATCGTCCTCTTCCTCTTCAGCCCCGCCGGAGCCGGAGCTGTCGTTCGGCTTGGCAGCGGTCTTGGCATCGGCGCCTTCGGCCCCTGGCTCTGCATCCGGAGCGGCTGGGCGCGACGGCGCGGCGCTCACGCTCTGGGTCCCATCAGGGTCAGCGATCCTCCCGCCGCTCCGGCCGCCGGGGTTTTCGTCCGCGGCGCTGCCGGATGAGTCGCTCGCGGACTCACCATCCGCCTGCGTCCAGCGCCAGCCGTCGGCCTTCATACACAGGCCTGCTTCGTGCCGGGTCCGCGTCTCACGCTCTTGGTCCGATTCACTTGCGACATAGCGCAGGCGCTCCGCTTCCAGCTGGCAAGCAGCGAACTTGGCTTCGGCATGCTGGGCGCTAAACCCGTCTTTGATCCAGCGAAACGGGGTCGCGCAGCCCCCAAGACTGCCGGCTAGAGCGATAAAGAGAGCGAACAGCGCGCTCGCGACGCGATCTCGCTGACCGGCACAGTCGCCTGCAATTCGACGACGAAATCGCACTTTGGGGACCCGCGTTGCGCCTGTCCCTGGGGGCTGCGCGCTGCGGATATCAAGGCGGAGTGATAGCAGAAGCGGGATATTTGTGTGGGCTCGCATGGCGTTCCTTTCGATGGGGCCTTGGCTCGCAAGGCGCTGCGCGCGCTCAGCAGCCATGTCCGATAAGCGGCTGCGGCGCAGCTGTGATGTAGCGCGACGCCAGGTCCCCAGAGCATCCGCCGTGCCGCGCCATGCAGGCGGCTCAGCGGTCTCGTTCCCGATGGCATCCTACGACGGTGGATTGGGAAAAACTATGTCCGCAAGGAGCGGGCTGGGCGGCGTGTGTTGACAGCGCCGCGTCCGAAGTTCGGACGGATGCCGTCCGGATTCCGGTGCTCCGGACAGCGGCCGCGGCCGCATGGCGGGCGCTCTCGCTCCGCTGCGGCAGCACATACTATGCATTTGCGTCCGGAACAGATCGGCCCGGCGCAGCGCTGCTCCTGAATTCATGGAGCGCGCTGCTAAGCTCTGCTAGGCTGCGCTCCCTACCAATAGACGCTGGAGCGCATCCCGCAGCGGCGTCGGCAGCGGCGTCGGGCGGCGCGTCGCGCGGTCGACGAAGACGTGGACGAAGTGGCCGCTCGCCGCCGGTGTGGGAGCCGCGGGGGTGAACAGGCCGACTTCATAGCGGACGCTCGTATTGCCAAGCTTGCCGACGCGCAGACCGGCTTCGACGGGTGCGGGGAAGGCGAGCGCGCGATGGAACTGGCAGTGG
>CALFML010000113.1 GCA_937879845.1 uncultured Myxococcales bacterium
GTCGTTGTCGGGATCGGGGCAGCCGTCCTCGTCCTCGAAGTTGTCCTTGTCTTCGGGATCGTCGGGACACTTATCGACATCGTCGAGGATGCCGTCGCCGTCGCGGTCGCCGACCTTGGGCACGATGATCGGCCGATCGTCTTGGAACTTGCAGGCGCCGGCCGGCGATTTCTCCAGGGCCTCGCGGGCGTTGCGCTCGGTGATCGCGACCTCGTCCTTGGCGGCGAAGTAATCGCCGTAGTAAAGGTCGGCCTGGGCGAAATCGTAGTGCGATTCGGCCATCGCCAGCTCGACCGGCGCGCACAGGTACGCGCCTTGGTTGCGGGCCTGATCGATGTTGGCCTTGATGCCGACGAGCTCGCGCTTGAGCTGGGTCCCCGGACACGCGGTGAGCAGCGGCAGCGCGGCGACCAAAAGCGCCGCGCCGGTCTGACGCAAAAGCGGAGCGAGCGAGCGCCTAGCGCGACGGGAGAACCAAGAGGTGAGAGGCGACATTTACTTCGTCTCCTTCTTGGAGCCCGCGGAGTCGGGGATCGGTCCGGTGAGCGGCGGCTTCTCGTTGTCCAGACCCGGGGGCTTCTCAAAGTCGCTGTCACCCGAGTCCAAGCTCGACTTGCGGCGGACAAAGCCGTCCTTGTCGATGAACTGGCCCTTGTCCTTGGGGTTGAAGATGGGAAGCTCATTGCCCTTGGAGCGGCGCTGCGCGACTTTTTTCGCGTCCGCCGCCTGGGTCAAGGCTTTCTTGGCGAAGTTGTTGGCGTCGTGGAAGCGGGCATAGCCGGCCAGCTCCTTGGAGCGGCGCAAATACTGGGTCGCAGCGGTGAACTCGTAGGGTGCCATCTGCTCGGCGTTGAGGGTACGCGCCTCGGCAACGTCTCCAGTGGCGCCAAAGGTGACCCGGTGCACATAAGTGATCGGGCCGCAGGCTGAGGCTAAAAGCAGCCAGGGCAGGACACTTAGCGCGAGTAGACGCAACACTCCTGTCATAAGGCTCACGGTATCAGGGCCGTAAGGGTGCAGTCAAGATTGCCAATAGTTGGCAAGGGGAAGGCCGGGCTCAAGACGGCGCAGCCGCGAAAATGAACTCGCTTTTAGTAAGCAGGGTGCGGGCGACAAGGAAGAGGGCGATGGCCTCGCAGAGGTTTGTGGCGATAAGCGCGTAGAGCAGGCCGAACGGCCGGTTTTCGAGCTGCCAGGAGAGGCGCGAAAACAGGGGCTGCATCAGCCAGCCGCCGGCGTGAAAGTTCGTGAAGCTGCCGACCGCGGACAGGCGGCCGGCGCGCCAGCTCAAAAAGACGAGCCCGATATAAACGAGCAGCAGGCCGCCGAGCGCCAGTTTGAGCGGCACCTCCCCCGATCGCTCAAACCAGATCACCCCGGCCGCAAATCCGCCCACCACCCCGACGCCGGTGAGGATCCCGGCGGCGAGCGGCCACAGGCGCGGCAGCCGCTGCGGATCAATAAGATACATTAGAGACCAATCGGGAAACTGCGCCGCTATATAGGTCGCCGCGGGCAGCACCGATAAGAGGGCGAACAAGCCGGGCAGCACGAGGAGCCGAGGCCAGGCGGCGAGCGCCAACGCACCGCCGCGTTTCTGACCGGAGCGGCGACCCGAGCGCGGACCGGGCTTTTGGGGAAGCTTGCCAAACGGCTCGCTGAGCGCAGTCAGCTCAGACAGCCGGGGGCCGGCGCACGCCGCCAGAAATCCGCCGCACCACAGGCTGTAGAGCAAGTTGAGCGGGAATGTAGTCAACTCGGGCGTAGCCTACTTCAGGCCGTACGATGCAGCAAGTCCGGGCAAAAGCCTGGCAAAAGCACTGGCAAAAGCACTGGCAAAAGCAAAGTACGATACCTACAGACCGCCTGGCCTGTTTGTTTACCTTGGAGCAGGACGGGCATGCAGGTAGGACGGCAGGGCAGGCGCAGACCCTTTGCCTACACTTTGCGCGTCATTTTGCTCTTTAAATCGAGACTGCCGCTTCGTTCTTTCCGCAGCTTCGCGTCATGACCTGTCACCGATAGGAAAGGGAGCGGCGACCATAGTCCTTTACGCGGGCGCGAGCGGTCCGATGTCAAGACGCGGAAGTGTACAAGGACGCAAGGACCTGATATTACCTACTAAAGTTGCTATTCGTCCTTACCCTCACCGCAGTGCGGAGGAAGTCGTGAACGCCCTCATCAATTATCTGCTTGAAAACCTCATGCTCGACTTTCAAGGGGACCTCACCCTGGAGATGGTCCGCGATTTCCTGCGACACGATGAGAGCCGTGATGCCCGCTCGCTGCTGACGCGCTTGGCTGAAGACCGCAGCACCTCCGACATGATGATCACCCTGGCCGACTGCCTGAAGGAATACCTGCGCACCGGCATCACCGAGGATGTCGTCCGCGAACAGATTCGGATGTACACCGAGAGCTGATGCGCCGCCCGCGTTCCCCTTTTCCCCGCCGCCTCCCGTCTCTGAGTCCGCCTGCGAGTTTTTTGTCCCAGTCCATACGTCCCAAGCCTTCGCCGCCGCCGCCCGCCGATGCCGCGGGGCGTCGGCGGTTATGGTCCGACCCTGTTGCGCGCACGCGGCTGCTCCCCATCTTGTTCTGCCTATTAGGCAGCGCCGCCTGCAGCGTGAGCACTGACGCGGAGTTTTATCCTCCGGTCACCGACTCGCCGTTCGTCGTCACCGGGGTTGCTTTGCCGCTGCCCGCCGACCAGGCGCAGCCGATAAATCCGACGATCACCCTGAGCCTGAGCGACCTGCCCGATGCCGCCACCGTGCAGTTTCCGGCGCTGCGGCTCAGCACCCGCAGCGGCTCTCTGGAGTTTTTAGCCGAGGTGAGCCTGGTCGATCGCTCGATTCGCGTCCGGCCGAAGAAGCAGCTGCTGCCGGAAAACGACTACTATGTCGTCCTCGGCGCGGAGATCCAGGCGCTGTCGGGGCAGCCGCTGCGGCCGGTCTCGGTGCCGTTTCGCACCGGCAGCTTTGTCGACCCGGCGCCGCCCGGCGACCCCGTGGTGACGCTCGGTCAGCTGCTGACCGATGCGGCGGGGCTGCGCGCCCGCTGCGCCCAAGTCGGCTGCCACACCGCGCGCGATGCCGGCGGAGGGAGCACGGCGCAGCCGGCGCAAGGACTGTCGTTCGATGCGGCGGAGCGCGCGCTGGCTGATTTTCTGGCGGTGACTCCGGCCCGCGGCAGCGTCGAAGGGCTGCTTCTTGTGCAGCCGGGCGTGCCGGAGCGCAGCTATCTTCTGCGCAAGCTCATCGCCGGCTCCGGCTTCGCCCGCATCGTCGGCGCGCCGATGCCGCCGCCGGGTCTGCCGGGGCTTGACGCGGCCTTTTCCCGCGCGCTGGAGCGCTGGATCCGCCAAGGCGCGCACTGACTTAGACGGGCCAGAGCCTTGGCCGCTCTTGTACGCTGCGCCGGCCGAACTGGCCTTGACAAGGAAGATACCTCTGGCCACACTGCGGCATCGCGAAATAGGCAACCGTTTCTGGGAGTAATCAATGGCTTCGAATACCGCAGTTTCCGAAAACCGTCGCAAGCGCCACCATGATCAGGCCGGCAAGCGCCGCAAGAAGCGTGAGAGCAAGAAATCGACCCTGAGCAGCGTCGAGCTCTTCGCCGGCTTCGGCGAGCCCGGCAAGCCTGCCCCCAAGGGCGCGCAGTCGTAAGCTCCGCCCCTCGCCGCTTCTGGCAACCCCGTATGCCCTTCTGCAAGCTCGACTTGTCGCGCTGCACGGTTGGACTTCAGAAGGGCCGCACTCCTTTTCTATCTCCAAATCCAAAAATCGCGGCAGTTTTGGCCGTCTTGATCGGCGCCCTGAGTCTTTGGGGGCACGCGCGCTCGGCGTGCGCGCAGACGCCCACTGCCACCGGCATTGCGGCGGAGCGCTTCGCTCCAGCGCCGGGTCCTGCGGCCTTCGGGCAAGTCGAAGGCGCCAAGGTGCCACTGGCCGGTCAGGTCTGGTTCACCGGTATGGCATCGGGGATTGGCCATCCGCTGCGCCTGCGCAACGCGCTGACGCAAGAGCCGGTCGCCGAGCCGGTCGCGTACCGGGTCACGCTCGATCTGGGGGCGGAGTTTGGCGTCTGGCGCAAGCGGCTGGCCCTGGGGCTCGGGGTGCCGATCGCGCTGTGGCAGATAGGCGATCGCCTGCACGCCACCGGCAGCCCGGATCCGAGCGCCGATGGCGACAGCGCCCTTGCCACCGCCGGGGTCGGCGACATCCGGCTGCGCGGCAAGGCGCTCTTGACCCCGCCGGATCGCACCGCCGCGCTGGCCCTGGTCATGGAGCTGACGATTCCGGGGCCGGGCGGCGCGGCGAACTTCATTGCGACCTCTGGTTTCACGGTGGCGCCGCGGCTGGTCGGCTGGTTTCGCAAGGGTCCGATCGCCGCGGCGGCAAACGTCGAGCTGCGGCTCGCACCGCAGCGCATGCTTTATGAGACGACGCTCCATGACTCGTTCGCCTGGGGCGCGGCCGCCGCGGGGGAGATCCCAGCGCGGCGCATCGGGCTTTTGCTGATCGCAGAGGCGACCGGCCAGCTGAATTTGGTCACCGACCAATATCTGAGCTCCACGGAGCTGCGCGGGATCCTGCGCATCGCCTGGTGGCGCGGCTCGCTGGACCTCGGCGGCGGCGGCGGCTTTGGTCCGCTCACCCCGGCCTGGCGGGCCTTTATCGGCATGCGCGGCTTTTTCGGCAAGCGCGATCCGGCAGAGCCCGGATGCGCGGCCCGGCCGGCCACGCTCTAAACCATCTGCGCGCATTCTCGCGGTCCGCGCCCTTGACATGGGAAGCGCGGTCTCTATGATGCAGCATCTTGGTTCCGGTCATGACAGAGCTCAGCTATCGGCTAAAGGACCTCGACAACGGTCGCGTGGACATCCATACGCCGCTGTCGCGTGAGCTGCTCAGCGACGCGGTGGGCGATATGGACGCCGACCTAGACGGCTGTGCGGCGACGCTTACGGCGCAGCTCGGCAAGCACAACATGACCGTGCAGTGCGACGGAACCTTGAAGGGGCAGCTGATGCTGCCGTGCCATCGCTGCCTCGGCTCGGCCAAGGTGCCGCTCGATGTGCCGGTGCATACGATCTTCGTGCCGCAGCCCAAGGTTCCGGTCGAAGACACCTCCGGTGATCCGGAAGCAGACGACCTGGATTTTGCTCACCATGACGGGGAGATTGTCGACCTTGCCCCGATTATGCGAGAGTACATCATCCTGGCCTTACCCCTGCGAATCCTGTGTAAAGACGACTGCTTGGGTCTGTGTCCGCAGTGCGGTACAGATCGCAACGTAGCCGGGTGCGGCTGCTCGCCCGTGCCCTCGATCGGACCGTTCGCAGCGCTGAAGAACGTCAAACTGTAACCCGACCTGGAGACTTTTCGATATGGCCGTTCCCAAGAGAAGACAGTCAAGTGCTCGTCGCGACTCGCGTCGCGCGCAGTGGATGAAGACACCGGTGCCGGCGGCCAGTCCGTGTCCTAACTGCTCGGCGGCGCGCATGCCCCACCGGGTCTGTGAGTCCTGCGGCTGGTACGGTCCGGCCAAAGAAGGCCGCGTCGTGGTCCAGCCCAAAGACAAGTCCAGCGCTCAGAACAACGCCAGCGAGAACCAATAAGCTGAAAGCGACGAGTCGTGGCGGCTGTAATTGCCATCGATGCCATGGGCGGCGACGCTGCTCCAGGCCCAGAGGTGGCTGGAGCAGTCGAGGCGGTGCGCAGTCACGGCTCACAGGTCGTGCTGGTCGGCAACGAGGCGCTGCTCCGACCGGAGCTTGAGCGCCTGGGCGCCACCGGGCTGGCGATACCCATCCGCCACTGCTCCGAGGTGATCACGATGCATGATCACCCGGGGCAGGCCGTGCGTGGGAAGCGCGACGCCTCCATGCGCGTGGCGTTCGAGATGGTGCGGCGCGGGGAAGCCTCCGCGGTCGTCTCCGCCGGCAACTCCGGGGCGATCCTCGCCTGCGGGCTCCTCATTTTACGCCGGCTCAAGGGTCTTGATCGGCCGGGCATCGCCGCGGCGCTGCCGACGATTGAGCGCGATCCCAGCGGGGCGATAAGCGGAGTCGGCCAGTGCCTGCTCCTCGATACCGGCGCCAACGTTGAGGTGAAGCCGTACACGCTGGCGCAGTTCGCGGTGCTGGGGGCGACGTTCGCCCGCCTTCGCCTAAACGATCAGAACGGCCAGCCGCGGCGGCGTCCGCGCGTCGGCCTTTTGTCCAACGGTGAAGAAGCGAGCAAGGGGACGCAGGTCCTGCGCGACGCCCACGCGCTGCTCATGCAGTCGCCGTCGCCGGACTTTGAGTACGTCGGTTTCGTCGAAGGGCGCGATCTTTTTCAGTGGCATCGGGCGGGCGATGCGCAGCGCGTAGGCGGAGCGCTGGATGTGGCCGTGACCGACGGCTTCACCGGCAACGTGGTGCTCAAGACGGCGGAAGGCGCGGGCCGCTTTCTCGCCGAGTTTCTGCGTATGCAGGTCAAGCGCTCGCTCTTGGCGCAGCTGGGGGCGCTGCTGATGCGGCCGGTGCTGCGCTCGCTCAAGCAGGTGGTGGATGTGGATGGGCGCGGCGGTGCGCCGCTGCTCGGGGTGGATGGGGTGGCGATCATCTGCCATGGGCGGGCAAGCGCGCGGGCGATCGCGCGCGCTATCGCGGTCGCGGAAGAGCATGTTGCGGCCGGACTCCTGCCGGCGCTGCAGCAGGCGATCGCGGCCCATCGAGGACTCGGACCCGGAGGGAACACCTCATCCTCCCCGGCCGGACAAAGTGTGGAGAGCGAATGACAGAACAAGCAGCGGGGCGGAACGTGCTGCCGCGCATGATGATCCTGGGCACCGGCAGCGCCGTTCCCGAGCGTGAGCTGACCAATGACGATCTGAGCAAGCTCGTGGATACCTCGGATGCGTGGATCCGCGAGCGCACCGGAATCGCCGCGCGGCGCGTGGTGAAAAAAGACGAGGCGGCTTCGGATCTGGCCGCGGCGGCGGGGCTGCGCGCCTGCGCCGCGGCAGGGATCTCGCCGCAGGAGATAGACTGCATCATCTGCGCGACGATCAGCGCGGATATGACGCTGCCCTCTTGCGCCGTGTTCGTGCAGCGCAAGGTCGGCGCGGCGGCGCACTGCCCGGCTTTCGATCTGGCGGCGGCGTGCGGCGGCTTCCTCTACGGCCTGGCGGTCGCGGAGGGACTTTTGCGCAGCGGCCAGTACCGCCGCATCCTCCTTTGCGGCGTCGAGGTCCTATCGGGCTACGTGAACTGGCAGGATCGCAACACCTGCATCCTGTTCGGCGATGGGGCAGGGGCGGCGGTGCTCGGGCTGGCGGATGCGGCGCAGCAGGCGGGCGGGCGCGGCGTTCTCTCCGTCCATCTATACGCCGATGGCAATCAGGCCGAGTCGCTGACCATTCCCGGCGGCGGCTCGCTGCATCCGACCAGCGCCCAGACCCTGGCCGATGGCAAGCACTTCATCCACATGGCCGGCAAGGTCATCTTCACCCACGCGGTGCGCAACCTCGCTTCGGCATGCCAGGCGGCGCTCAAGCACCAGGGCCTGCGGCCCAGCGACATCGATCTGGTCGTGGCCCACCAGGCCAACCTGCGCATCGTCGAGGCGGTGGCGCAGCGGCTGGAGCTGCCGATGGAAAAGTTTTTCATCAACATCGATAAATACGGCAACACCTCGTCGGCGTCCGTGCCCATCGCCTTGGATGAAGCGGTGCGGGCCGGGCGGGTGCGGCCGGGCGATCGGCTGCTGTTCTGCGCGCTGGGGGCGGGGCTCGCCTGGGGCGCGGCGTGTGTGCGCTGGTGACGCCATGAGCACGATCGCGTTTGTCTTTCCGGGGCAGGGCTCGCAGCACGTCGGCATGGGCCGGGCGCTGCTCGACAACTTTCCCTATGTCGGCGAGCTGTTCGCGCAGGCGGATGAGGCCCTTGGCTTCAAGCTGAGCGAGCTGTGCTTCAACGGGCCAAATGAGGAGCTCGTGCGGACGCAGAACACGCAGCCGGCGCTCCTTACCTGCTCGGTCGCCGCGGCGCAGGTGCTGCGGCAGGAGCTCGGGCTTGTGCCGAGCCTGTGCGCGGGGCACTCGCTGGGCGAATATTCGGCCTTGGTGGTGGCGGAGAGCCTGCGCTTCGCCGATGCGGTGCGTCTTGTCCACCTGCGCGGCCGGTTCATGCAGGAGGCGGTCGCCGAAGGTCTGGGCGCGATGGCGGCGATGATCGGCCTGTCCGCCGAAGCGGTCGCGGAGCTGTGCACCCGCGCCAGCACGGCGGAGCATCGCTGCCAGCCGGCCAACGAGAACGGCGCCGGCCAGATCGTGATCTCCGGCCACAAGACCGCGGTCGAGCAGGCGATGGTGCTGGCCAAGGGGCAGGGGGCGAAGCTGTGCAAGCTCTTGCCGGTGAGCGCGCCGTTCCACTCCGACCTCATGACCCCGGCGGCCGAGCGCCTGCGCCTGGAGCTGCAGGCGGCCGCGATCGCCCTGCCGCAGCGGATCGTTGTCGCCAACATCGACGCCGAGCCGTATCCGCAGAGCGGCTCGGCGGATGCCGTGCGCGACCGTTTGTATCGTCAGGTCGCCGGCACCGTGCGCTGGGAGCGCTGCGTCCACCGCCTGGTCGAGCTAGGCGCCAAGGCCGCTATCGAAGTCGGGCCGGGCCGCGTGCTCTGCGGCCTGATAAAGCGCATAAGCCCGGCCCTCGCCTTGTTCTCGTTTGCCGATCCTTCGGGGCTGGAAGAGCTGCGCTCGCAGGCACCGGCCGCTTAACGCCCGCCGTCTTTTGGAGGAGCCCATGACTGCCCAAGAACCCGCGCGCTCCCCCGAGCGCCGCATCGCCCTTGTCACCGGTGCCTCGCGCGGCATCGGGCGCGCCATTGCCATCGCTCTTTCGCGCGATGGCTTGTTCGTGCTCATCAACTACCGCAGCGGCGAGGCCGAAGCGCAAAAAACTCTGGAAGCGATCGGCGGCCCGGAAAACGGGCAGCTCATCGCGTTCGATGTCGCCGATGAGGCCGCGGTGGACGCCGCCATCAAGACGATCGGCGAGCAGCACCGGCGCCTCGATGTCCTGTGCAATAACGCCGCGATCGCCGTGGACGGTCTGCTCATGCGGGTCAAGACCGCGGACTGGCACCGGGTGCTGGAGACCAACCTCTCTTCGGTCTTTTACCTGTGCCGGGCGGCGTCGCGGCTCCTGCTCAAGGCCAAGGAGAGCGGGCGCATCATCAACCTGACCTCGGTGGTGGGCGAGACCGGCAACGCCGGCCAGGTGAGCTACGTGAGCGCCAAGGCCGGGCTCATCGGCTTTACCCGATCGCTTTCGCGCGAGCTGGCCTCACGCGGGATCACGGTGAACGCGGTCTCGCCCGGGTTCATCGAGACCGACATGACGCAGCAGCACCTGCAGGGCGAGGCGCGGCAGCAGCTGCTGTCGCAGATCCCGCTCGGGCGCATCGGCCAGCCGCAGGACGTGGCGGAAGCCGTGGCGTTTCTGGCGTCACCGCAGGCAAGCTACATCACCGGCCAGGTCCTGCGCGTAAACGGCGGTCTGCTCATCGGCTGAACCGACATATTCCTCGACGCAGCCAGGCGAGTGTTTCCGGTTGGCTCCATGCACAATGCCGGGCAGAATGGCGGGGCATTGCGCAGGACCCCTGGCTAAAAGCCCTGTCCGCGCACACAAGCCTTAACTAAAACGACGCGAACTAAAACCCACGCACAACGTACGGTACCGGAGGAGTGGATGAGCGAAGATATCGAAAAAAAGGTCCGCGAGATCATTGCTGCGCAGCTTGAGATTTCGATGGACAAGGTGAAGATGGAGGCGCGGTTTATCGACGACCTGAAGGCGGACTCGCTCGCCGTGGTTGAGCTCGTGCTCGCGCTGGAGGAGAACTTCAACATCGAGATCCCCGACGAGGACACCGAGCAGATCAAGTCCGTCGGCGATGCCGTCTCGTACATCCTGACGCACCAGAAAAAGTAAGGCGGAACGCCGGGTCGTGCTGAGCGCAAGTCGGCCAAACTGCGCCGACCGCCGATCGCTTCGCACGCCCGGAGCCCTCTTTCTTACTGGAAGTAAAATTTGCAATTGACATTTCCGGCGCTGTGAATAGTCTCTTCCAGTCTGCTTGGTTGCTGACCTGTTCTGTTCTTCGGGGATCGTCCAACGGCAGGACGCCAGACTCTGGATCTGGCTATCTAGGTTCGAATCCTAGTCCCCGAACTCTCACGCGATCCATAAGCCCGACAGCGGGCTCGATCGGCTCTCATCGGCCCCATAGTCTAGCGGTTAGGACGTTGGCCTCTCACGCCGAAAACGCGGGTTCAAGTCCCGCTGGGGTCACTTAAGTTTTCTCTTTTCGCTTTGCCGCCTCCACTCACCGCAACAGCTTTCCACCGCAGCAGCAATCTAGGCGTAATCGAAAAGCAAAGTTGTCTGGCCATGGTCGCTAGGGACCATGGCTGTGCGTGTCGTGCCGGCTAGCGAGTGGTGAGCCGGAGCGCTTCTTCCAGCGGCTCGCCGAGCGCTTGCCGCAGGTACTGGCCGGTGTAGGAGGCCTCCACGGTCGCCACTTGCTCCGGCGTACCGGTGGCGATGATCTGGCCGCCGCGCTCACCGCCTCGTGCACCGGCCCCAACCCCGATGCCATCGATC
>CALFML010000114.1 GCA_937879845.1 uncultured Myxococcales bacterium
CGTTCCTGCCTTTCCAGGTCTCGACGGTGACGCTGTCCCACTCGCGGGCTTTTTTGGCCTTTTCGGGATGGGCGAGCGGCACCTGTTTGCACATCGCTTCGATCTTTTTGATGCTGCGATCGAGGTCGAGAAGGCCCAGCAGCGGCAGCGATGGAATATCGCTCTTGTAGGTGCTGCGCTTGCCGCCGACCGAGAGCACTTTGTCGCCGGCGCAGTGCTGGTCGAACGGAGTCAGCGCGAACTCTTTCACCAGCGCCGCCATGTGCTCTTGGCCGGGCCCTATCCACTGCGCCCCGAGCTCCACGATGGAGCCCGTGGCCAGCTGGTGGCTGAACACCCGCCCGCCGACGCGATCGCGCGCCTCCATGAGCCGCACGCTCGCCCCGCCGCGAGCCAGCTCGCGCGCCGCACACAGGCCGGCAAGCCCCGCCCCCACGACTACGACATCTACGGGCTGTGACGAATCGCCGCCAAGTTCCTGCATCGCCTGCTCCCTTGCGCGGACCCACATAGGGCCTGCGAATTTGGTCCCATCCCGATTATGCTAGGCGCCGCCATGAACCGAAAACTTCGCGTCGCCGTCCTGGGGGCAACCGGGGTGGCGGGGCAGCAATTTGTCACCGCGCTCGCCGATCACCCCTACTTTGAAATAACCTGCCTGGCCGCCTCCGAGCGCACGGCCGGCAAACCTTATCGTGAAGCGCTGCGCGACAAGTCGGGCAGCCTGCGCTTTTATGCCGGGGCGCTGCCGCCGCCGGCGCTGCTCGATCTGGAGGTGGTGGAGGCCAGCCGCCTTGAGCCGGCGCGCCTTGGCGAGAGCGTCGAGGTGGTCTTCTCCGCCCTGGAGTCCGATGCCGCGCGGGAGATTGAGCCGCGGCTCGCTGCCGCCCTGCCGGTGTTTTCCACCGCCAGCGCGTACCGCTATGAGGCCGACGTACCGATCCTCATGCCCGGCGTCAACTCGGCGCACGCGGCGCTCCTGCGGACCCAGCAGCGGCAGCGCGGGTGGCGCGGCTTTATCGCCCCCGGCCCCAACTGCACGACGGTCGGCCTGGCCATGACGCTGCGGCCGATCGCCGATCGGTTCGGGCTCAGGGCCGTGGTGATGACTTCAATGCAGTCGGTCTCGGGCGCCGGGCGCTCACCCGGCGTGGCGGCGCTCGATGTCGTCGACAACATCGTGCCGTACATCCCCAATGAAGAAGAAAAGGTCGAGCGCGAGACGCGCAAGATCCTCGGCCGCTACGTGCATGCCGAAGAGGCGGCCGGCCGCATCGAGCCGCTGCCGCTGCCGGTGTCGTGCACCTGCACCCGCGTCGCCGTGCTCGACGGCCATACCGAGGCGGTCTTCTGCGCCACCGAGCGCCCCGCCCCCCTGGCGGAGGTCAAGGAAGCCCTGGTCGGTTTCGGCGCCGAGCTCCAGGCGCTCGCGCTGCCCTCGCTGCCGGCGCGGCTCATCGAAGTGCTGGACGATCCCTACCGCCCGCAGCCGCGGCTCGATCGCGACACCGGCGGCGGCATGACAACCGTGGTCGGCCGCCTGCGGCCGGAGACGGCGCTCGGCGCCCACGGGGTAAAGTTCGTGCTGCTGTCGCACAACACCAAGATGGGGGCGGCGGCCGGCTCGATCCTCACCGCGGAGTACTTGCTCAAGACCCGATATTTCGCGGAGTCGTTCAGTTTCTAAAAAAGCCGAGCGAAAGCAGGCCGCGCTGCGACGGTGCGGTCGCCACTGAAAACCACGGTAACTCGCGCAACCGCAGAAACATGGTTTACTCTTAAATTTGGACACACCGGCTGGGCCGATGATCAAGCCCCGAACGCCCATGGAGATGGTTGAAACCCTGCAATCCCGTGTTACTGCGGGCGCACGTAGCTATCGCATGGCCACCGTGCGGTATCTGATGCGGCCCCCGCTATCGCTGCGGCCCAAGTACGCGGCGTTCCTGCTCGACCTTGCCAACCAGAGCGACCACGTGCAAGAGGTCCTGGGGCGGGCCGCGGAGCGCGCGACCAACGAGGACATCGCAGCGCTCCTGCGCCACCATTACAAAGACGAGCGGGCGCGCATGCAGCTCGTGATGGCGGACCTGCGGCGCCTGGGCTATGCCGACCAGCTGCCGGAGCGCGAGATGACCACCGGCGACGCCGCGCTGCGCGCCTACGGCACAAACCTCAGCTATGAGCGGCCGACGGCGATGCTCGGCATGTTGCTGGTGTTCCTGGGCGTCGCCGCCGAGATCAGCCCGACCGTGGTGCGGCTTTTGGGCGTGGGGAGCGTCCCGCGTGAGTCGATGCGCTGGCTGATGGTGCGGCAAGAAGAGGATCCCAAAGCAGTAAAGACGCTGCTGGAGCAAGTCTCGCAGCTCGTGCAGGATCCGGTGGCGCAGGCTTCCGTGATCGAGGCCGCGGAGGTTTCGGGCGAGCTCCTGGCGCTGGGAGCCTCGGCGCGTCCGGCGCTGTAGCGGCGCTAGCGCTTGTAGCGCAGGATGAGGCCGTCGCCGACGACGAAGAGCTCGCCGCCGGCGCGGCTGCAGATCCCCGACAGGGCGACGCTGCCGAGCAGCGGACCGGCGCCGACATCCACCCCGGCCCAGCTGATGCCGTCGTAGTGCAGGACGAGCCCGGCGGTGCCCACCGCGTACACGTCGTTCTTGGCCGCGCCCCAGATCCCGAGCAGCGTCTGCTGGGTTCCGCTTGCTACGGTGCGCCAGCCCGAGCCTTCGAAGTGCAAGAGCGTCCCCTGGCCGCCGACCGCCCACAGGTCGTTGCGGCTCGACCCCCAGATGCCGTGCAGCATGGCGCGAGTCGGCGTCGGCATCGAAGTGAACGACGCCCCGCCCCAGCGCAGGATCATCCCGCCGGCTCCGACTGCGAAGACTTCGCGATCGACGATGAAGCTGCCCAGGATGGCGTTCTGGGTCGCCGTGGGCACCGGAACGAACGCATTGCCGTCCCAGCGCGCCGCGGCGCCGCCTTCGCCGAACGCAAACCAGTCTGCAGCGCTGCCGGCGATCGAAAAGACCGTACCGCGGATGCCGCTTGCCACCGCGTGGAGCTGCGGACCGACGCGGCGCAGCACGAGCCCGCTGTCACCGCCGATGAACAGCTCAGCACCCGCCGCTCCGGCGCTGCCGGATACGGACGCGAACCAGTTCGGCAGGCCGGTGCGCAGCGGGCCGAAGACCGTCTGTCCTTCCGTCGCCGCCAGCACCATGCTCGAGTCGCCGATGACGAAGACCTCGGACGGCGTGCAGTAGGCGCGGCGCAGGGTGTAGCCGGGCTTGGGATCGATGATCGTCCACTTGCCGGGGAGCTGACGGCGCGGCAGCTGCTCGATGATGGCGCCGGTGGGCGAAAGTGCGGATGAAGCGGCAAGTGCGGGGGCGGGCAGCGCGGCCGGCACCCCGGCCGCCACACCTCCCGCCGGCGGTCTGGCTGGGCTGCCGGGCGAGCCGGAGAAGCTCGGCGGCGCAGCCATGGCGGGAGCGAACGCCGTACCGCGCGGGCCCGCCGCGCCGGGGGCAGGCGAGCTCGCGGGCAATGCTCCGGGAGCCGACGGAGTCGTACGAGCAATCGGGGCTCCGGGCGGTGGCGGGCTCGGGGGCGCCGCGGCCAGGGGCAAGGCCGGGGGATTGGCCGCCGGCCGCGGGCCCAGCGCCGGGTCGAGCAGATCCGGCATCACCTTGGGCTGCAGGATCGGACCCGAGACGGGCTTGCCGAGCGCGACTCGGAGCTGGCCGATGTAGCTGCGAACCCCTGACTGAATGGTCGGCGAAAGTCCGCGCTCCGCGGCCAGAAACTTCTCATAGCTGGCCAGCGCCTGCTCCCGCTGGCCGCCTTTGCGGTAGGTCTGCCCAAGGTCATAGAGCAGCCGCGTCGATGGGTATTGGGCGTAGGCGGCGGTAAACGCCTGAGCGGCAGCGACGAAGTGACGAGTCTTATAGAGTCCGGCACCGCGCAGATACTCGAGCCGCGCGCCCTGCGGCAGCTGGGCCTCGGCGGATCCACTCGGCAAGAGGCTGAGCAGGCCCAAAGCCGCACCCAGCCCGACTCTAGCCGTGCGAGAGGAATCAGGAATCCGGCTCATCGTAAGAGGTATTACACCACAGAGCCCGCCCGACGCGCCACCCTTATCAGAGCCGACCTTCCAGGGGGAAAAGTTGTCTAAAATCGCCGATGTTTAAGCTGCCCGATCCGCGCTTTTTCCGCCCGCTCCCAGGCCGCTTGAACGCGCCAAGCGACCCGCGTTCTTTATTAACCGCACTAACTGCGCTTCCGAAGTGGAAGAATCGCCGGGTCTCGGCGTAAGATAGGGCTCGTGATGGTGGCAGCGCCTGGAGCTTGTCGGACAATGACGCCACTGTCGAGCATCCGGAGGTGGACAGTGTTCAGCGGTGCCCTAGTGCAAGCCAGCCTCGATCCTTCTTCCCCAAAACCCTTGTCGACGGCTCGCCCTGAGCATGCACACGGTTCCCGTCCCGGGCCCGGTCCGGGCCCGGCTCGCAGGCGGAGATTGAGCCTCCTGACCGCGCTGATGTGGGGCTTTTTAGGGACGTTCGCGCCCGCCGGCGGCCACGCTCAGCCGGCCCCCGCGTCGCCGGCCGCGGCCGCGACCGCCAAGCCGAAGCCGGCCGCGGCGACCGACAAGGCTCCGGCAGGAGAAAAAGCTCCGGCAGGAGACAAGGCTCCCGCGGCAGACAAACCGGCGGCGGACGACAAGGGCGCGGCAGCGGCGTCCGCAGGCCGCCCGGCCGCGGGAGTCAAAGCGGCCAAGCCGGCTCCCGGCAAGAAAGGCAAGGCGCCGCCAGCGGCAAACGCCGCCGCCGCCGCCGAAGCCGCGCAAGCCCGGCTCCCCGTCCCCCCCAAGAGCCCCGTGCTCAGCCGCGCCGAGCAGTTTCAGCGGGCGGCTCCCGCCACGGTGATGCTCATCGCACAGCACGAGACGCGGTTCAACATCGCGCTGGGCGTCATCATCAAGCCGCAGGGCATGGTGGTGACCGACTCCCGGCTGCTCAGCGGCGTCGAAGGCGGCACGGTCTCCGCGTTCCTCTATGATCCGGCGCTGGCCGGGGACGAGGATCCGCTGATCTTCCTGCGCATGCACAAGAACGCGGCGCTGACGACCCAGGTGGTGCGCATCGATCCCGTCAATCACCTGGCGCTGCTGCAGCTGCCGGCGCCGGATCCGAAAAAACCGTACAAAGCGCTTGAGCTTTACGACGTACGCGATGTCGTCGCCGTCGGGCTCGATATCGTCGCGGTGCGCACCCGCGGGCGGCAGACGCTGGCGCTGTTCACCGGAAGCATCGCGGCGGTGCGGCCGGATCAGATCGAGCTGGAGCCGGATCTCACCGCCGAGGCCTCGGGCGGACCGGTGTTGTCGCCGACGGGGCGGCTGCTCGGGATTGCCACTTTCGCCGACAAGGCGGCAAGCTCCTCCGGGGTCGTGCGGCACGTGGATGTCCTCCACAGCCTGATGCACGGCAAGATCGGTGCTGCGCCCAGCGAGCCCACCGAGACCATCGCCAATGAAGTCGGCGTCGAGTCGCGCAACGGTGTCGAGGCGCTGCGCATCTCGCTTGGGGTGGCGCTGTCGCAGAAGCTGGACAAGCAGCAGGCGCTGCTGGTGCAGAGCGACTTTATCGCCTCGATGGCGCTGCACGGCCGCATCCCGCTGACCGTGGAGACAGGAGAGCAGCTAAACGGCCTGCTCGCCGGTCTTATCAAGAGCAACCCGCCCAAGACGCGCGCCGCCGACGAGCTGTTCCCCTTGCTCGCCACCGACAAGAACGGCAAGACGTGGCGGCGCATCTCGGTCAAGGACACGCCCAAGTACGAGGTCCTGCGCCCGAGCGGCTTCGGTGTCGCGGCGATCGATGATGTCACCGGCACGATGTACGCGACCGACACGCGCCAGCAGCTCATGTGGTTCGACGGCGAGAGCAAGACCTGGCGCAACACGGGGCTGTCGCCGGTGATGCTGGCGCGGGCGACCGCGGGCGCGCTTTATGTCATCTTGGCCGACGGACGACTGCTCTCTGCCAAGCAGGACGGCAAGGATGCGGTGCAGCTTTACCCGCGCAGCCTGGGCATGAAGACCACGATGCTGGAGGCCTCAAAGGGCTACATGTACCTGGTCGAAAACGGCTCCGTGTATCGCTACCACGATCAAGCCTGGGACAAGAAGCTAAGCCCCATCGCTTTTGCCATGAAGCAGCTCGTGACCCATGGCGAGGACTGGTACGGGCTCGACCTGTCGGGCCGCGCCTTCTCGAGCATCGCCAAGCGGTATATCGACCGCGACGGCAACATTCAGCGGTTGTGGCCGATCGGAAAAGATCTGCTCGTGCTGACCAAGGACGGGCAGCGCTACCTCTACAACGTCGATAACGACAGCTGGCTGTCCTGGTCGCAGTGGTGAGCTAGCGGCGCTGCAGCGCCGCCGCCAGCGTCGCGACCGGGATGCGTACGAGCTCGGTAAACGAGCTCGTGCCGTCGCTACTTCGGAGCACCAGCTCCGAGCCGCCGGTGCGCCCGAGAGGCCACAGCGGGATGCCGCGCTCACTGGCGAGAATGCGGGCATCGGCCTGCCGTTGCGCCGAAATAGCGAGCAGATAACGTCCCGGTCCGGCGCCGAGCAAGGCCTCGCGCTCGGCGGTCTGGGGGATCAGATCAGCGGCTGGCTCAGACAATGCGACGACTGCCGTGCAGCCAACGCCGCTCTCAGCGCAGCAGCGTCCAAGCGCCAGCAGCAGGCCGCCGTGGGTTATCGGCTGCACCGCTACGCCCAGGCCGGCGCGCATAAGCTCTCCGCACAGCAGCCCGGCCGCGCGCTCCTGTTCAGCGTCTGCCCCGGCAAATCCTAGGATCGCCAGCAGGCAGCCGGGTCCGGGAAAACGGCCTATCGCCACTTCTTCTGCCGGCGGGCGCTCCCCGATCACCGCCACCAAGCCGCCCGTCAGCGCCGCCACGCCGCTTGACAGCCCCGCTATCCCGAGGCTGACACATGCCGCTCTAAGCTCGCCGGCGCTGGCGTCCGGCAGGTTCTCGGCGGCGGTGGGAGGAGCTAGCCATGCCGCCCAGGCCGGCATCGCACCGCTCGCGTAGACCTGGCTCACGGCGGCTGATAGCGCCGCACGGGCTGCGCTGAGTGAAAAAGAGGCAGCGACGTCGGCTCCATGAGCGGCGAGTGCCAGGCTGCAGGCGGCCAGCGCGATCGGCTGCGCCCCTTGGCGTAGCACCACGAGGGGGCTTTGCCTGGGGCCCATGGCGTGCAACTCCTGCAATAGCTTCTGCGTCCATTGCCCCGCCGCGCCGGACGTTTCAAGCGAGCCGAGTGGCGCCGGGGACGAGCTTGTCGGCGCACGATCCAGCACCGCCAGCGGCAGCTCGCAAATAGGCCGCGCCGCCGACGTTCCCAGCGGCTTCACCAGCACGCGCAGCCGCGGCTCGGCGATAAGCGATCCGACCACTACTGCCGTCACGCCCTGCCCTTGCGCTGCGGCGAGCACATCGCTTATCTGCTCTGCCGCCACCACCACCAGAGCCCGCGCCCCCGTCTCGGCCAGCAAAAGGTCGCGCGGCGGCAGCGCCGCTGGATGCCGCGGTACCGTATCTAGAGCGAGCTGCGCCCCCAGCGATCCGCGCGCCGCGGCCTTGGCGAGCCCGCCCTGACTGATCAACCGCACCGCCAAAACCGGTCCAGGCCGCTCATGCAGCGTCCGCAGAAGTCCCAGCAAGGGCGGGCTCGCCGCGGGGCGCGGCGGCACATAGGGCGCACCGGCGGTGAATCGGCTCGGGCTGTCACGCTCCGTGGGCGCTCCGAGGTAAATCAACACATCGCCCGCCGCCTCCGGGCGCCGCTTGACCGGAGCTCCCGCGAACAACCCCACCGCCAGCCCGAGCCCCTCGGCGCCCGATCCAAAGTCAGCCGTACGAGAAGCAAATCCCAGGCACTGCGCCACCGCGTCCGCTGCCACTTTTTCGGGAACAGTCGCGCTCGCGCTGGCCGTAGCGGTCGTTCCAGCGCTATCGCTGGCCAAGCGCTGGCTGCTGTCGCCGCCGCCATCGCTTTCAACAATCGCCACCGGACGCGCCCCGGCAGCCAAGATGCCGAGCGCCGCCTCGATGAGCGATGGGCGACCGCGGGCCACGCTGAGCGCCACCGCCTCCGGCCCAAGCCCGAGCTGCAGCGGCGCCGCATCGCTTACGCCGTCATCGGGTCGCCGCAGCAGCGCCGCGTACACATCCAGCTCAAGTACCGTCGGAGCGCGGCCGAGCGCTTCTTCTAAGCGCGAGCACGCAGCCGGCGAGAGCCCGGGCGTGTGCTCGCGCGCGACGGCAGCGGCGATCTCAGCATGCATGCGCGCATGCTGAACTACCGCTTAGAGCGTGTCAATCGGCGCCACGCAGCCAACCGCCGCCGCGGCATCGCGCCCGCGCTGCCTTACTGCGGCACCGCTTGCAGGGTGATCTCAAGCTCTTTGCCCAGCGTGACGTCGATCGACCCGGTCCCCGTGCGCAGCGCCACGAGGTACGGATCATACCCAGTGATGCTCACGGCCAGCGACTGAGTCCCCGAGGGCACCTGCACGCCGAAGCGCTGCATCTCATCGTAGACAACGAACGTCCTGTCCTCAAGGTTAGTCTGCGGCTTGGTGTTTTTCGCCGCAACCCCATCGAGCTGAATCATCACGTAAAGGGCGGTGACTTCTTTTACCAGCCCGTTTACGCGGACCGTCACAAGCCCGTCAGGGAGGCCGCACGAGGAAGCGAGAACCAAGGCCGCCAGCAAGATCCCGCGCACCGCCACAGAGAGCCGACTCGCCGCTTTTTTTCTACGCATGCAACAGGCCTACTTCGTCGGGTAAAGGATCGTGGCCGGCGTCGCATTTCTCTGCGCCACGCCGACCGCTACACCGGTGATGATCGCGCCGGCCGCGACGCCGCCGATGACGCCCCAGAACCAGCCGGTCTTGTAAAAAGGCTTGGGCGGCGGCTCGGGCTTGGGCGTGATGAGCGGCAAGCGCAGCGACGTAACGCCCGGGTTCTCCGGAGGCTTGCTCTGCGTCTCGACCTCCCAGCCCTTGGCGTTCGGGGTGAGATCGGGTTGCTGGTGCTGGGTCGTTCCCGGCTGTCCCTTGGCGTGACGGCCGCGGCCTTTGCTGCCGGGAACCTGCCGCGCGTCTGGGCCGACTTGCAGAAGCGGCGGCTCGGCGTCCTCGTAATACTCAGGCACCGCGACCGGGGTTATGTTCGACGGGGCTGCGGCGACGGCTTCGGCGGCTGCCGCCGCGGCCGCCGCCGACTTGGCCGGAAGCGGCACAATATCCGGCGGATCGAGCATGGCGCGCGTCTGCGCGATGTAGCGATCGACCTCGCTCTTGATCTCCGGCTTGGGCTGGGGATCGACGCGCAGGTAGTGTTCGTAGAACTTCAGCGCCGTGCTCGCCATGCCCAGCTTGCGATAGACCTGGCCGATATTCAGGAGGATGCGCGGCAGCTGGCGAACCTTGTAGGCCGCCTGGAACTCACGGATGGCACGCGGGTAGTCCTTGTTCTCATAAAAGACGATGGCGCGCTTGTAGTGCTGATCCGCCAGATCGGCCCAGGCCACGGACGGCCCGACGGTGAGGCCCGCTTGCCCGCGGAACCCCTTGGGAACTCCGCAAAACAGCACCCCTATGAGAGTGCCGGCGCTCATGAGCCAGCGCAGCCCGCCATGGCCAACTATCCTGAAGAGGACGGAAATCATCGCTTTGGCGATTATATCAGCAAAAACTGCGTTATCCTTAATACTAATTCCTGTGGAGAGCATGCAGCAGATGGAAGGACAGCGCATCGGGAGCTACCGGCTGGTGCGCAAGATCGGCCAGGGCGGCATGGGTGCGGTCTATGAAGCCGTCCACGAACAGCTCGGCGGCAAGGCGGCCATCAAGCTGCTGCGCAAAGAGCTTTCCTCCGACAAGCAGATCGAGCATCGCTTCCTGAACGAGGCGCGCGCCGCCAGCCGCGTCGACCACTCCGGCATCGTAAAAATCCATGAGTTTGGCCGCCTCCCCGACGGCAGCGCGTTCATCATCATGGAGTTTCTGCGCGGCGAAGCGCTCTCTGGCCGACTGCGCGGCCGCGGCGGCCGCCTCCCTATCGCCGACACGATCCGCATCAGCCGCCAGATCGCCTCAGCGCTGGCGGCGACCCACGCCATCCAGATTGTGCATCGCGACCTTAAACCCGATGAAATCGCTGAGGGCACGCCTCATCGGTGAGCAGTTTGTGGAGATGGGCTGCGGACATCATGCGGATAGATTCGCGGTAGAGCTTTTGGGGTGCGCGATCGGGCGATGAGGTGGGTGCGAAGGCGCAGGCAGCTGCATAACATAGATGTGGTAAGGTGCCAGTAGCAGGGGGGGCCTGCGATCGGGTTTGTGTCCTACCAACGTCGCTGCTCGACGCGCGTACGCTGACTCTTCCACGTGTACCTATCAGGACGTTCCCGAGCCACCAGCGAGCCGCCTGGCGTGGTTCCAGCAACACGACTCCGCGCATCCAATTACCATCGCCACGGAGCAGGATGAGATCCGCGGCTTCGGCGCTCTGTCACCATACCGCAGCCGCGGGGGCTACCGCTTCACGGTGGAGCACTCGGTGTATGTCCACCCGCGCTGGCACCGC
>CALFML010000115.1 GCA_937879845.1 uncultured Myxococcales bacterium
TGCATCGGCTGCATCACAAGTGAGAACCGGTCATCGGGCAGCTGCTGCACTTCGACATAGCCCGACAGCCCGGCCTGCGTCGACCGCGGCAGGCGCCGGGCGCGCTCTTCCGGCGGCAGGGCGCGCAGGTACACAAGCCACTGGGAGTAGGTCGTCTCGTGCTGGGCGATGAGGAACGCCGGGGTGGTGCGGGGGTGGATCGGGATGTGGAACAGGAAGTCGCGGCGCTGCCCGTCTTCGGCATCGCTGCCGAACAGCGAGCTGCCGGCGGGAATGTAGACAAAGCCCGGCGGCACCATTTCCGGCGTCGGCAAGCGCACGACCAGCGGCAGGTGCTCGCCGCGGTGCGACATGAACGGGTAGCGCACCGGAACCCTCTCGGGATGCGCCAGGGTGAGCATGTACGAGCCCGGTTCCAGCGCGAGCATCGGAATCGGCGTCGTACCAAGCTCCCGGCTCTCGCTGCTGCGCAGGTGGTGCTGGTCATCGATGGGTGTGAGGGTGACGCGGGCCCCGGACGGCTCGCTGGCGATGGTGAGGCGGCTCGGCGCATACCAGCGGCGGCGGTAGGTCCCCTGATCATCGAAGAGCCAGAGGCGCTGCAGCAGCTCATCGCGCTGGGTCAGGAAGTGGTTGCGCTCGACGACCTGCGCCCGCTCGGAGAGCACGGTGGCGAGCATCTCGCGCACGTCTTTGCGCTGGTTGTTGAGCATGAACGCCGCCTCTGCCGACTTATTGGCCCGGCGGTAGGCGATGCGCGCTTCGGCGTCCAGCGCCTGCATCTGATCCCACAGCTTCTCTCCGTTGACGTCGTCGCGGCGGTCGAACGCGGCAAACGCGCTCCGGCGCAGCTCTTCGACGCGCTGGTTGTGCGCCTCGGCTTGGGTGAGCTCGCTGCGCGACTGGGCCAGGTGCTCGGCGATCTGCAGGGCGACGCCGTGGCGGGCGCGCAGCTCGGCGGCGAAGTAGAGCAGGCCGACGAGCAGCGGGGCGCCGCCGAGCAGCAGCCCGCGCCGCAGCCTTCGCCGGGAATCGGCGCGGCGGCCGGCGCGCAGAAAAGCCACCTCGCGCGGCGACAGCGTCGCCTCCGGGAGCTGCTTGACCTCCTTGAGCTGCAGCGGCTGCCACAGCACCTCCGGCGCGTGGGCCAGACGCTCCCACTCGGCGGCGGCGTGCGTGAGCCGCTGGCGCAGGGCGCGCAGCTCGATGTCGCGGGCCAGCCAGCCGCGCAGGGTATCCCAGCCGGTGAGCAGCGCCTCATGCGCCAGCTCATAGATGCTGCCTTCGCCGCTGTCATCGCTGCGCACCGATACGATCCGGCCGCGCACCAGAGCCTCCAGCGCCGCGCTGGCATGGGCCTGCGCCTGCGCCGATCCCAGGCCGATGAGCTCTGCCTGCAGCCGCGTGGCGCGCGTGCCATCGGGGGTGATGAGCAGCCCGAGGAGCCGCCGCGCCGCCGCCCGCTGCACCGGCGGCAGGCGCTGAAACACGCCGTCCGCGTGCCGCGCCAGGGCGCCGCCGACGCCGCCCATCGCCTCCAGCGCCGCAGCGGGGATGACCTGCCGCTGTCGATCGCGGGCTTCCCACAGCTCCGCCAGGGCGAACTGGAGCAGCGGCAGTCCGCCGGCGGCCTGGCGGGCGGAGTCGATCAGGCTCTGCACCATGGCTTCGGACTCGAAGTGGAACCCGCGCTGGAGGGCCGGCTGGACGATCGCCTCATGCAGCCCCTGGTCCGACAGCGGGCCGATGAGGTGCAGGGCCCGCGTGACCTCGGCGCTGATGCCGGGCAGCGCTGCCAGGCGCGAGAGGAAATCGCTGCGCAAAGACCCCAGCATGCGCAGGTTCGGGGCGTCGCTCAAAAGCGCTCCCAGCGCCTCCCCGAACTGCCCCGCCGCGGTCGCATCGCACTGGGTGAACAGCTCCTCCATCTGGTCGATGAACAGCAGCGACTGCGGGGTCGCGCCGCCGCGCCGCCTTTGCACCGCCCGCGCGACCTCCCGCGGGGCCTGGGAGAGCTGCGCCGCGATCGTCGATTCGTCGCTGCGCAGAAGCCCTGCCAGCGCCGTGGCCAGCGCCCACAGCGGCCGCGGCCCCGGCACCATGCGAGCCGTCGCGACCTCCCCCAGCGCCCCCTGCTGCAGCAGCGCCAACACTCCCGCCTGGCACAGGGAGGACTTGCCGACGCCGGAGTCGCCGGTGACGATGACCAAAGGCTCGCTGCGCAGGCGGTCGACCACGGCGCGCACCTCGCCCGCCCGGCCGAAGAACAGCTCTTGGTGCTCGGCATCGAAGCTGCGCAAGCCGCGGTAGGGGTTTGGCCCGTCCGCGTTCCCCGCGGGCCTGGGCTTGTGCACCAGCGTGAAGCGCATCGACAGGTCTTCCAGGGCTTCACGCAGCGCATCGCCCGACTCGAAGCGGGCCCGCGGGTCGCGCAACAGGCACCGATCGATGATCGCGCCGAGCGCTGGCTCCGCACTGGGGGCGACGGCAGCGAGGGGCTCCGGATCATGCTGGCTGACGCGCCCGGGCAGATCCACAAGCGGCGTGCCGTCATACGGCGCCCGCCCCGCGCACAGCTCATAGAGCACCGTTCCGAGCGCATAGATATCCGAGGCGCGCGTCGCCGGCTCCCCGTCCCACAGCTCCGGCGCCATGTAAAGCGGCGAGCCCAGGACGTCGCCCACCTGGGTCAGCGCTGGTAAGAGCGGCGAGTCCAGGGTATCGGCGCTGATGCCCGGCAGCGTCTGGGAGAGCGACTCATCCTGCGGTCCGCCCGCGGGAACCGCTACCTCGGGGAGCGACCGCGGCTTGGCGGCGCGGCTCGGCATCGTCGCCAAGAGCACGCCGGGGGCGGTGACGACCCCGCTATCCGGCGCGAGCACGAGCGGCGCAAGCTCGCGGGAGCGCAGCAGATCCTGCGACCGGCTCGGATCGCGGGGCGGCTCAAGGGGGATGTCGGTGAGCTTGGCCAGGCCGAAGTCGAGCAGCTTGATCTCGCCGTCGCTGGTGCGCATCGCGTTGGCCGGCTTGATGTCGCGGTGCAGCACCCCGCGCCGGTGGGCGGCGGACAGACCGCGCGACAAGCCGATGCCGATGGCCAGCACCTGCGGCCAGGGCAGCGGCTTTTTGACCTTGTCCAGCGACTCGCCGCGTACAAACTCCGAGACCAGAAACGGACATCGCCGCCACTCGCCGACGCGGTAGATGGCGACGACGTTGGGATGCGAGAGCCGGGCGATCGCCCGCGCCTCGACGAAAAAGCGGTCGCGCAGGCCGGGCAGCACGCCGCCCTGCGGCTGGTCGGGATCAAGGTCGGCGATGAACTTGATCGCCACCGGCCGGTCGAGCAGCGTGTCCTGCGCCAGGAAAACCCGGCCCATCGTCCCCTGACCGAGCGGGCGCAGGACGCGGTACTCCTCAAATCGCTCCGGCGGTTGAAACGTCAGCTCTCTGCGCAGGCCCTTGGCCATTAGTCCTGTTCGCTGGCGTCGCTTTTTTCGTCGTCGAGGTCGGCGTCGCCGCCGGGCTCCCCGGCTCCGACGCTGGTGAGACCGTGCTGCTTGAGCTTGAGGGTGAAGGTGCGCAGCGGCATGCGCAACAGCTCCGCGGCGGCTTTGCGCTTGCCGCGGGTGCGCTTTAGCGCCTGCGTGATGCGCCGCTGCTCCAGCTCACGCAGCTCATCGGCCAGGGGACGCAGCGGTTCCTTATCGGGGTCGCTGGTCGGGGACGGGTTGGCTGCTGCTGCTGCGTCCGCGTCTGCCGTCGCCGTGTCGGTCGCCGGAGGCTTGCCGGCCGCAGGTGCCGCGGCCGCGCTGCTGCGGGGTCCCGCCAGATGGTCAGGCAGATGCGCGGGCAAGAGCTCCTGCGCCGTCTCGGCGGCCGCCAGGTACTCCATGAGGTTTTTCAGCTCGCGCACGTTGCCCGGCCACTTGTACGCCGCCAGCGCTTGCAGCGTCGCTGGCGCCAGCGTCATGCCCGGACGTCCGCAGCGGGTGCAGGCTCCGGCGAGGAAGCGCTGCGCCAAGAGCGCCACCTCCCGCGGCCGCTCGCGCAGCGGCGGCAGCAGCACGGTGGCGGCGCTGAGGCGGAAATACAGGTCGTCGCGGAAGCGCCGCTGCTTGATCTCTTCCTTCAGGTCGCGGTGGGTGGCGGCGACGACCCGCACGTTGACTTCGCGTTCGCGGACCTCACCGACGCGGGTAATGCGCTGGGTCTCCAAGACCCGCAGCATCTTGGACTGGGCGGACGGCGACAGCTCGCCGATTTCATCGAGGAAGACGGTGCCGCCGCTCGCCGCTTCGAACAGGCCGGGCTTGCTCTGGGTCGCGCCGGAGAAGGCGCCGCGCTCGTAGCCGAACAGCTCCGCCTCGATCAGGGTCTCCGGGATGGCGGCGCAGTTGACGGCGATGAACGGCCCTTTGGCGCTGCGGGCGGAGAAGTGATGCACGGCGTAGGCGGCGTGTTCTTTGCCGGCGCCGGTCTCCCCGTGGATGAGAACCGGAAGATCGCTCTTGGCCAGCCGCTGCAGCAAGTCGAACACCCGCAGCATCGCCGGATCGGCCAGCACGATCGAGCGGTCGCCCATCTGCAGGTCGGTCGCTGCTTCGCTGGCGGCGCGTACCTTGGCCGGGCCGGCGGCTCCCAGCGCAGCGCGCGCGGCGACGATGAGCGTATCGAGATCGCACCCGTCAAACGGGCAGCTCGCCATTCCCGCCGCCGGCGCCGCGGGGCAAAGCTGCGCCAGGTCGTGCAGCAGCTCCGCACCGAGCGCGCGCATCTTGGCCTCGGGCAGCTCCGGCAAGATGAGGAGAATCTGGTGGTCGCTGAGCCAGCCCGCCGCGTCCATCGGCCGCAGCAGCGGCAGAACCACTCCCGCCACCGCTTCCGGATCGCGGGCGCCGGGCGGCAGCTGTATGAGCAGCAGCCCGCAGATCCGCTGGAAGTGCAGCGCGCGCTGCAGCTCTTCGCCGGCGCGCTCATGCAGCGCCGCGACCGGCAGCAGGCTGCGCGTTGCCGCCGTCGGACGCGCCGTGCGGTGCAGGACCAGCGCGACATCGCCGACATGGATCACATCCCCCGATGCCACCGGCCGCAGGTTGACGACGCGCTCGCCGTTTACGCGCGTGCCGTTGTGGCTGTCCAGGTCGGCGATGTGAACCGTGCCGTCGGCAATCGTGAGCCGGGCGTGGCGCCGCGACACCGAAGCGTCTTGCAGCTGCAGCTCGGCTTCGGCGACGCGGCCGATGAGCACGAGCCCGTTGCGCGGCAGGTGGAACATCGCCGAGCTGCCGCTCTCCAGCACCAGCAGATAAAATCGGCCTTCACCGGGCGCGGGCGGCGCCGGCATGGCGGTTCGGGTCGAGGTGGCGGCGTGCGATTCGGAGCTCATGGTCTTCTTGGTCGATCCGCGGTCGGTCGGTAATGGAGTCGCGGCCGACTATATGCGAAAAGCCTGCGGCTAGGCACGGGAGCTAGGTAGAAACGGCAGCTGCGGCCCAAGCGCGCGCGGCCCGGTTGCGGCGTCTCTCGCGGCGAGTATGCGTTTTCGCGGTGCTTATGCGCTTTGTAGAAAAAGCGCATACTCGGTACGCTAACCCAATATTCCTGCCGGTCCGCGCAGGTGCCCAAGCTCAGGAGGTTCATGGAGCCGACCCTGCAAGTTGCTTTCCCCGGGACCGCCCGCTTTGCGGTGATCCGACGCATCGGCCGCGGCGGCATGGGGACGGTCTACGAGGCGCTCGACCGCGAGCGCAAGACCCGCGTGGCGTTAAAGACCTTGAGTACACTCAACGCCGACACGCTGCTGCTGTTCAAAAATGAGTTTCGAGCACTGCAGGACATCCAGCACCCAAACCTGGTCCGCCTGGGGGAGCTGTTCGAAGAGGCCGGCCAGTGGTTTTTCACCATGGAGCTCGTCGTCGGCGTCGATTTCATGACGTACGTGAACCCCGAGCACGATCCGCAGGAGGAGGCCTGCACCGACCGCGAAGCCGACGCCGCACTCTCTCTGTCCGCGGAGGATGCGGCGCTTACGTCATCGCTCGATCTGCACTTGACTCCCGTGGAGCGGTCGACGCCGGACGGGCTGCATACCGCGGAGCTGACCAGCACCCAAGACCTTGTTCACTCGACGGTGGCGGAGCCTGACAAGCGCCGCCCGCTCAGCCGCGCGGGGGCCGGGCCGAATTCTGTCCCGCGTCCCGGCCACTTCGATGAACCGCGGCTGTGGCGAGCGCTCGGGCAGCTGGCGCAAGGGGTCGATGCCCTGCATTCGGCCCAGAAGATCCATCGCGACCTCAAGCCTTCCAGGGTAACCACTGAGAGAAACCGAGCGTCAAACGATCCGCGGCGGTGCGAAGCGCTGGCCGACCCAGGCCGATGAGCGCGGCGAACCGGAATCGTATTTTCAAAACACAGCAGTAGCGCGATTCCTGTTCGGCCTTGGGAGCCGCTTGCGCGGTCCATCTGCTATCCTGATGGGGTAATAGGAGACCGGCCGTGGCGATGTACGCTTGGCACTTCGACTTCGCAGTGGATTTGCTGTGGACGGTGGAGGATTTGCTCAGCCGCAGTGAGTGCGCCGCCATCTTGCACGATCAGCGCGACGCCGTCTGGCTGCCGGCGACGATAAACGGCGCCACCGGGCGTATCGTCGACGCCAAGGTGCGCAGCAGCTCGACGGCGGTGGTCCGCGACGGGGAGCTGGCCGAGCGGCTCTACCAGCGGCTCCTGCCGCGGCTGCCCGGCGCCATGGTGGACCAGCTCGGCGGCAAGCCCCGCCGGGTAAAACCGGTGGGGCTCTACCAGCCCCTGCGCGTCTATCGCTACGAGCCGGGCCAGCAGTTCGCGCCGCACCACGACCAGTCCTATCAAGACGGCAGCGGCCAGCGTAGCCTGCTCACCTTCATGGTGTACCTCAACGAGGATTTCCAAGGGGGAACCACGACGTTCCTCGATCAAAAGCAGACCATCGAGCCGCGCACCGGCCGCGCGCTCCTGTTCCAGCACATGCTACTCCACTGCGGCGAGCGGGTTACAAGCGGCAGCAAGTACGTGCTGCGCAGCGACGTCATCTTCGGCGAATAAAATCCGCTGCGGGCACCTGAAAAATCATTCTCTGACCGGTGTCAAATAAGAGCGCGCGATAGCTCGGAAGGACGCCAGCCCATCGCCGCGCGGGAATCGATCCGCAATCGCTTCGCGGCTCGTAAAGCAGCGGCGTCAGCGATGAAAGCCAGGCTGGCGTACCTTGAGCCTTCAAACATAACGGCAGAGAGCGCGGCTCGCAGAATCATTCCGTGAAGGGCGCGAAGTCAAGTACCGCAGAGAGTAGAAAAAGGAATGATGTGGGAATGATTCTGATGACGCCAGCGAGTCGGCGCGTCGCCGCTGCCGGGTCGCGCGCTCAGCGAGTCCGCGGATTAGTCCGTCCGCAAGTCAGGCGCAAAGTTCAAGCTGCTGCCCCAGACTCGCGCGGCGGCGCGGCGGCAGGGGGTTTGTCTCAATCGTTGCAGCGGCGATCGGGCGGGCTTATCCGTGGACGTCCGGCGGGCAGGTGAGCAGCTGGCCGTCGCAGCTCTCGGGCGGGTCGGCGGCATCGGTGCTCGGTCGGCAGAGCTTTCCGGCGCGGCGCGGGCGGCAGATGCCGTCGCCGTCGGATGAGATCGGCGCACCGGCCGCGGCGCTGCACGCCTGGCAGTCGCTGGGATCGGAGCCGCCGCAGGCGCTGTCGCAGCAGACGCCGTCGGCGCAGAAGGTGCTGTGGCACTCGTGGCCGGAGATGCAGGGGTCGCCGCTCGGCTTGGCGCGCTGGAAGACATAGGCCGCGCCGACGTCCGGGTCGCCGCCGCGATCCTTGCCGGAGGCGCCGAGCACGAGGGTCTCGCCGGAGAGCGCAACCCCATAGCCAGCGGTGTCGCTCCTGCCCGCGTCGGCCGCTCCCAAGCGGGCTTCGAGAGTCCAGGTCCCCTGACCCGGTGCGCGCGTGAACACGTAGACCGCGCCGGCCCCGGCTTGACCGTTGACCGCGGCCGCGGGCGCCGCAATCGCCATGTAGTCCCCGGAGAGCGCTACAGCCGACCCGAAGACCGCCCCAGGCGCTCCGTCATTGGCGACAAGCTTGGCCTGCTGCGTCCAGACGCCGCTCTGCGGGTTGCGGCCAAAGACGTACGCGGCCCCGGCATTGGTCGTTCCCCCCGGATCCGCGTTGGGCGCGCCGACGACCGCGGTGTCGCCGGAGACCGCCACTGCGGAGCCGAAGCCATCGCCGGCCGTGCCATCGGCCGCCACGAGCTTGGCCCGCTGCGTAAAGGCGCCGCTCTGCGCGTCGCGGCCGAAGACGTACGCGGCCCCGGCATCGCTCTTGCCGCCCGGATCCGCCTGGGCGGCGCCGATGACCGCCGTATCCGCAGAGAGGCTGACCGCCCGCCCAAAGATGTCGTCGTCCGCGGCATCGCTCGGCACGAGCCGCGGAGACTGCTGGGTCCACACCCCGGTCGCCGGAGTGCGCAGGAAAACATAGGCCGCGCCCGAGTTGATGAAGCTCCCGGAGTCCACAAGGTGAGCGCCAAGGAGCGCCGTGTCGGCGTACAGCGACACCGAGCTGCTGAACAAGTCGCCGGCCAAGCGGTCGTTCGCCACGAGCTTGGCCTGCTGCGTCCAGACGGTCTGCCCCTCGCTGGAGCGGCGTACGAAGACATAGGCCGCGCCGGCCTGGGCGAGCCCGCCGGGATCCGAGTTGTGCGCAGAGAGGAGCGCCGTATCTCCGAACAAAGATACCGAGAACCCGACGTAGTCGGCAGTCGCGGCGTCGCTGGTCGTAAGCTTGGCCTGCTGCGTCCAGACCCGGCGGTCCGGGTCGCGCACGAACACATACGCTGCGCCATCGGCGGTCCCGACTCCGGTCACCGATGCCTGGTGCGCTCCGACGAGCACCGTGTCGGCGAAAATGGACACCGAGTAGCCCAAGGAATTGAGGGCCGCCCCGTCACTGGCCTCGAGCTTGGCCTGCTGCTTCCACTGCGGCCGCGATACGGTCGGCAGCGTCGCGGACGGTTCGCAGACCTCCCTTTGGAAGTTGCACTCGAAGCCGGCGCCGCAGATCGCGGGGTTGGGGGCGCAGTTATTGGGATCAGAATAACCAAAAGGCTTCCACAGCGCGCCGCACCCTAACCAAGTGCACAGGCAAAAAAGAGGGGTAAGGACTCTTGCGCGGAACAAAGACATGCTCCCTCCAGCTGCGGTATTTTATCAAAAAGGTTGTCCTGACGGCGCCTGATCGATGGACGGTTGACGGCCAGTCGGCAGCGGGGTCGCGCATGCAGCCTGGCCGCCAAAGCGCGCATCTTTTGCGGACCTGCCGCTGTCGCAGGCCCGTTTCTCTGCGGTGGATCTCCGAGGAGAAAAGCGCTACGATACTCGCCGAGTCATCGGCTCGACCCCCCTCTGTACAGCATCATGGCGACCAACGATAGTGCGTCCCCGGGAAAGAGCCGTGAAGCAGAGCCCGATCCTCTGATAAACACCGTCCTGGGCGAGCGTTACCGCGTGGAGCGGCGCCTCAGCCAGGGCGGCATGGGCGTGGTCTACCGCGCCCGGCACGTCGTCCTCGACAGCGCCCTGGCCGTCAAGGTGCTGCTCAAGCCGCAGAGCGCAGAGGACCAGCGGCGCTTCCTGCAAGAGGCCAAGCTCGCGTCGCTGATTCAGCACCCCAACACCGTGCAGATCATCGACTTCGGTGTGCTGCCGTCGGGTCAGTCCTATTTGGTCATGGAGCTGTTGCGCGGGCGGACGCTGGCCAGCGAGCTCCGGCCGGGCCCCCTAGACCCGCTGCGCGTCTGCCGGATCGGCAAGCAGATCGCCCACGGCCTACAGACGGTCCACGACCAGGGCATCGTCCACCGCGACATGAAGCCCGATAAGGTTCCGATCGAGAGAAAACAACAACGAATCGTTCCGCGGCGGGGCGAAGTGCTTGCGAATCACGGACTTCGGTGCGGAACGGTGAGCAACCAGTTCAGGGGTTCGCCGATCGAGCAATACCAAGGGAACTCTCTCGGGCCAGCGGTGGAGACAGCCGAGACAAGTGTGCTGACACTAGCACCAAACGCCCGGCCCCCGCGTCGCGGGATCGTTGAGCCCTGCCGATTTTGGACGAGCGATTTTTTTGTCCAAAGCCAGCAGCAGCTTGCGATTCTGTAGCCAGGGGATGTGCACGGGGTCGCCGTTGGCGCGGCGAATCAGGGCCTCCCACAGCGAGCGCAAGCGCTTGACGCGCAGCACGACCAGCAGGCGGTCGGTGCCCAGCAGGTACAGCTCCGCCGGGATGCAGAGCCAGTAGCGACGCAGGGTCCGCGGGTGGGCATGCAGGAAGCGGTTGCCCAGACGCCGGCCCAGACGCTCCAAGGCATCGGTGGCCAGGCCGCAAAGCCAGGCGTACAGCGGCAGGGCGTTTTGCAGGAAGCCGGGCTGCTTGGGATTGCGGCTGCGCTTGTTGTAGCCCGAGGGGGCGGTGTCGACGAAGGCGTCATGAAGCAAGATTCGATACCGCTGCTCGTGGTGTTGACGCTGGCGGTAGCGCTCCACCAGCTTGTAGGCGGGCGTGGTGTCGTCGCCGAAGACCCACAAGGCATGCCAGCGCTCCTTGCCTCGGCGAGCC
>CALFML010000116.1 GCA_937879845.1 uncultured Myxococcales bacterium
GACTCCCTTGCCATGCACACGCCGATCGGCGGCACCCTGGCCTATGTCGCGCCCGAGCAGATCCGGGGAGCGCGCACGGATGCGCGAGCGGATCTATATGCCCTGGGTTGCATCTTTTATGAGCTGCTGACCGGTTCGCCGCCTTTTAGTGATGCCGATCCCAACGCCCTGATTCGCGCCCACCTGCATGCGCCACCGCCCCGGCCGTCGCAGCGTATCCAGGGTCTGCCGCTGATTCTGGATGAGCTCCTCCTCCGACTGCTGGCCAAAGATCCGCGGCAGCGACTCGGCTACGCCGTCGATCTGGCAAACGCGCTGTCATCGCTGGACGGCGCCCAGGCCCGCCCATCCGGTTTGCCGCCGCCTCGCTGCTACTTGTACCGCCCCGCCTTGGCGGGCCGCGAAGAGGCCCTGGATGAGCTCAAGCAGGCATGCAAGGAGCGCATGGAGACGGGCCCCGGCGGCGCGGTCTTCCTCATCGGCGAGAGCGGCATCGGCAAGACGCGCCTGGCCATGGAGGCGGCGCGCTGGGTGGAGAGCTGGGGCGGGCTTGTGCTCTCTGGCGAGTGCGATCCGCTCTCCGGAACCCAGACCAGCCAAGGCCGCGGCCTGCACGCGCTGGCGCGGCCCCTGCAAGCGCTGGTGGACCGGTGCCAGGTGCGCGGGCTTCAGCACAGCGAGTACATCTTCGGCCCGCGCGGCAAGCTGCTCTCCTCCTATCAGCCGGCGATTGCCGACCTGCCCGGCCAGCAGCGCTACGCCCAAGCGCCGCTCGCCGGAGAGGTGGCGCGCTCGCTGGTGGCCCGCACGCTCCTTTTGACGCTCGCGGCGGTGTGCACGGAGCAGCCGGTGCTCCTTGTTCTTGACGATCTCCAGTGGGCCGACGATCTCACCCTGGCCTTTGTCGAGCAGGTCGCCCGCGACCAGAGCGGCGCTGCGGCGCGGCTGTGTGTGCTCGTGACCGTTCGCTCGGAAGAGCGCAGCGACGCCATCTCGGCGCTCCTGGGGCAGCCGGCCGCCACCTGCTTGCGGCTGGGACGGCTTTGGACCGCAGGAATCGCCGATATGGCGATGGACATGCTCGCGCTGCCCGCAGTCTCCCCGACCTTTGTCGACCTGCTGGTCCGCAATACGGAAGGAAATCCCTTTTTCATCGCTGAGTATCTGCGCGCGGCGATTGACGAAGACCTGCTGCACCGCGATGCCGAATCGGGTTGGGTTTGGCGGCTCGACTCGGAGGCAGAGGCGCAGCTTGCGCGCGTGGCCTTACCGCGCTCGCTGGGAGAGCTGGTCACGCGGCGTCTTGGCCGCCTGAGCGATGGGGCGCAGCGACTCGTCGAAGCGGCGGCGGTCATTGGCCGCGACATCCCGCTCGGGCTGCTGTATGCCGCGCTCTCCGGCACCTCGATTCCGACGGCGGACGACCTGGCGGAACGTCTGGCTCCTCTTCTGCCGGCCCTCGGCGAGCTGCGGATTCGCGAGGTGGTGCAAGACGTCTCCGCCGACAAGCTGCGCTTTGCGCACGACAAGTTCCGCGAAACGGCGTACGACCAGATGGCGGACTCCCGCCGCCGCGCCCTGCACGGCGCAGTCGCCGCGGCGCTGTTCGCGCAGCTTGCCGGAAATGCCGCCGGGCAGCCCGATGCCGCGGCGATCGCCCACCACTACCAGAAAGCCGGCGATGCGGTGCAAGCTCTGCCACTGTGGCTGGCCGCGGCGCAAGAGCTCTACCACCGCTGTGATCATCCCGCCGCCCAGCACGCCTATCGCCAGGCGCTGCAGACCCTGGAGCGCGCCGAGAACGGCCTTTCGGAGAACCTCCTTCGTCGCACCTCTTTGTGGCAGCAGCCCGCCGAGCCGGGCTTCACACAGGTCCTGACCCCGGCGGAAGCTCTGCGTGAAGCCCGGCGTACCGCCCATGCCGGACTTGGCGATGTGCTGCGGGTGATCGGCCGCTATGAGGACGCGCTGCTTCAGTATCGCCAAGCGGCCGCGCTGACCTCGGGTAAGGAGGCGCATGCCGTGCTGCTTGCTGGCATCGGTGCGACCTACTTCTCCCAAGGGTCGCTGGTCTCTGCCGACGAGGTCTTGTCCACCGCCCTGGCGCGGCTCGGCTCTCCTCTGCCAAGGAGCCGCTTGGGCGAGCTCGGCTCGATCGGCAAAAATGCCCTGCTGGCGATGCTGCGTGGCGCCTCCGGCGAGCCCCTGCAGTCCGCGCGCACCCGTGCCATGGCTCGCTTGCGGGTGCAGATTCTCAATCGCCTGGCGTACATCAACTACTCCTTTGGCCGGCTGCGCTTTTACCAGACTCACTTCGTCGCGCTGGCAGAGGCCGAGCACATCGCCTCCACGGCTGAAGCGGCGGAGACCTTCAGCCACCACGGCCCCGTCATGGCCGGCTTCACTCCAGGCCGCGCTCTGCGGCAGGCGCTGCGGGCGGTCAGAATTTGTGAGCAGCATCAGCACGTTTCCATGCAGATGCAAGCCGAGTTCATGGCCGGCATGTGCTGCGCGTTCCAAGCGCGGTTTGAACAAGCGGCGCAGCACTTCCACAACACCATCGCCCTATATCCGAAGATCGGCGACATTCACACCCTGGAGACAGCGCAAGAGAACCTCGCCTATGTGCAGCTCTACAGGGGCCTGCATGAGGATGCGGTCCGCGCCGCGCAGAGCGCCTTGGGTCTGTGCGAGCAGCTCGACAGCCGCCGCGGCCGCGCCAACACCCTCATCTATCTGGGGATGGGACAGCTTCGTCTGGGACAGCTTGAGCAGGCCAGCCAGGCAGCCCGCGAAGCGGAAAAAGGTCTGGCGCCGCTGCAGGACCATGTTCTTACCTGCATGTTCCACACACTCTCTGCCCGGATCGATCTGGCGCGGGGAGACCCAGACCGGGCGCGGACTGCCCTGACGACAGCGGTGCAGATCGCCACAGAGAGGCGGATCCTGCAAGAGGAGGTGGTCGCTGCCTTCACTGCGCTGGCGGAGCTTGACGCGGCGTCGGCAAGCGTGCCGCTGCGGGCGCTTATACCGCTGCTTGCCCGCGCGCGGTTTCTGGCGACGCTGTTTCCGGCTCACCGCGGCAGCGTGCTGCGCACCGAAGCCCGACTGCTGCTGCGGCTCGGCCAGGTGTCCCTGGCGCGGCAGCGGTTCCATAAAGCCCTCGCCATCCTGCGCTCGCTCGGGATGGAATATGAGACGGCGCAGACTCAAGCGGCGCTTTTAGCCATCGAAAATGACACCTTGTAGGCGTGGATACCGAATACAATTCAAGGTTCCAAGCCACAGCGGTGCGCCTAGGAGCGTTCAATGAGTCAGCGAGAGTCCGTGATCGTAATCGGGGCCGGCGTCTCCGGCCTTGCGTGCGCCAGCGAGCTTGTCAGACAAGGCGTGGAGGTCACGGTCCTAGAGGCGCGCCGCCGCATCGGCGGCCGGGTCTTTACGGATGACCGCCTGGGCTTCCCGGTGGACCTGGGCGCTTCTTGGATCGAGGGCCACCGCTCCAATCCCCTGACCAAGCTGGCGCGGGCGGCCGGCGGACAGACCGTGCCGACCGATTATGAGAACGTCGCCGTCTTCCATCAAGGCCGGCGCGTGGACGACAAGGAGCTGGAACGCCTGGCCGATGAGTCCGAGGAGCTGCTGGCGGAGATTGCCCAGGGGGCCAGCTCGCTGTCCACGGATGTTTCGTTGGCGGCGGCGATCGAGCAGGCGCTGGCCGGGCAATCGCTCTCCGCCGCCGACCGGCGCGGGCGCGACTTCGTGCTGTCGCTGCTGTCGCTGGAGACCGCGGCGGACATGGACGATCTGGGCCTTACCGGGGCAGAGGAAGACAAAGGATTTACCGGTGAGCACGCGCTGGTCAAAGGCGGCTACGGTCTAGTCCCGCAATACCTGGCGCGCGGTCTTGCCGTGCGCACGGAGCACGTCGTTACCCGCGTCCAGCACAGCGCCGCCGGAGTCGTCGTCGATACAAACCAGGGACGCTTCGAGGCCGGGCGCTGCGTGGTCTCCCTGCCGCTCGGCGTCTTGCAATCTGGTCAGGTCAGCTTCGCTCCCGCGCTGCCGCCGGAGAAGCAAGCCGTTATTCGCCGCCTCCATATGGGCACCCTGGACAAAGTGGCGCTTCTGCTGCCGCGCCGCATCTTCCCCGGCGACGTCGAGTTCATCGGCCGCATGGGCGATGAGCCGGGCCGCTTCCCTATCTTCCTTGATCTGGAGCCGATCGCCGGACAGCCGGCCATCGTCGGTTTTGTCGCCGGCAAGCTCGCCCGCGCCCTTGAACGCAAGACGGACGGCGAGATCGTCCAGGCGGCAATGCTATCGCTGCGCGACATGCTGGGAACCGGCATTCCGGAGCCGACCCAGGCCGCGGTCGTACGCTGGAGCACCGACCCCTTTGCCGGCGGTTCCTACTCCTATGTCGCGGTCGGCGCGCAGGAAGCCGACCGCGACGTCCTGGCCGCGCCGGTCGGCGGGCGTCTATACTTCTGCGGCGAAGCGACGATGCGGAACTATTCCGCGACGGTCCACGGCGCATACCTATCGGGCCTGCGCGCCGCCGCTTACCTGACCGGCGCTGCCCAGCCCCCTATCGCTTCCGGCGATAGACGACGCAGCCGCGGTTCGAATCTGGCGCCGATTCCGTTCCGATAAGAGTCGAATAAGAACTAAAGGAAGAGGGGCGCTGCGGCTGCGGTCCGGCTGCACCGCTTTGCGTAATGATATCAACGGGAAACCGCGCTCAGACCGCGCCGGAGCATCCGGATCGAAGGCGCGGGCGCGATGTATGACGTGTGCGTGCCAGCCGCACTGCGGATTTGTGGAATTTTTTTCGATTTAGGCCGCAACAATCCATGGAACCCGATCGCCCGGTGCTTCGTAATAGAGAAGGACGCGCGCTGTAACCGAATCGGAATCAGGCGCCGCGTCTCTGCAAGCGAGTGCGGAGTGGGGTTGTGGTGAGGGACGGGTAACTCTCGCGCCGCGGCTACGCTTGCGAGAAGGACAGGGTGGCGGCGCCGCGCCAAGTGGGCGGCCGCCTGAAGCTCTGTCATGGCGAAAAGACTACGGCCGAAGCTACGGCCAGACCCGTCGGGTAAGCAAAGGAAGTCTGTGATGAACAACTATCGTTCGACGCTTGCTGTCGCTCTTTGCTCCGGTGTGATGTTCGCTGCCTGCAGCTCTCCTGAAACCACGGAGCCGCCGCTTGATATCTCCGGTCTCCGCGTGCCGACCAGCTGCCAGATGCCGTTCACCGCGTCGGTCCGCAGCGGCCCATCGACCGGGGCGAGCTTTACCGGGATTCTCAGTCTCGACTACAGCAAAGGCGATGGCTCGCTCTCCGGTAGCTTGAACACGGACAGCGGGCAGCTCGTGCCCGTCACCGGCATGATGAGCGGCACCCAGATCGAGCTGCAGATGACTACCCCGAGCGGCGAGGTCCACGGCACCGGCACCCTGCCCGTGGACAAGGCCCCCTGCGCCGGCGAGCTCCAGGGCCCCTTGACCGGTCCGACTGCCGGTGACGCCGGTGACTGGGTCGGCGCCAACGGCCAGGTGATCGTTTCTCAGGACGGACGTATCTTTAGTTCGGATCGCACTACGCACGTAATCTACATCCGCCCCAACGTGAACTCCGCATCGGTCGTCCTGGCAGGAAAGCTGAATACCCCGGGCAGCGTGGATGCCTCCGGCACGGCCGCGCGGTTCAACGGCCCGTACGGCATGGCGTTTGATGACAGCACGAACCGCCTTTTCATCGCCGATACCAACAACCAGGCCAT
>CALFML010000117.1 GCA_937879845.1 uncultured Myxococcales bacterium
CGCCCGCGAGCGCTGGTGCACCCGCTACGCGCGGGGCCGCGCGCAACCTGACGATGACGCTGGTCGACCGCGTGCGCGGTACGATCAGCCAGACGACGCTCGGCGGCTATGGCGAGTTTTCGTTCGCCAAGTACCCGGGCCTGGACTCTTCCTTCGATCCGCGGCGCTTCGTGCTCTTCCTCTATTCGCCGATCACTCCGCGGATCAGCATCGCCAGCGAATTGGAGTGGGAGCACGGCGGCACCCCGAACAAGGTCGGCGGGCAGCTCGGCGGCGGGGATGTGGCGCTGGAGTTTTCGGTCATCGATGTGAAGCTGTGGGAGCCGCTGACCCTGCGCGCTGGCATCATCCTTATGCCGATCGGCCGGCTCAACGTCAACCACGACGCGCCCTCGCTGGAGCTTACCGACCGGCCGCTTGTCGATACGTACATCGTCCCGTCCACCTGGTCGGAGGTCGGCGCCGGCATCACCGGACGGATCAACACCGGCCCGGTGCTCCTTGCCTATGAACTGTATGCGGTAAACGGTCTGGGAAGCGCGATTGCCGACGGACAAGGCCTGCGCGCCGCCCGCGGCAGCTTGCTTGAGGACAACAACAGCGACAAGGCGTTCACCGGCCGCTTGTCGGCCTACTATTACCAGCCGCGCGGCCGCTGGCGCCCCAACCTGGAGATCGGCTTATCCGGCTACACCGGCGAGTACGATCGCAGCCACCACCGGCTGAACCTTTTGGGGCTCGATCTGCTCTTGCGCAACGCCTACCTCGAGCTGGCCGGCGAATACGTCCGGGCGTTTATCGACAGCGGCTTTGATGATGACTACGCGCTCAGCAGCCGGCTGGCGGTGCCGACGGCGATGCAGGGCTTCTATCTGGAGCTGCGCGGCCGCCTGCCGCTGCGGCTCTTGCTGCCGCACCTGCGGACCCTTCCTTTGTGGCTCGGCGAAGCCTCGCTCATGCTGGCGCTGCGCTACGAAGAGATCGACACCGATCTGTCCGTAGTCAACCTGAACGACCGGCGGCGCTTCTCAGTGGGGCTGAACCTGCGCGTGTCGGCGGCGCTGGTCTGGAAGCATGAGCTGCAGCTTACGGTCAACGACGCGCAGGGCGTCCGGCGCGAGTTCTTTGACAGCCCCGATCTTGGTTACGTGTCATCGATAGCATTTTTGTTTTAGGAGTGCAGTCATGCACATCGTGATACTCGGCGGCGGTGCGTGCGGAATGATGGCGGCGTGGGAGCTGTGTGCTCGCGGCGCGCGCGTCACGATCTTGGAGCGGGAGCGCCGCCCCGGCGGCTTGTGCGGCACGATCGAGGACGGCGGTTATCACTTCGACCTGGGCGGCCACCGCGTGATCTCGCAGAACCGTGAGCTCGTCACCCGCTTGGAAGCGCTCCTTGGCGACGAGTTCCTGCGCCGCGTCCGCTCCAGCGTCATCCTCAACGGCGGCGAGCAGTTCCACTACCCGCTGCAAGCCGCCGAGCTTCTCCGCAAGGTCCCCCTGCGCGAGGCCGCCGCGGTATGGACAAGCTACGCCCAGGCCGCGATTGCAAGACGCCTGCGCCCCGCGGCCGATTCCAGCTTCGAGGACTGGGTGGTGCGCCGCTTCGGCCGCGTCCTTTACGATCGCTTCTTCGGCCCGTACACGGAGAAGCTTTGGGGCATCTCCCCGACCGAGATTTCCAGCGACTGGGCGGCGCAGCGGATTTCGCTCCTTGATCTGACCGATGTGCTGCTGCGGCTCGGCGGACTGCGCAAAGGCGGCGCTCGCACGTACGCCAAGCGCTACCTGTACCCGCGGCGCGGCATCGGCCAGCTGTTCACCCGCATGGCGGAAGAGATCACGGCCCTGGGCGGCAACATCCTTTACGGCACCGCCGTCACCGGACTTGTCACCGAGCCCGCCTTCCCCGGCAGCGCCGCCCGCCGCATCCGCGCCGTCCGTTTCCGCAGCAGCGATCCGAGCGAGCCGAAATCGGGCGATCCGGCGGAATCCGAAAAGAGCGAGGAGCTTGCCGCCGACGCGGTGATCTCGACCTTGGCGCTGCCGGCGCTCATCGCCATGCTCGGCAGCCGGCCGATGATGCTCGCCGAGCCGGCTCTGCGCGCGGCGGAGCGCCTGCGTTTCCGCGGCGTGCGCTTCCTCAACATCAAGCTCGATCGGCCGCGCTTCTCCCCGCACACCTGGATGTACGTCTCTGAGCCGCGCTACCTGGCGACGCGGATTCAGGAGCCCGCCCACCGCAGCCCCTACGCCGCGCCGCCGGGAAAGACCTCCATCATGCTCGAGATCCCGTGCCAGGTCGGCGGCCGCGTGTGGACGATGCCCGACGACGCCCTGTACGAGCGCTGCCTCGCCGATCTCGCCGACCTCGGGTTCGCCGACGTGCGTCGCGACACCCTGGGCTACTTCTGCAGCTACGTGGAGGAGGGCTACCCGGTCTACCACCGCAGCTACCTCGACGACCGCCGGACCGCGCTCGATTCCTTGGCGCGCTTTACCAACCTTACCTCGTGCGGGCGCCAGGGCTCCTTCCGTTATGTGTTCATGGACACGGCGATGGAGATGGGGCTGCTCGCCGCCGAGCGCACGCTGCAGGGCCGCAGCGCCACCGCCGAAGTCGCCGGTCTGCGCAGTGAGCGCGGCCTCATCGAGACTCGATCCGTAATCGGCTGACTCAGAGCCTAAAGAAACAAAGAAGGAAGTAGGGAAGTACAAAATGCGTAAGACCTTGTTTGATCGACTAAGCGGCTCATTTCGTCCCGGAGCCGCTTTTATTCCTCAGTGCGGCGCCATTTTTCTCAGTCTGGTTGCGGTCGGCTGCAAGCAAGATCCGTCGCAGACGACGCCCGACGGCGGCGGCGGCTCCGGCGGGCTTGTCATCTCGCGGGTGAACACCGGCGCGGTGGTCGCGGATCAGCTGCGCGCCGCCATCGAGATGCAGCACGCCGGCGAGCCGCTGGCCGAGGCGATGGGCCGCGATCTCGCCGGCTACGACCGCAACGCGATCCTCACCGATCAGTACGAGCCCAAGGGGGCTGCAGCGATGACCGACATCGTCGGTTACTCCAGCGCCGTCGAGTCGTACGAGTATTCGAAGCTGGCGATGAACGCGGTGTCGTTCGAGTCCGGGGCCGGGCTGTCGCTTATGTACGGACCGCTCGTGAACCCGACCAAGCAGGCCGGGGCGCCGGCGCTGGGTCTTTTGCGCACGCGCATCCAAGCGCTGGCGGTGGCGAGCCACGCCGGCGTGACCGGCACCCTGGGTCCGTGGGTGGCGGTTCCGGCGCCGACCGATAACCCGCTCAATGTCCTGGGCTTTCCCGGCCTTATGCCGCAGATGGCGGAGTTTGCCGCTTACGATCAGGCGATCGCACCCTCCGGAAACGCGGTGCGGGGCTGCAGCCTGAGCAGCGGCTACGGCGCCTCCGCCGGCACCGTGGTCCTGGTCGGCGACTACGAGTGCGGCTACAACACCCTGCACATCAACCGCGACGCCGCTCCCAAGTCGCTGGCCATGGACGCGCTGGGACTTTCGGCGTGGAAGCAGGGGCTGTGGGTCATAAACTATTTCCAGCTCGTCCACGACGCCACCGGCCAGGCGCTCACCGACATCGCGCCGGCGGATCTGGCGATGGTCGGCAAGCCCAATAACACCGTCGTTGCCTCCGCCACCGATCCGCCGACGACCGGAATGCCGGGAACCTATATCGGCAGCTCCGACCTGGAAGGCTTCCAGGGCATGCTGATGGCGGAAGAGATCGACAACAAAGCGGCGCTGCTCATCAGCCAGCTCACCTCCGCCGACGGCCAGCAGCTGAGCGGGTTTGCCTCGGTCAAGGCGGCGCTCGACTATGACTATCAGAGCCCGGTGCGCTACTTCCCACACGCCGTGAGCGTCACCGAGCAGCCCGGCACCGGCGGCGCCGATCCCACCCCTTCCGCCTACGCGATCCAGACCGCGGAGAGCCGGCTGCGCGACTACGGCGCCCTGCTCGGCGGCTATTCCGAGATGTTCGCCCTCACCGACCGCAGCAACGGCGACGTCGGCGGCAGCGCCACCGTCATGGCGGTATTCGACGGCGATCCGTTCGCTCAGGACAACGGAATGCCCGATGGCGAGGCGACCCCGCACGACCGCGCGCTCGCGGTGCTCAAGGTCGCCCTCATCAACCTGGATCGTCTGCATGCCGACCCGACCACCGGCGTCCTGGTCGACACCGCTCAGGTAAGCGCCAGCAGCGTCACCCGCGGCAGCCACGTGAACACGGTAGAACTCGGCTACGCTTTGGTCGCCCTGCGCAACGCGTACCGGGCGCTCACCTCGCAGCTCACCCTGTACTCCAACACCACGCCCGATATGAACGCTACGGCCACGGCGCTCGATGCCACCCAGCTGCGCGGAATACCCGGCGGGGCGACGCTGGCGGCGCGGCTGGCGCTGCTCATCAAGACCCAGGCTGATTTCATGGCGCAAAAGCTCATCGGCGCCGACGGCCTGGCGGTAAACGGCTACGACCTGGCCACCGGCAAGGCGGATGCGGAGCCGACGACGCTGGAAGCCCAGGCGGCGGTGGTGCGGGGTCTGCTCGAAGCCTCTCTGTCCACCAGCAACACGACCTACCGCACCCAGGCGCAGACCGTCTACCAGACGATGGAGCAGAAATTTTATAACCAGGAGCTGCGCATCTACCGCCCGCAGATTGGCGAGGACACGACGTTCACGTTCACTCCCGGCCGCTACGCGGTGCTGCAGGGAGCGCTGAGCGTCCTGTACAACGTCGTCGCCTTGCGTCCGGATCAGACCGCCCTGCGCACGGAGCTGGAAGGGCGCCTGGGTCGGCTGCGCAAGCTCGTGCTAAACGGCTGGGATGACCGCAACAGCGACAACCGCGTCGATTATCCCGGCGAGTGCATGCAGGTCCAAGCCGGGCTGCCGCGCGGCGGTCTGCAGCTGGCGGAGCGCGCCCTGACCGGCGAGCTGGGGATTGAAAAAGGCGCCCCGACCAGTGACCGCGATCGCGACTGCGTGCCGGAAATCGACGACGCTCTGCTGCCGGCGAGCTTGGGCGCCTCGGTCACGATCGTTCGCAAGTGATGCGGTGACGCAGACGAGCGCCGCGATGGATGTCCCGCCCGCGACCGGTCCGCGACGTGCCGAGCGCCGCTGGCTCTACGGCTGCGGCGCGGTCGCCTATCTGGGGATGCTCGGAGTGTGCGCGCGGCGGCTGACCGCGGACGGCTACGACGGCGTCGGCTTCATCTTGGCGCTGTCGCACTTCGATCCCGGGCGCTGGCAGCCGCAGCCGCCGGGGTATCCGTTGTTCGTGCTGCTCGGACGGGTGCCGGTGGCGCTGGGGATCGGGCCCGCACTGGCGCTGGCGCTGGTCAACGCCGTGCTTTTGGCGGCTGGCCTGTGGGCGCTTTCGTGGGGGCTTCGCCGGCTCGCCGGGGCGACGGCGGGACAGCTGGCGGCGCTGCTCTTGCCCGCCGGACCTTTGGGATTCGCGCTGGCGCTTTCGAGCTTGAGCGATGCGGCCGGGCTCGGGGCGCTGCTGCTGGCGGCGCTACCGCTGCTACGGCCGGGCGTTCCGTCGCCGCGGCGGCTTTGGATGGGCGGCGCAGCGGTGGGTCTGGCGCTTGGGGTGCGGCCGGCCTATGCCCCTTTGGCCGCGGCAGTCGTTGTTGCGATGGCGTGTTGGGCGGGATGGCGGGCAGCGGCGCGAGTCGCCTTGGCGATAGCGCTTCCGAGCCTTGGGTGGCTCGTGCCGCTGGCTGCCTGGGTGGGACCGCAGCGGCTATGGGCCTTGTCTCTGACGCACGCCCAGGGCCACTTCGCCGACTTCGGCGGCTCGGTGGTGAGCGATCCGCATCTGGCGCGAAGGTTTGCGGATCTGGTGAAGCTCTGTCTGGTCGGTGCCGGGGGGGCGGTGGCTTTGCCGTGGGTGGTGCTCGGCGGGGTGGCGCTGTGGGCGCGGCCGCCGCGGCTATGGCCGGCTGCTGCGCGGCGATGCGCCGCTTCACTGCTGGGTTTCATCATCGTTTACGGGCTGTGGGTGCTTCTGGCCTTGCCCCTGCAAGGACATGGCCGACACGCGTTGCCGCTGACCGTGGCTTTCCTCGCGCTGCTGGCGGTCATCGTCGGGACGGCGCTGCCGCAAAGCGCTGGGGACGATGCGGACGGGCTTTTGGCCGACGCCGCACCGCCCGCTCCGCGTTGGCCGGAAGTACGCCGCTCCGCCGCCTGCCGGCCGCCCGCGCGCCACGGCGGGGAGCTCCGCTACGCCCTGGGGATCGGCAGCGCGGTGCTGCTCTGCGCCCTGTGGGGTTCCAGCCTGCATACGGTCTTTGGCTACCGCCGCAGCAAGGCGCCGGGTCCGGCGCTCGCCGAGTACGTGGTCGCCGGCTTTCCGCGCGGCACAGCTCTTTATGGCGCCCGCGCCGCCCGCCACCTGGATGCCTATCTTGGCACTGGCACCGCCCGCCCGGCGCAGTATCTTGGTGAGGTGATCGCGGATAGCGTGCGTGAGGTTCCGCTGCCTAGCTCCGTTCTGTTTACCTCGGAGGTTCAGCTTCCCGCCGGGCTGGCCCAGCGCTTCCCGCCCCTATCCCGTTTCTGCTATGCCGCGGCCATCCCCGCCTGGCTGCGCTTCGACCGCTTCGCCGCCGACTGCGTAACCCTCTATGCTTATCGAGTAGCCCCATGAAGACCTCAAAAAGCCAGCTTGGCCCAAGGCCGCTGTCCGGCCGCGCCGCGCTGCTCCTGCCCCTGTGCGGCCTCCTCTCCTGTGACTCTCTGCGCACCGATCCGCCGCCGGTGCAGCCCTCTTCGGAGCAAGCCGCGACCGGCGTGGTCCACATCGGCTCCGCCCAGCCCTTCGCCCCAGGCTGCATGATCGTCGAGACCGGGGCCACCATCGAGTGGCGCAACCTCACCCCCCGCACCTCGATCTCGGTAGTCAGCGTCGCCACGAGCCCGGAGCTGTCTTCGCCCGCCCTGCGCGATCCCTACAACACGGTGCCCCCGGAAAAAAGCGACGAGTGCGTCCTGCGCGACAGCTCTGGCTGCCTGGCCACGATCGCGTTTTCGTTCTGGCGGCATACCTTCACCAAGGCCGGAATCTTCGACTACCGCGATGCCAGCGGCGGCGGCAGCACCGCGACGACGGTAGGGGAGTACGGCATGCCGTCCGGCCCGCAGCAAAGCGGCAGCGCCGCCACCGGCACCGTCTGCGTCCGCGCCAACTCCAGCTCGACCGAGTGCGACCGCGTCTGCTGCACCGGGACGATCGCGGGAGAGTGCGGACCGCTATTATCCTGCGTATCCGGCCGCTGCGGCGGGGTGACCCAGTGAAGCGACATCACCGCCGGTCGGTCTCCGTCCTCGGGGCGCTGGCCGTTACGGTCTTGATCGGCGGCGGCTGCGGCTCTCCCGCAAACGACGCGCCGCACTATCCCGCGGGCCAGCCGCGTCAATCGCAGAGCCTGCAGCTGGATGCGGCGGCGCGGGTGTTGGCGGTGGTCAACCCCGACGCCGACTCCCTGTCGATCCTCGATCCGCAGAGCCGCACCCTCACGCGGGAGATCCAGCTGGCGGCGCGCCCGGCCGTGCGCGACGGCCGTTACGAGCCGACCTTGGGTCCGCGCGGCGTCGATTTATCTCCGGACGGAAAGCTGGCCTATGTCGCCTGTCAGTGGTCGGGGCAGCTCTTGACGGTTGACGTGGCCAGCGGCGAGATCCGGCAGACCTTGACCATCGGCGCGGAGCCGGTCTCGGTGCTGGTCCACCCAAGCGGCACCGCCTTATACGTCGCCAGCTACCAGAGCCGGGAGGTGACGCGCCTGCCGCTGGCCGATGGCCTGCCCGATGCTGCGCAGGCGGTTCGCCAGCGTACCACCGAGCGGCCGTGGGGGCTGGCGCTCGATGGCGACGGGGCGCAGCTGTATGTTACGCGGTTCCTGCTCTCTCCTGGCATCGACATCATGGACGCGGCGACGCTGCAGATGCGCGGTGCCGCGGCGTTGGCCGATGTCGCGCCGCGCGGCAACCGCCTGCTGGCGCACGGCGTGCCGCGCGGCGTTTACGGCGCGGCGGTGCGGCCCGGCGCGACGCCGCAGGTGTGGCTGCCGCACCTGCTGCTGGCCACCGATGTCGCGCAGCCGGATCTGGATTTCGAAAGCACGGTGTTCCCGGCCATCTCGGTGCGCGGCGGCGACGGGAGTCCGGCCGCGGTCCTCAGCGTGGACTCCCGCGTGCCGGGGCTCGACGGGGCGCTGGCGGACGTGGTCTCCGGACCGCGGGCGCTGGCGTTCACTCCGGACGGCGGCTTGGCGCTCGTGGTCGATCTGTCGAGCGAGGACGTGCTGGTCATCGATGCCGAGCAGCGCATCGAGGTGGACCTGGTGCGCCCGCTCCCCGGCCACCTGCCGGAGGGAATCGTCGTCACTCCGGACGGGCTGACGGCGTTTGTCGATGAGCGGGCGACCGGCGATGTGGCGGTGCTGGCGATCGCCGCCGACTGGCGGACGCGGGCGAGCGGGCGGGTGCGGGTGGATGGCGCCGCGATCCCGCGCCTTGCGGCCGCCGACCCGATGCCGACCGAGCTGCGGCTTGGGCAGCGGCTGTTCTATTCGGCCAACTCGGCGGAATTTCCGATGACCCGCAACTTCTGGGTGTCATGCGCCAGCTGCCATTTGGAAGGGCGGTCGGACGCGGTGACGTGGCTGTTTTCATCGGGGCCGCGCGATACGCCGTCCAACGCCGGCGGCACCCAGGGAACGGGCTTCCTGTTCCGCACCGCCGCCCGCAACACCGTCGCCCAGTACGATGAGACCATCCGCATCGAGCAGGGCGGAAATCTCGACCGCACCCGCGCCGCCGATAAGAAGCTCCTCGATGCGCTGACCGCCTACGTGGACGGCGCGATCCCGCTGCCGCGCAGCCCGGAGGTCGATCCGCAGACCCACGCCCCAAGCGCCGCCGCCGAGCGCGGGCGCGCGGTGTTCGGCCAGCTCGGGTGCAGCCAGTGCCACGACGGTCCGCGGCTGACCGACAGCGGCAAGGGCAACCCGACGCTGGATCTCAGCGGGGCCGCGGGGCCCGTGCTGCTGCACGATGTCGGGACCTGCGTCAGCACCCCGTACGCCGATCGCGCGACGCTGGCCGCCGATGGCAGCCCGCGCACCGCGTGCGCTTTCGACACCCCCAGCCTGCTCGGCATCCACGACAGCGCCCCCTATTTCCACGACGGACGCGCGGCGACCCTGGGCGAAGTCGTGGACTATTTCGTGACGTTTCTCAAGATGCCGCCACCCACGGCGGCGGAGCGGGACGACCTGATCGCGTACCTACGTTCTCTTTAAGAAAGCCGCGAAAATTCCCAGCACCAGGCAGCGCCTTTAACCGGCGCGTGTGCGAGCGGAGCGCCGGTCTGGTTTCCGGCTGCGGCGGCGGGCCGCGGACGGCGGTGCTACGCTCGCGCCGCGCATGATGGGAAGTCGGAACGCAGCCGAAAAACGACGACGCCGCAAGGTGGTGCGGACGGCGCTCGGGCTGAGCTTGGCGGCGGTGAGTCTGCTCGGTGCGCGGAGCGGCGGGGCGGCGGGGCCAAAGGGGGGCGGCGGGTTCGAGGCGGTGGTCAAAGCGGATGATCCGGCGCTGCGGGAGGAAATCTCGCGGCAGACGCTGAGTACGGAGGAGCTGAGCAAGATTCCCGGCACGCTGGGCGATCCGCTGCGGGCGATCGAGAACCTGCCGGGGGCCGCGCGGCCGCCGCTCAATACCGGGCTGTTTATCATCGAGGGGGCGCGGCCGGGCGACTCGCGGGTCAACCTGGCGGCGGCCGAGGTGCCGCAGCTTTATCACTACGGCGGCTTCACCTCGGTGGTGCCGGCGGGGTTTATCGCCAACATCGAGTATCTGCCGCACAACTTCGGCGCGCGCTACGGGCGGGCGACCGCGGGAATCATCGATGTCGAGCTGCGGCCGGGGCGGCGCGACCGCTGGCACGGGGCGCTGGAGGCCAACGCCGTGCACGTGGGCCTGGAGGCCGAGGGACCGATCGGACCCAAGCCCAAAGACGGGCAGGGGCAGCGTCCGGGATCGCTGCTCCTTGGGGTGCGGCGGAGCTACGTCGATGCGACCCTGGCGCTGGGCAATGCCGTGCTGGGGGAACCGCCGGGTCTGCACTTCGTCAACGCGCCGGTGTACTGGGACTATCAGGCGGTCCTGAACTATCCCGTCGCGGGCGGGCAGCTGCGGGTGATGGCGCTCGGCTCCGACGATCAGATCACGCTGCGGTTTGCGCGGCCGCAGGACGTCGACCCGAGCGTAAATGGGCAGTTCGCCACCCACATCCTGTTCCACCGGCTGGCGGTGCGCTACAAACGCCACATCGGGCCGTGGGAGCTGCTGGCGCAGAACACCACGGGCTATAGCTCGACGGAGCTGTCGTTGGGCCGTAGCGTGTCGCTGACCGTGCGCACGGTCAGCAGCGACTCCCGCTTGGAAGCGCGGCGGGCTTTTGGCGACGGCTGGCGGCTGCTCCTGGGCGCCGACATCCAGGCCGCGTACGTTTACCTCGATGCGGCGGTGCCGGCACCGGTGCGCGAGGGCGAGTTTCAGCGTCCGCCCGGCGCCCTGGCGCAGGTGACGGCGCAGGAGCAACAAGGTCTCGCAAACCCCGGCCTCTATGCCGAGCTGACCTACAAACCGCGCCCGCAAGTGTCGCTGACGCCGGGGCTGCGCTTCGATTACTTCGGCCTTTTGCGGCGGTGGACGCTGGATCCGCGGCTCGTGGCGCGGCTGCAGGTGACGCGGCTGACCTTTATCAAAGTCGGGGCGGGGCTGTTCGCGCAGGAGCCGGCGGTGCAGGACTACTTCTCTTCGTTCGGCAACGACCGGCTGCGGCTGGAGCGGGCGGCGCAGTTCTCACTGGCGGTGGAGCAGGCGGTGTGGCACGGGCTGACGGTGGAGGTGACCGGCTTATATAAACACTTATGGGACTTTGCCGGCAGCTCGACCCTGCAGCGGCGCTTCGGCGACGGGCCGCAGCCCGCCGACCTCCGGCCCGAGCGCACCGCCAGCGGCGTTTCCGGCCGCATCTTCGGCGGTACGCTGCTGGTCCGGCAGCAGGTGTCCAAGTACCTGTTCGGCTGGCTGAGCTACTCGCTCCTGCGCAGCGAGCGGCGCAGCTGCCCGACCTGCGACTACCGCCTGTTCGACTTCGACCAGACGCACATCCTCATCCTGGCGGTCCACGCCTACCTGCCCTACAAGTTCGAGGTCGGGCTGCGCTTCCGCTACATCACCGGCATCCCGGTGACGCCGGTGCGCGGCGGCTATTTCGACAGCGACACCGATCTATATCAGCCGGTGCCCGCCGCCGCCAACAGCGCCCGCCTGAGCGACTTCCACCAGCTGGATCTGCGCGTGGATCGCAAGTTCACGTTCAAGCGGTGGGCGCTCACCGTCTATCTCGACGTGAGCAACGTGTACAATAACCCCGCGCCGGAGCAGCCGGTTTATTCCTATGACTACACGCAGCGCGGGGCGCTCACGGGGCTGCCGATCATTCCTTCGCTGGGCGTGCGCGGCGAGCTGTGATTGCTTTGTGATTACTTGAGGTAAGCGGAGTTTTTCTGCTTGAAGTAGGCGGCGTTCTTGCCGATGTAGGACTGCCACTTGCTCGGCACGTCGCCTTCTTCGAAGATGGCTTTGACGGGGCACTCGGGGACGCAGGCGCCGCAGTCGATGCAGGCGTCGGGATCGATGTACATCTGGATGGTCTTGAGGGCGACTTTGCGCTTGGGCTCGGGCGCGCCCTCCATGTCGGCGATGATCTTGGGTCCGTGGATGCAGTCCACCGGGCATATCTTGACGCACGCGGTGTCGCAGGTACCGATGCAGGGTTCGGTGATGATATAGGCCATTGTCTGGAACCTCCAGCCGCTGGCTTATAAAGCAGCCGCCGTGCCGCTTTTGGGGCTGGATGCCCGCAAGCGGCGGGACGGGCTGCCAAAGCCGGGCAGTGAAGTTTTTTCCGGCGGAGAGCGTCTCTCCAGCGGCTTCCGGCGGGCGCCGGGCGGCCGGCTGGGCGCGCTCTTGTCCAAAGGGCGCAACGCTGCTACGTTGGACCAGGCACCGAAGTTTCGTTGGCACCGGCCCAGCGTTACAGGCTCAGGCGCCGCATTAGCGCCTCATTCGCGAAACCTTAGCGCCGCATTCGCCGGGCGTTGGCTGGCTGCCGCCTCGGGGTTGGAGATCGACATGCCTACGCGAGACCTGCTGCTGCTCAGCGAGCTGGCGAGCGCGATCAGCGCCGTGCACAGCTTCGCCGCCACCGCCCGCGCCTGCGCCGAGGTCTTCCACCGGCGGCTGCCGCTGCAGTCGTTCGAGCTGGCGCGGCGCGATCCGGCGCAGCCGGTGGTGCACTGCATCGTGTGTACGTTCCATGAGCAGGAGCTGCTCACCACCCAGCGCCAGCGGTCGCTCAGCGATACGCCGCTGTCGGGCACGCGGCCGCCGATGCCGGGGGTCACGGTGCTGGAGTTTCGCAGCGAAGAAGAGTCCACCGGCTACGCCGCGCTGACGCTGGCCGGCGGCAAGAACGAAGCGCTGCCGCACGTGTTCACCGAGGCCCTCACCCGCGTCATGCAGGTCGCCTTCCGCAACATCCAGCTGGTCGAGCGCATCGCCAGCCTGTCGCGCCGGGCGCACGTCGAAAACCAGATGCTGCGCAGCGAGCTGCAGCGCGCCGTCGATCCCGAGCGCGTCGCCACTGTCAGCGAGTCGAGCCGGCGCGTCTTCGCCATGGCGGACCTGGTCGCCAGCCAGGACACCACCGTCCTTTTGCGCGGCGAGTCCGGCACCGGCAAGGAGATCCTCGCCCGCCGCATCCACCGTCTCTCGGCGCGCGCCAACCGCCCGTTTCTCAAGATCAACTGCGGCGCCCTTCCTGAGGGCCTGGTCGAGAGCACGCTCTTCGGCCACGAAAAAGGCGCCTTCACCGGCGCCGCCGTCCTGCACCGCGGCTTCTTCGAGCGGGCCCACAACGGCACCCTGCTGCTCGACGAAGTAGCGGAGCTGCCGCTCGGCGCCCAGGCCAAGCTGCTGCGCGTCCTGCAAGACGGGGAGCTGGAGCGGGTCGGCGGCGAGACCACCCAGCGGGTCGACGTCCGCCTCATCGCCGCGACGCACCGCCCGATCGAGCAGATGATCGAGCGCGGCACCTTCCGCGCGGATCTGTATTACCGCCTGAACATCTTCCCCATCACCCTGCCGCCTCTGCGCGAGCGCGAAGACGACATCCCGGTCCTGGTCGAAGTGCTGCTGGAAAAGCTCGCCCGCCGCCACGAACGGCCGCCGCCGCTTCTGACCCCGGGCGTCCTTGACTTATTACGGCGCCACAGCTGGCCCGGCAACATCCGCGAGCTGGAGAATCTCCTGGAGCGCGCCCTCATCCTCACCCCCGGCCGCGAGCCGCTGGTCCTGCCCACCGAGTTTATCACCCAGAGCGCCCCCGCCGTCCGCCGCCTGCCGGGCAGCGGCGACGGCATCACCAGCTACGAAGCGACGATGCGCGACTGCATCGAGCGCGCCCTTTTGCGCAGCGGCGGCCAGATCTACGGCCCGGCCGGCGCCGCCGCCCTCCTTCATCTCAAGCCCACCACCCTGCAGAGCAAGATGCGCAAGCTCCGCATCAAGCGCGAGTCCTTCGCCAAGACCGCCGAGCCGCTGGCCAAGTAATAACGAACTCGACTGCAAGCTTTTAAAAATCCGCGTCCGCGTTTCGCCTCGCCCTCCCACGCCCCGCGCCATCTCTACGCTTGACCGCACTTCACGGCCAACTATAGTCCGCCCATACGCTCTGCTCTGCCCTCCGCAAACCCCGCAGATGACCGACGGGAGATCTCATGAGATACCTACGTAGCTACGGCGCCGCGTCTCTACTTGCTTCGATCTTAATGCTCCCCGCCTGCAGCTCGGATCCCGGCCAGAGTTCCCCCGACGGCAGCACCGCCCCGAGCGATGGCGGCAGCAGCGCTGCGTTCATCCGCATCCACTACCGCTTGCAAGGACCCGGCGACCCCAAGAGCTGGGGCGTCCACATCTTCGGCGCCGGCGCCGCCGGAACCAAGTGGGGCATGCCGCAGCTGTTCGACCAGACCGACGATTTCGGCGGCTACACCGATGTCGCCGTCACCGCCATCGCTGACACCAGCGACGCCTGGCTCGGCATCATTCCCGTCAAGTGCACCGGCACCGATTGCAAAAAAGACGTCGAGACGAGCGCCCGCTTCGTCGATCTGCAAAAAATTCCCGGCCGTCCGAGCGTCGCCGAGTGCTGGATCACGCAGGGCCAGGCCATCCAGATCCGCAAGCCCGCCGGCAGCGGTCCCGCCTACAAGATCTCGCGGCCGGCGGACTTTATCGACCTGGGCGACGGCTCGGTGCGCCTCATGTTCCGCGTCGCGCCCGGCTCCACCGGCACGGTCAGCTACGGCGCGGCGGCGGCCACCTTAGACAAGCAGGTGAGCTGGGCCGCGACCGATGATCTCAACGTGAGCGGCATCATCGTTCCCGGACTCACTCCGGGAACCAAGGTCTATTACAAGATCACCTCCATCCTGCACACCCCGGACGCCGGCGAGCTGCGCGATGAGTCGGCGGTCCAGTCGCTCCTGCCGCTGGCCTTCACCCCCATCGACAAGAGCGCCGACTGGGCGAGCTGGGGCAGCCAGCAGGTCATGTATCAGCTCATCGTCCGCACCTTCGCCGATGGCGGCAGTCCCAAGTCGGTGGCCGACGCCGGCAAAGAAAGCGGCATCGATCCGGCGACCCCCGACGGCATCGGCGATCTGGTCGGGCTCAAAAACAGCCTCCCTTACCTCAAGGGACTCGGTGCCGACGCGATCTGGATGACGCCGGTGTTCCGCGCCAAGAGCTACCACGGCTACGACACCACGAACTTTTACGACATCGATCCCGCGGTCGGTACGCGCAAGGACTTCATCGACCTTGCCGCCGCCGCGCATGCGATGGGAATCAAGCTGATTCTGGATCTTGTGGAGAATCATGTCGCGGATGTAAATCCGTGGTTCGCCGCCGCCATCGACGCGCAGAACCCTGAGCACGCCAGGTACCGCGACTGGTTTGTCTGGTCGGATGAGTACACGAACATGCTCACCGATAAGCATCCCTTCGATCCTTCGGCGGTGATCTGGGCGTGTAAGAACTACCTCTGTTACCACCAGATCTTCGGCGCTTCGATTCCCGAGCTCAACTTCCGCAACCCGGAGGTGCGGGCGGAGATGAAGAAGATCGCGGCGTTCTGGCTCGAGCTCGGGGCCGACGGCTTCCGTTTGGATGCGTCCAAGCACATCGACCAGTTCGACGACAACGGCGGCGTCCCGATCGCCAAGCACGGCACCCATGTCTGGTGGAAGGAGTTCAACTACTTCGTGAAAAAGGAAGTCACCCGGCCGATGGGCGCTGCCGCGGTGATTCTCGCCGGAGAGAATCGCTGGGACGAGCCGGCGCAGGCCGTCAACATGGTGCCCTACGCCGGCGATATGGACTCGCAGTTCGACTTCCCGTTCCGGACGTACTTGAACAACTTCCTGACCGGCAAGAGCGGCGATGATGTGGACTTCGTGAAGTACCTCGGCAAGCTGCAGCAAGACGCCGCGGCGACTGCGTCCGGGGGCAATCCCAACCACTACTTCGAGCGCTTCTTATCCAACCACGATCTCGATCGTCCAGCGACGCAGCTGGGCAGCGCCCCCGGACCGCTCGATGCGCTGCTCAAGCAGGCGGCGGCGATCGTCCTGACCGTTCCCGGCATGCCGGTCATCTATTACGGCGAGGAGTTTGGCAAAAAAGGCCAGCGCGCCAAGTACCAAGGCACCGAGCCCTACGACCACGACGAGTTCATTCGCGAGCCGATGAGCTGGTTCCGCTCGGTGAGCTTTACCGGCGACAAGAAGACGGCGTGGAACATCGACTTCGCCAAGACCAACAGCAATAACTCCGCCCTGGGTCTAGGGGCCGGAGTATGCAAGGCGGCAAACCCCGACTATCCGTTCATTCTGTTTATGACCGCCGACGATCCAAACTCCTGGGCGGCGCAGAAAGACGATGCCGGCAGCCTCTTTAGCTATTACAAGAAGCTCATCGCCATCCGGAAGGCCAACCCGCTGCTCACCGATCTGTCGGCCAAGCTCACGACCGTGCAGAACACCGCCGCGGTCTACGAGTTCCAGGTCAGCAAAGGCGGCCAGTCGTTATCTGTCGTCCTAAGCCGCATGGCCACCACCCAGACCGTGAACCGCCCGGCGACGAGCAAGGATCTCATCACCGGGGCAAGCGGCACCTCCTTCAGCGTTGCTCCGTACGGCGCTCTCATCCTCCAATAAGCCCTCGGCAAAAGCCGGCCGCCAAGCTCGTTTTCGACGAAAGGTCCGCTGCAATGCTCACGTCCAATCCGCCTTGCTCTCCTGCGGTCTCCCGCACTCCTCAGCGCTTCGACGCAGCCGCCGCCGCGGCGAGGCCGGAGGCGCTCACCGAGCTGTCGATGGTGCAGCTGCTGTCGCTGCTGCGCCGGCGGCAGCTCTCCCCGGTGGAGCTGGTCGAAGCGCACATCAGGCGGACGCAGGCGGTAAACCCGGCGATAAACGCGCTCGTTGCGCCGCGGTTCGAAGCGGCGCGCGAGGAAGCGCGGGCGGCGGCGGCTCGCTATGACCAAGCCGGCGACCGGCCGGAGGCGCAGGCCGCGCTGCCGCCGCTTTTGGGGGTGCCGTGCTCGATCAAGGAGTTTGTCGCCTTGCAGGGGATGCCGCACACCGGCGGTCTGTTGCGGCGGCGCGGTGAGGTCGCGGACGCCGATGCCACGGTGACCGAGCGCTTGCGGCAAGCCGGCGCGATCGTGCTCGGGATGACCAACGCGCCGGAGGGCGGCCTGTGGCTTGAGACCAACAACCTGCTGTACGGCCGCACCAAGAACCCCTGGGACGGACGCCGCACGAGCGGCGGCTCCAGCGGCGGCGAGGGCGCGCTGGTCGCCGCGGGCGGCACGGTGTTCGGCATCGGCTCGGACATCGGCGGCTCGGTGCGCATCCCGGCGGCGTTCTGCGGCACCGTCGGCCACAAGCCGTCGATGGGGCTGTGCCCGAACACCGGACATTTTCCCCCGGCGCAGCCCGATGAGCGCTACCTGGTCATCGGCCCGCTGTGCCGGCGCGTCGAAGACGTGATGCCGCTGCTGCGCGTCATGGCCGGCCCCGACGGCCGCGATGCCACGGTGCAGCCGTGGGCGCTGGGGGATCCCGCCGCCGTCGATCTGTCGCAGGTGTCGGTGTTCGCGATTGCTGAGCGCGGACGCGGCGGCGCCTACCCGGTGATGCGTCAGGCGGTCGAGCGCTGCCTCGGCGCCTTGGCAGCGGGCGGCGCCAAGCTGGGAGCTCTAGCGGCGCCGGATCTGCATCAAGGCTTCTGGATGTGGGCCGCGGCGATGACCGCCCAGAATCCCGCGGGTTACGCCGACCTGCTGAGCGGCGGCGCCGGGATCGCCGTGCTGCGCGAGCTCGTGAGGCTGCCCTTTGGCCGCTCGCGCTATGTCCTGCCTTCGCTGGTCACGGTGCTCGCGGAGACCGTGGTGCGGCGGCTGCCGGCGCAGGAGCAGCAGTGGCTGGCCCGCGCGGCGCGGCTGGCCGAAGAGCTGGAGGCGCAGCTTGGAGAAAACGGGGTGATCGTGCAGCCGCCCTACAGCCGCCCGGCGCCGCGGCACTTCTTTCCGCTGCTGACTCCCTTTGATAGCGGGTACACGGGGCTGTGGAGCGTGCTCGGGTATCCGGTCACGGTGGTTCCGGTCGGTTTCGATCGGCACGGGCTGCCGGTGGCGATCCAAGTCATCGCCCGGCGCGGCAACGATCACCTGACCGTGGCGGTCGCCGCGGCCCTGGAGCAGGCGCTCGGCGGCTGGGTCCGCGCCGAACCCGCCGCTTCCGCGGCGGCAAATCACAAACGCCCGTCGGTTTGAGCGAGCGCCCGGTGCGCCGGCGCGGCGCTTGTGCACTTGAGCGAGAGCTCGGCGCGCCCGCTGCGGCGCCGGCGCGGCGCTTGTGCACTTGAGCGAGAGCTCGGCGCGCCCGCTGCGGCACCGGCGCGGCGCTTGCGCATTTTTTAAGCGGCACGCCGGCGGTATTAGGGATGCGGCTCAGGTGCTCTTGAGGATCCGCTCGAACTCGACCCAGGAGACGCGGCCGTTCTGGTCGACGTCTACCTTTTCGAGGATGCCCGACACCCAGCTGCTGCGGGTAAAGACATTGCCGACCCCCGCTTCCTCTAGGAGCTGCGAGAGCTCATCGGCGCTGATGCCGTCCTGATCGGGATCGTAGTAGGCGAACGCTTTTTTGTAGTCGCCGCCGAAGTTGTCGCGGACCAGCGCCGCGATCTTGGTCTTGAGCTCGATGATGTCATCGCTGAGCTCCGCCAGGACGGGGGCGCGGTGGCTCTTTAAGGCATCAGCGGCGGAGAGCTGGGGATCTTTCTTGGTCTCATCCATGGGCGGCCTCTCAAGTGGCGGGCGGGCTCCCCTGCGATGCGTTTAGCACGGCAGATCGGCTCACAAGGTGCGAGTCAGGGGGCCAACCGGCGACAAAAATAGTACCTAATCCGGCGCCGGATTCCGCGGATTTTCCGGTCCGCCCGGAAATTCACCAGGTTAATAAGCGCGCCCGCCTGTTCCCACCCGAGCCCGTCCGCTCTTGCCATCTTCTCGGCCGGTCACTCTTTCGGATGATCACAAGTCAAACCAGTCACGCCGCGGGTCCCCCTACCCTGCGATGTTTCCGTCGGGGGACAAGCCCCCGCCGAAAACATCTCCGGTCGGCCCACGGCTAAGGCTCCCGAC